>JBJPGE010000007.1:0-35775 GCA_048595465.1 Methylophagaceae bacterium | reverse complement strand
AATCAATCATCGCCAGAAAGTGCACCTAAGATGTGTAGTAAAGAGGTGAACAAGTTCAATATAGATAAAAATAGACTAGATGTAGCCATAATGTAGTTTGTTTCACCACCATTAATGATAGCGGATGTTTCGTATAAAATTAAACCACTCATTATCAATACAATGCCGCCACTTAAAGCAAGTGATAACACAGGGATTTGTAAGAATAAATTTAAAATCATTGCGCCAATTAAAACAAATAAACCTACAGCTAAAAAGCCACCCATAAAACTAAAATCTTTCTTAGTTGTAATAGCGTAAGCAGATAATGCGATGAAAATGGCACCTGTTCCGCCCATTGCTGTTGAAACAATTGAAGGATCCATAGCAAGGTAGCGGGTTAATATTGGACCTAGCCCGAAGCCGAGTAAACCGGTAAAAGCAAAAATAACAGGAATACCCGTTGCTGAATTTGCTGTTTTTGGTAATACGAACCACAACAGTGCGATGGCAACTATATCAGCAACAATTGCCATGCCAAACGATGTGCCCATAGCCATGCTGATATAAGCAGCAATGGCGCTAAAAATAAGTGTCATCGATAACAGCATATATGTGTTTTTAATGACTTTGTTGGTTTGAAAAATCGATTCTTCTGAACGAACGACAGTACTATTTGATTGCATGAAAATCTCCGTTAATGATTCAAGTAATAGTATTAAGACTGAACAACGCTATTTTAAGTTCCTATTGTTTGGATGGCAAGTTTTAATATTGAAGAGGGGGGGGGGGAATAAAAAAGCCTCTACTATTTCTAGCAGAGGCTTTTTTGTTGTAATGGCGGAGAGTCAGGGATTCGAACCCTGGGTAGGGATAAACCTACGCTGGTTTTCAAGACCAGTACATTCGGCCGCTCTGTCAACTCTCCAAGACGCGAAATAATACGCGAATCGTAGTAACAAAACAAGCTGTTGTGCTAGATATATTTTATTAAGCTTGCACTTTTTAATGGAGAGGGTACGATCTTAGGATTATGTCAGAAAATCAATCCCAATTAATTGACCGCTTTGGTCGAAAAGTAACATATGTACGTATGTCGATAACGGATCGATGCGATTTTCGCTGTGTGTATTGCATGGATGAAGAAATGACATTTATGCCGCGAGAACAAGTGCTCACGTTAGAAGAAATTATTTTCCTAATGCGCGCTTTTTGTGAGCTAGGGGTAGAAAAAATACGAATTACTGGTGGTGAACCGCTTGTAAGGCGCAATGTTGATTGGCTTATGACTGAAATTGGTCACCTTAAGGAAACAACGGCTCTTAAAGAATTAACGTTGACTACAAATGGTTCTCAGTTAAAAAAGTATGCTATGCCGTTAGTTAAGGCGGGTGTTGATCGCATCAATATAAGTCTTGATTCGTTGAGAAAAGACCGATTTAAGGCGCTAACACGAACAGGAGACCTAGATACTGTTCTAGAGGGCATTGATGCCGCTAAGCAGGCGGGTTTTAAGCGCATCAAGCTCAATGCGGTCATTATGAAAGGTCGTAACGAAGATGAAGTTATTGATCTGGCGACTTTTGCAATTGAGAATGATCTCGATATTTCATATATTGAGGAGATGCCATTGGGACAGGTTACGCATCAGCGCGAAGAGAGTTTTTGTTCCAGTGACGAAATATTAGAAACATTACAAACTGCTTTTCAGTTGCAACCAAGTGCCAGTAAAACCGGTGGGCCATCTCGATATTATGAATTAGCCAATACCCAAAGCAAAATAGGACTTATTTCTCCACACACTCATAATTTCTGTGAGAGTTGTAATCGTGTACGAGTCACGACAGAGGGACGATTACTGCTATGTTTGGGTCAGGAACATTCTGTCGATCTTAAGGGCGTTATTCGCCGTTATCGGGGTGACATTGAACGATTAAAAGAAGCGATTATTAAATCGATGGATATCAAACCTGAAGGACATGATTTTAATATTAGTGAGCAGCCCATTATTTTTAGGCATATGAGTGTCACAGGTGGATGATTCTAGACCAATGATGTCGGATGAGGGTATTGATACGCTTTATTCAACTCAAGCTGTTGATGAACACGGGCAAACCCGTGAGATGGTTTTAACCGGTGAAAGGCCGCTGACAATATACCTTGATAAAAGAGAGATCGTCACGCTGATGACAATGGGCACTCAACCAGAATTGTTGACGCTTGGTTATTTGCGTAATCAGGGTTTAATTCAATCTTTGGGCGATATTATTGCAATTCAAGTCGATTGGGATGTTGAAGCTGTCGCGGTAACAACGCATCAGCAACAGCCAAATATCGACGATATCTTATCAAAACGAACAGTGACAAGTGGCTGCGGTCAAGGAACAATGTTTGGTAATGTAATGGCATCGCTCGATCAGCTTACAATTACATGCTCAGATTTTACAGCAGATACAATCTATCAAGTGCTTGATGGTTTGGCTGAATACAATAAAGTGTATAAGCAAGCAGGAGCGGTGCACGGGTGTGCGTTATGCTCAAGCTCGGGTCATGTTGATGTTTTTGTTGAGGATGTGGGCAGGCACAATGCTGTTGATGCTATTTCTGGCTGGATGCTACTGAATGATGTATCGGGTGCTGACAAAGTGTTTTATACAACGGGTAGGCTTACCTCCGAAATGGTTATTAAAGTCGCTCAAATGCAGGTTCCCTTGCTTCTATCACGTTCTGGAATTACAGAAATGGGTTTGAGTATTGCTCAAAAAATTGGAATTGGCCTAGTCGCACGTGCCAAAGGTAGGCATTTTTTAGTATTTAATGGAATTGAGAACTACAAGAGATAATATTTTGATATTTACGAGTACACTCTTAAGTTATTAATTAAGTTATAGCACTAGATCAATGATTATAAATAAATTTACTTTGAATTTATTTATAATAAGTAGTATCATTTTAACTATTGTAAGAGTAGTAAAACTACGATGAGAATTTTATAGGTTGGGAGCGAATATAATGAAGCCTAAAGATTCAGTTTTTATTGCCGAAGAAGTGTTCATACACTTTTATGTCAATGGGGATGCTAAGTGGCTTCCATTAAATACAAAGATATTATAAATGAACATAATATTTCATATACAGCTGGTCGAAGATTAATGACAGTTCCAGATCTCAATAAACATGTGGTTATCGTTGATGATGAATCAACGGGCAGAATGATCATGGGAAAAATTCTTCATCAGGTAATGGATAATATCGTGCTGCACGAATTTGAACATCCTGCCGATGTATTAGAATGGTTAGATAGTAATCATCCTGATTTAATTGTTACTGATTATCGAATGCCAGATATCAACGGTATCGATTTTATAAAGAAAATACGTCTAAGAGAGGGTTGTCAGGATATTCCAATAATGATGATCACTGTTGCAGATGAAAAAACAGTGCGTTATAACGCATTAGAAGCAGGAGCAACAGCGTTTTTAACTCGCCCTATCGACCATATTGAATGTAGAACAAGTTGCAGAAACCTACTTAAATTGAGTGAGCAACATTCAATTATTCAAAAACGAGCCGAATGGTTGGCCGAGCAAGTCGAATTGGCAACAAAGCAGATTGTTTCGCGCGAACAAGAGACACTATTGTGTTTAGCAAAAGCGGGTGAATACCGGGATGAAGAAACCGGAAATCATGTTATAAGAATGGCAAAATACTCACGCCAAATTGCTGAAGAGTTAGGCATGTCTGATGAGGAATGTGATTTTCTTGAATATGCCGCCCCAATGCATGATATTGGCAAAATAGGGATTCCTGATGGAATTCTTCTTAAACCCGGCAAACTTAATCCTCCAGAGTGGGAAATAATGCAGCAGCATGCAGAGATAGGCCATGACATCCTAGTAGATAGTCAATCTAAATACATGCAAATGGGAGCGGTTATAGCGCTAACACATCATGAAAAATTTGATGGAAGTGGTTATCCTAAAGGTTTAAAAGGATTGACTATACCGCTTATAGGCCGAATTGTTGCTGTTGCTGATGTTTATGATGCATTGATATCTGCCAGGCCTTATAAGATGGCATGGCCTGTAGAAGAAGCATTAGATTATTTAAAACAACAATCAGGAAAGCACTTCGACCCTGAATGTATTGATGCATTTTTTAAGCGACTCGAAACAATTAGAAATATTGAAATTGAGTATGCAGACAACCCAGACTCATAAAATATAGTAAACAGGAAAAATGAATGAATACTATGTTCAAAAGCGAAGGGTTCGCGTGGTTTAGGGAGCGAATAAAAAATATTCAAGACTCTGAACCGGAACAAATCATTATTCGATTAGTGATTGGACTGTTTCTTGTTCTCTATTTTTCTGTGTCTTGGAATAATACTGGAATAGTTTCACCACTTGCATCATCAATGATGTGGTTTTATATCGGAGCCACAGTACTTGCTGCCGCACTTCTTATTGACCCTGTCTCATCACCTGTTCGTCGAATAGCAGGAATCTGCCTCGATATCATCACCTTGTCATCGGCAATGATGTTGGCAGGTTCAGAAAGTATTTATTTCTTTGGCATTTATTTGTGGGTTATTTTAGGTAATGGCTTTCGATTTGGTGTTAATTACCTATATATCTCGTTGATGATCGGTGTATTTGGTTTCATGGCTGCAACGCAAATAGGTGAATATTGGCAAACGCATCAAAATAAAGCTATTGCACATAGTTTGTTGTTTTTATTGATATTAATACCGTTGTACTCTGCTTTCTTAATAAAAAAATTACATGTAGCAATGGAAAGTGCAAAACAAGCAAATGAAGCCAAAAGCCGGTTTTTAGCTAATATGTCACATGAACTAAGAACGCCACTCAACGGTGTGATTGGTTTGGGAGATTTGCTTCGAGAAACAGAGCTAGATAATGAACAATCTGATTTAGCTAATACAATGCACAAATCTGCTCATACACTGCTTGGATTAATTGAAAAAGTATTAGATATTTCCAAAATTGAAGCAGGTAAGATTGAAATAACGAAAAAACGTTTAGATTTACATGCCTTGGTTAACTCAGTGCTGGAAATGCAGAGCCCAATAGGCGGGGCAAAGGGATTAACGGTCTCATGTACTATCGATTCAAATGTGCCTTTTTTGCTTGAAGGTGATCAGCAGCATATCAGGCAAGTTTTGATTAACTTAATGGGTAATGCCATTAAATTCACCCAGCAAGGCTCTATTAACTTACATCTTTATAGCGTTAGCAATGATGATGATACGACTAGACTGCGTTTTGAAATAAAAGATACTGGAATAGGTATCGATGCAGACGTGATTGATAGCGTATTTGATGATTTTACCCAGGTGGGTAAGGCTTCTGAGGGTGGAACAGGCCTTGGAACAACAATTTCAAAAGAATTAGTAGAATTAATGGGTGGGGAAATAGGCGTAGAAAGCAAACGGTATAAAGGGTCGACATTTTGGTTTGAATTACCCTTCAATATCATTCCATACGATACCTTAGATATTTCTGACAACAAACTACTTGTTATGTCAAAAGAACAGACAGCAGCAGAATTAAAACCAATGCTAGAAAATTGGCAAATAAAATTTGATGAAGTAAATTCACCTGTTAAAGCATTAAAATTTTTGAATCATGCTATTGAACAAGGAGATGGGTATAAAGTCGTTTTGGTTGAACGAGAGTGTTTGTCGGATTTCACACCGAAACAGTTTTCAGAAATGCTTAAGGCTGAGCGATTATTGAATAATATTTCATGGGTATTGTTGAATAATGGTGCTGACGATCTAATCGAAGAGGATCTAGGGGAACATTATATATCGGTGATAAGCGATATTGTTGATAAACGCCTATTGTTTAATGCTATTCATGCAGCACAAAGTATTCATTCTAATGCAGAAAATGTGGTCTCTCTTTCAGACCACTATGCAAAACAAATAGGTGCCAAACCCTTAACTATTCTCGTCGCAGAAGATAATTTAGTGAACCAAAAGGTTATTGACGGAATATTAAGACGAGCAGGCCATTCAGTCATTCTTGCGAATGATGGTGAAAAAGCACTGGATATTTTAGAAGCAGAAATTGAAAAAATTGATTTATTAATTGTCGACAAAAACATGCCCGGACGATCAGGTGATGAGGTGGTTTTAGCAATGCAATATATGGATGCTGAGCAACAGATCCCAACAATCATGCTAACAGCAGATGCAACACCGGAAGCAAGACAAGTAAGCCTTGATGCCGGTGTGGATGAATTTTTAACGAAACCGCTGGACTCAAAAGAATTATTGGCAAAAATCGCAAAATTATCAACACAGAATAACAGCAGTAAGCAACTAGACCAAAGCCAGAAAGTGGCACAACACCCAGTGAATGCCTCTGAGGAGGAAAAGCGGGCAGCAGAAGGTGGGTGGTTCGATGAAAATGTATTCCAGTCATTGATTATGTTAGACACTGATCCAACATTCATTGCAAAGCTAGTTAAAGGCTTCATCTTTGATGGCGAAAAGCATATAGGTAGAATTGATGATGCTATTAATGACGATTACCTACAACTTCGTGAATCGCTACACGCATTAAAAGGCTCGGCAGCTGAATTGGGAGCGACTAAATTGGTTGATATATGTCGTAAAGGAGAGGCTTATAAGCCTTATGATGTTGGAACAGAAAAGATGTTTCGATTAAGTGAAGACATTAAGATGATATATAAAAATACTGTAACAGCCTTAAATGAAGCGGTATCTAAGGCTGTTACAGTTGATTTAGCAGATGATAAGACTGCTAGTTAGGCTACGAATTTTTTACTTTGGCGAGCCACTAAGCGTTCCATCATTCGTAAATCTTTATCCGTTAAGTTTAACGCGGCATCAGCCCAGATATTGGCAATATCGATAAATTCTTGATACGGAATCTCATTACAAACATCATTGACTTTAGACATTGCGCTGAAGCTGTTAGCGGAACGTTTTGCTGCTTTTATGTGTTTGTATAGTGCAAGTTCACCTTCACCTTTATCAGCTAAAATATCAATAATTCCCATATCATAAAGTTCTTCAGAACTATATAATTTTCCAGATAAAATCATTTTTTTAGCAACAACAGCACCTACTTTTCTTGAAAGTATGGAATAAGCGCCCATTCCAGGGAATAGATTGAATAAAACCTCAGGTAAACCTAATTTCACACCGCGTTCGGCAATCACTAGGTTTGCTGACATGGCAGCTTCAAAACCGCCCCCTAAAGCATCGCCTTTGATAAGGGAAACAGTTGTGAGATCAAGATCAAAATGCTTCATATTTTGATAGACCAGATCAATCCCTTCAATAGCATAAGCTAATAAGCCGTCACGATTTTTTTGTTCGATAAGTGTGCGAAATAAGTTTAAGTCACCACCAAGGTTAAATATACCCTCGATATCTGAGCCCAATACGAGATAATCATATTTCTCGTTACGCGTGTAAGACATCTCTGTTTTAATGTGATTTACGTGGGATTTTAAATCGTTTAATAGTGTAGGTGTAAAACACGGTCTAGGCGCCGATTTCATTAAAAGCCATGCTATTTTATATTTAGCATCATAATGTGTTGCTAATTGAGAATATTGATTTTCGTTCTCTCGTGCCTTGTATTGATATGATTCTTGAAGGTGTGAAACATTTGCCAAATTACTACCCTGAAAGCTGTCCAATCGTGCTAGATTATCCATTCTCTATTTCTCCTGAAATTATTTGTGTGACATAAATATTCAAATTCATATGCACCTTATTTTTGACTGAAATCAAGGTCTATGTCTAGAGAGTTAATGCGTTTAATTCAGAAAGGATGTTTTGATTTTAGCCGTTAAAAAATAAGAAAACTAAAAAATAACCATAAAAAAATGGTACGTGAATTGAGGTGTACTCACGGTTTAGGAGCAATAAAAAGCAATTATCTTTAGAGGTTATTGTTTCGATGCAACCAATTCTAGGGGTAGGATAAAATGATAAAATGTGAGTCATATCACATATTTTTTTAGACGTGCCGCACAGTTTTAGTGAAAATGCGCAAAATACGTCACATTATGACAATCCTAGGTAGGGGAAATATAACCCTTATCAAGTATCCTTCTAGCAATCAAGTTATTGAGCATTGTAATTAAAAATAAGTGTGTTTTCATTCTAATTTTATTTTCCCAAGATTGAATAATTCTCAAAGCTTAGAACGACGAGCTTGAATTAATCTGGTCGACAAAAAAATTAATTATTTTTTAAGATTTACGGGTGAATTTTATAATATGACGCCGATCGCGCTTATTGGGACGGCCTTTATCAGTCCTAAAACCAAGCGGCTGGCTTTTGATTTGTTCGTGTAGCTGAGCTCGTTTTTCTATACTAGCTTCACTTTCAATATAGAGTTGCTGTGCTTCAGGTGCAGGGCGACGTTGTTTTGATAAGCCTAATATTGTGATGATATGCTCATACGGCGGCTTAGAGATGGCCAATATATCGTCAGGCTTGATTGTGCGGCTTGGTTTAACGCGATTCTTGTTAAGATGTACTTTACCGCCATTAATAGCCTCAACAGCTAAGCTACGCGTTTTATAAAATCGTGCAGCCCATAACCATTTATCTAAACGCTGACTTTCATCTGAGGGTATTTCTTTTTTTGCCATGCCTTACATTTTAAGCTTTACCCTGTAATTGAGGCAAGATAGATTCATTTTCTAATGTAGAGGTATCAGAGGTAATTTCATCGCCCTTAGCAATTGTTCTTAATAAACGCCGCATAATCTTGCCAGAACGTGTTTTAGGCAGATTATCAGCATAACGAATCTCATCAGGTTTAGCGATAGCACCAATTTGTTCGCCAACCCACGCGCGTAATTTTTGCGTTAGGGCATCATCAATTCCATCTGCTGGTCGCTCGCCTTTAAGTACTACATAGGCAAATACCGACTCACCTTTAATTTCATGAGGTTTACCCACTACAGCGGCTTCTGCAACTAAGGGGTTGGCCACTAGAGCAGATTCGATCTCCATAGTGCCCAAACGATGACCGGACACATTGAGCACATCATCAATTCGACCCATGATCCAAAAGAAGCCATTCTCATCGCGACGAGCACTATCGCCTGCAAGGTAATATTTACCACCAAATTTAGGCCAATAGGTTTCTTTATACCGTTTGTCATCTCCCCAAACAGTTTGAATCATTGATGGCCAAGGTTTACGCATAACTAAATAGCCACCTTCATTAGCATTAGTGATTTCCTCACCTTTTTCATTGACTACAGCGGCATCAATACCGGGTAGGGCTCGAGTGCATGATCCCGGTGTGGTTGTCGTGACTGATGGCACAGGAGCAATCATATGTGCACCTGTCTCGGTTTGCCACCATGTATCTACAATAGGGCAACGCTGCTGGCCAATTACATTGTGATACCACATCCACGCTTCTGGGTTAATGGGTTCACCCACTGTGCCTAGAAGACGTAGTTTTGAAAGGTCATAACTATTCGGAATATCATCGCCTTGTTTGATCAATGCACGAATCGCTGTGGGTGCTGTATAGAAGATGGTGACACCATGACGTTGACACATAGCCCAAAAACGGCCTGCATCAGGGTAAGTAGGCACACCTTCAAAAATAACTATCGTTGCCCCCGTTGCTAAAGGACCATAAGCGACATAAGTGTGCCCTGTGATCCAACCGACATCTGCCGTACACCAAAATACATCAGAGCCTTGAATATCAAACACCCAACGCATGGTTGTGACGGCATTTAATAAGTAGCCGCCAGTTGAATGCTGAATGCCTTTTGGCTTGCCGGTTGAGCCCGAGGTATACAGTAAAAACAGCGGATCAGTTGCATTCATCCACTCTGGTTCACATTCAGCTGTTTGGCCTTGCTCGGCATCTGACCACCAAACATCACGGTCAGATTGCATCGCGACCTCATGACTTGTTCGTTTAAAAACTATAACACTTTCAATACTATTACAGCCTGTTTCTAAAGCAGAATCTGTTGTTGATTTTAGTTCGATAATTCTGCCACCACGATGGCCGCCATCGGCAGTAATCACCATTTTTGCTTGAGTGTCTTCAATACGATCTTTTAGTGATGATGCTGAGAAACCACCAAATACTACTGAGTGAATCGCGCCGATACGAGCGCAGGCTTGCATTGCAACAACAGCTTCAGCAATCATTGGCATATAAATGATGACGCGATCACCTTTGCTTATATTTTGGGCTTTCAATGCATTGGCAAAGACACAAACTCGTGAATGTAATTCACGGTAAGTAATTTTCTGTACATCGCCAGCATCACCTTCAAAGATAATGGCGATTTTATCAGCATTATTTTCTAATTGGCGATCAAGGCAGTTATATGAAACATTTAACTTTCCATCAGGGAACCAGCGAAAAAACGGCGCGTCTGATGAATCCAAAGTAGTACTAAAAGGTGTTTGCCAATCTATTTCATTACGAGCCTGTTCAGCCCAAAAAGCTTCATTATCGCGTTCTGCACTGGCATAGAGTTCACTTAATTTATCTGAACTTAAAGCAGACGATTGAAGAAACTCAGCACTAGGTGGAAAGTGACGGGTTTCGTGTAATGTAGATTGGATATTGTCTTCAGACATGGTTACACCTTTTGCTGCAATTGTTTAGTACATAGAGTATAAATAAAAAAACCTCCCAGAAGTAAGCTTCGGGAGGTTTTTTCTAGTTTAAATTGGCTTTAAAAGAAACCAAGCGGGCTGGTGCTATAACTTACTAACAAGTTTTTAGTCTGTTGATAATGATCAAGCATCATCTTGTGAGTTTCACGTCCAATGCCTGATTTTTTATAGCCACCAAATGCTGCATGAGCAGGGTATAGATGGTAGCAGTTTGTCCATACACGGCCCGCTTGAATTCCACGACCCATACGATAGGCTAGGTTCATATCACGTGTCCACAAACCAGCGCCTAGACCAAATTCAGTGTCATTAGCAATTGCCAAGGCTTCGGCTTCATCTTTAAATGTAGTGACAGATACAACAGGACCAAAAATTTCTTCTTGGAAGATCCGCATATTGTTCGTACCTTTAAATAAAGTAGGTTCAATATAGTAGCCAGAGTCAAACTCACTACCGACTTGAGCGATATTGCCACCGATCAATAATTCAGCACCTTCTTGTTTACCGATTTCTACGTAATCAAGGATTTTTTCATATTGTTGTTGCGAAGCTTGTGCACCCACTTGTGTGTCAGTATCAAGTGGATTACCACGAATGATCTTTTTAGAACGGTCAATGACGATTGAAATAAATTCATCATAAATACTTTCTTGGATTAAGGCACGAGAAGGACAGGTGCAGACTTCACCTTGATTGAAGAAGGCTAATACGGCACCCTCAGCACATTTGCTGATGTAATCATCTTCTTGCTGCATAATATCTTCAAAGAAGATGTTAGGTGACTTGCCTCCCAGTTCAACCGTTGATGGGATTAAGCTTTCTGCTGCGCGGGTTAAGATATGTTGTCCAACAGGTGTTGAGCCTGTAAAGGCAATTTTAGCAATACGCTTACTGCTGGCTAGTGCTTCGCCTGCTTCTCTACCGAAACCATTGACAATATTTAATACGCCTGGCGGTAATAAATCACCAATTACTTCCATTAGTTTTAAGATAGAAACGGGCGTTTGCTCAGCCGGTTTCATAACAATGCAGTTACCGGTGACTAATGCTGGTGCTAGTTTCCATGCGGCCATTAATAAAGGAAAGTTCCAAGGGATAATCTGGCCAACTACACCTAAGGGTTCATGAAATTGATAAGAAACTGTTGTTTCGTCAATCTCACCCATTGTGCCTTCTTGGGCACGCATACAGCCCGCATAATAACGGAAATGATCTACACATAAGGGTACGTCAGCATTTAATGTTTCACGAACCGCCTTGCCGTTATCCCATGTTTCAGCAACCGCTAGCATTTCAAGGTTTTCTTCAATTCGATCGGCAATTTTCAATAAGATATTAGAGCGTTCAGTTACCGATGTTTTACCCCACACATCTTTTGCAGCATGTGCGGCATCAAGTGCTAAGTTAATGTCTTCTTCTGTTGAACGAGGTATTTCGCAAAAACCTTCACCCGTTACAGGGCTAACATTAGTAAAATAATCACCTTTAACGGGCGCTGCCCAACCACCATTAATATAGTTGCCGTAACGTTCTTTAAACGAGACTACCGCGCCTTCTGTTCCTGGATTTGCATAGATCATAATTTGTTCCCAACATTAGAAATGTAAAATTGAATCATAAACCAGCTAGTGGGTGTCGAGTTGATTTTTATTCCTAAAAACTTGACTAAGCGTCCAAAATAATCGGAGAATTAGGTTTTAGTTTTATCTTTAACGTGGTTAATACGATGGATGATCCACAATTAGATTTAGATAGTAGGCGCGATAAGCGACACTTATTGATTGAAAATAAGGTTTCTTTTCAAGGACCAGATTCTGAATTAAGCATTTATGATACCTACCGGGCCGCCTCGCGTGTTGGCCTTGGCGCAGATCAATTACTTTTTTGTGGCATGGTCACAGGCAAAAAAGTGATGCATTCTGTTCATGATGGATTAGAAAAAGATCAGGTTTTTTTGCCACATGAATCTTATGTTATGTCGCCGGGAGAATATGTTGAAATTGATTTTCCAGAGGCAAATGAAGCGCAGCCGACGACTTGTCTCACAATTGAAATATCAAAAGAACGGATAGAAACTGTTTCTGAAAAGATGAGAGATATAACCCAGCTAGGAATGTTGCAGCATGATTGGGAATATCAACCTCATATTGTGCACACGCATCACACCACAGCGACACAGCAGTTATTAGAAAAGTTAGTCTCTTTATTTACCCATAATCATCCAGATAAAGAAATGATGGTTGATTTAGGTGTATCTGAGCTTGTTATCAGATTGTTAAGAGAGCAGGGCCGTGAGCAGTTACTTGAATACTGTCGTCAAAGCCCTGATGCGACGGGCATCACCTTGGCCATTAATTATTTGATAGAATATAGTGCGTTACCCTTAGATATTGATGCCTTGAGTCGTTTAGCCTGCATGAGTAGAAGTAAGCTGTATACCGAGTTTAAGAAACAACTAGGTTGTTCACCCAGTGAATATTTACAGCAACAACGTTTAAAAAATGCGGCAAAATTACTACAAATAGGGAACAAGGTCAGCGAGGTGTGTTATCAGACTGGCTTTAATGATCTCAGCCATTTTAGTCGTCGGTTTTCTCAGTTTTTTGGCCGCAGCCCGACCCAATATCGACGTCATTTCTTAGCGAGTGGTGACACCAAATTAAGTTAGACAATATCAATCGTTATTGATAGGATGGCCGAGTGTTTTACTCGACTATTTAGCCAAAATAGTCCAACACTACAAACCAATTTCAAATAGGAGCCATTATGAGCGTTTTAGTAACAAAAAAAGCCCCAAAATTCACAGCAGCGGCTGTGATGCCAGACAATACAATCAATGAAAACTTTTCATTATCTGACTATAAAGGTCAAACGGTTGTTTTGTTCTTTTACCCTTTAGATTTCACATTTGTATGTCCATCTGAAATCATTGCTCACCATCACCGTGTAGCTGAATTCAAAAAACGTGGTGTTCAAATTATTGGTGTTTCAATTGATTCACAATTTACCCATTTAGCATGGCGTAATACGGCTGTTAAAGATGGTGGAATTGGTCAAATTGATTTCCCATTAGTAGCTGACACTGATCACAAGATCATGAAAAAGTATGGTGTTAAACATCCTGCAAGTATCGCTCTGCGCGGTTCATTTCTGATTGATCCAGAAGGTATTGTTCGTCATCAAGTAGTGAATGATTTACCTTTAGGTCGTGAAGTAGATGAAATGCTTCGTTTAGTTGATGCGCTTCAATTCCATGAAGAGCATGGTGAAGTATGTCCAGCGGGTTGGCAGAAAGGTGATGAAGGTATGAAGGCTGATGCTGAAGGTGTTGCTGATTACCTAGCGAAACACGGCGACGACCTATAAGTAAAACTCACCATTTCTGCGTTTGAAAATGATTATTCACATTTGTGAACTCACATTTTCTGCCTTGAACTGGCAAGTTTTAGGGGCAATCTGAATATTACTTAAAAATCAGTTTCAAGCATAAAAAAGCCCCTATTAATAGGGGCTTTTTTGTTTATATGAAATGAACTAGGTTTATTTAAACACGGTTTTTTTCACGAATCTCATCTAATGTTTTACAGTCGATACATAATGTTGCTGTAGGCCTTGCTTCAAGACGGCGAATGCCGATGTCTGTACCGCATGATTCACAGTAACCGTAATCACCTTTATCCAAATCTTCTAAAGATTGTTTGATTTTTTTAACCAATTTGCGTTCGCGGTCGCGCGTTCGAAGTTCCAGTGTGAATTCTTCTTCTTGCGATGCCCGGTCATTGGGATCGGGGAAATTCGCCGCATCATCTTGCATATGATGAACTGTGCGATCAACTTCCGCCATTAACCCACTTTTCCACGATTCAAGAATTGTTCTGAAATGTGCGTATTGATCGTCGTTCATGTAATCCTCACCCTTTTTTTCTTCGTAAGGAGTGAATTTTCCATCAAACTGTGTAGAACCCATGTAAACCTCAAAATATGTTTTTTCAAAATCAAGGGCGAATCTTATAACAGAATCTCCCTGTGTGTGCAAAAAATTTGTTATCATTTTACCTTATTTTCTAACCAAAAAGCGTGATATGACACAATTAAAAGCAGTTATTTTTGATGTAGATGGCACATTAGCCGAAACAGAGCGTGATGGACACCGCGTTGCATTCAATCTTGCGTTCTCTGACGCAGAATTAGATTGGAATTGGGACGAAGATTTATATGGGAAATTACTAGCTGTAACAGGGGGTAAGGAGCGTATTCGTTATTTTCTATCTGAATTTAATAATGGTTTTCAGTTTGATGGAGACTTAACACAGTTTATTGCCAAATTGCATGCCGAGAAAACCAAGCATTACGTGACATTATTAGAATCAAATGCGATTGCATTGCGTCCAGGGGTAGTTCGTTTAATAAATGACATTAGAAAAAGTGGTTTGCGCTTAGCTATTGCGACAACAACTACACCTGCTAATGTGACTGCACTCATTACTAATACACTCGGTGCACAAGCACTAGATTGGTTTGATTGTATTGCTGCGGGCGATATTGTCCCCGCCAAAAAACCGGCCCCAGATATTTTTGATTATTGTTTAGAACAAATTGGATTTAATGCTGATGAATGTTTAGTCTTTGAAGATTCGGCAAATGGTGTGCGATCTTCTTGCGGCGCTCATATTCCAACAGTGGTGACGTTAAATAATTACACACAAGATGATGATTTTAGTGGTGCGGTATCGGTATTAGATCATCTTGGGGAGCCAAATTTAGCGTGTAAAGTTATTTCAGGTCAAAAAATCACAGGCTCTTTTGTAACGGTTGATGATTTAAAGCTATTACACGCACAGTAATAGATATGGCTAAGCTTGCCCAGCGCGCGAAGGATATCACGCCATTTCAGGTGATGGACATCCTCGCTCAAGCTAAGAACCTTGAATCGCAAGGCAAAGATATTATTCATTTAGAAGTAGGTGAGCCTGATTTTGATACACCTCAGCCGATCATTGATGCAGGCATAGCTGCATTAAAATCTGGTAAAACACGTTACACGCCGGCATTAGGGCTGCCTGAATTACGAGAGGCAATAGCAAATTGGTATCAAACGCGGTATCACGTTACGGTGTCCCCAAATCGTATTGTAGTCACGCCGGGTGCCTCGGGCGCGCTGATGTTAACAATGGGCGCGTTATTAGAACAGGGTAGAAGTGTGATGCTGGCTGACCCCGGTTATCCTTGCAACCGTCATCTTGCTCGTTTTGTGGAAGGCAAAACACAATTAATTTCGGTCGATCAATCAACACAATATCAATTAACTGCTGAGCATATTTATCAATATTGGACTGATGATACTGCTTTTGCTTTAGTGGCTTCACCTTCAAATCCTACGGGAACGATGTTATCAAAACAGCAGCTATCAAAGCTAGCTATGGCTGTGCAGGCAAAACATGGCCAGTTAGTTGTCGATGAAATCTATCACGGTTTAACATATGATGGATTAAAAGCACCGACCGTGCTTTCAGTCGATCAAAATGCCTTTGCGATTAATAGTTTTTCTAAATTCTTTGGTATGACCGGTTGGCGTTTGGGTTGGTTGGTTGTACCAGAAGCTTATGTTTCTGTAATGGATCGCTTGGCGCAAAATCTATTTTTAGCGGCACCGACAATGTCGCAATATGCAGCATTAGCAGCTTTTAACCAAGATACCCTTGATATTCTAGAAGATCGTAGACAGATATTCGAACAACGTAGAAACGTATTGTTGCCTGCATTGCAGGGCATAGGCTTAGAAATAAATGCCACGCCGCAAGGTGCTTTTTATATCTATGCAGATTGCAGCCGTTTTCTTAATGCTGATCAAGCTTATGCCATATCATTAAGTCAATATTGGTTGCAGCAAGCAGGTGTAGCCGTAACACCGGGTAATGATTTTGGTCATCATTTAGCAAAACAGCATATCCGCTTTGCTTATACAGCTAATGAACAGAGCTTATTAGAAGCCGTAGAACGAATTAGTAAACTTAAAGGAGCAATGTAGATGAAATATTTTATTGCTATTGTGTTATTGAGTTATTCATACACAATACTTTCGATAGAAAGTGACAAACAAACCCTCCAGCCACACAGTAGTATGATGACAAATGATGCCTATAATAATGTAAAAATGGGTGATTCAGCTGAAATGGCACTGAATAAACTTGATGGATATATTTCAACTATCATGCAATATGATAATGAATCTTGCTATTATTTGGTTCCTGAAAATGATGGCGCGGGTGCTCTTTTCATGATTGTATACGGTATGGTTGCAAGAATAGACGTATATGATGAAGTTCCAATAATAAAAACAAGTACGGGTTTAGGAATAGCTTCAACGAAAAACGATATACTAGGACGGTATAATTCTGCAACAGCATCACCGCATCCCTATGGTGGCCCAGAAGATGAATATTTAGAAGTGAAGTTAGACAATGGTAATGGGCTTATTTTTGAAACGCTTGATGGGATTGTGACCAGCTTTAGGTTAGGCAGTTATCCAGCACTTAGATTTATTGAAGGGTGCTTATAAATTATGATTAAGAAGAGACTAGGAAAATAAATGACAACATCTAAAATCATCTACACCAAAACAGATGAAGCACCCGCTTTGGCAACACAATCACTTTTGCCCATTATTCAAGCATTTACGCGCACAGCGGAAATTGATGTTGAAGTTAGTGATATTTCATTGGCAGGTCGTGTCATTGCAAGCTTTCCAAGTTATTTAACTGCTGAGCAACGAATTGATGATGCTTTGGCTCAATTGGGTGAGCTTGCTTTAAAAGCGGAAGCTAATATTATTAAACTCCCTAATATTAGTGCTTCAATTCCGCAGTTAAAGGCAGTGATTAAAGAGTTACAACAAAAGGGTTACGCTTTACCTGATTATCCAGAAGAGTCTGCTAATGATGAGCAGAAACAGGTAAAAGCTACCTACGATAAAATTAAAGGGAGTGCGGTGAACCCTGTTCTTCGTGAAGGGAACTCAGATCGTCGAGCACCACCTGCAGTTAAAAATTATGTACGCAAACATCCTCATCGTATGGGCGCTTGGAGTAGTGATTCAAAAACACATGTGGTTAGCATGTCAGATAATGACTTTTTTGCTAACGAGCAGTCAGTAACTGTAGCAACAGCAGGAAATATTCGCATTGAATTAACAGATAACGCCGGCAATAGCACTGTTTTGAAAGAAACAACGCCAGTACTAGCTGGCGAAGTGATTGATGCGACAGTAATGAACAAAAAAGCTTTGTGCAGCTTTATTGAAACAGAAATTGAAAGTGCGAAAGAGCAGGGTGTATTATTTTCTGTACATTTAAAAGCAACGATGATGAAGGTATCTGATCCGATTATCTTTGGTCATTTTGTATCGGTTTTTTATAAAGATGTATTTGAAAAACATGCTGCAGTATTTGAACAACTCAGTGTAGATGTTAAAAATGGCTTAGGTGATGTTTATAGCAAAATTAAAAGCCTGCCAGCCGACAAACAAGTTGAAATCGAAGCTGATATTCAAGCGGTATATGCCACACGCCCTGATATTGCCATGGTAGATTCAGATAAAGGCATTACTAACTTACATGTGCCATCTGATGTGATTGTCGATGCCTCTATGCCAGCAATGATTCGTGGTTCGGGTCAAATGTGGAATAAAGAGGGTGAGCAGCAAGATACTAAAGCGATTATCCCCGATCGTTGCTACGCCGGTATCTATCAGCAAACAATTGATTTTTGTAAGAAACATGGTGCGTTTGATCCGACAACGATGGGCAGTGTACCCAATGTGGGCTTAATGGCTCAAAAAGCAGAAGAGTATGGTTCGCATGACAAAACATTTGAAGCGCCTAATGCAGGCACTATACGAGTAATTGACGATAAAGGTGAGGCTTTACTTGAACATACCGTTGAGCAGGGCGATATCTGGCGGATGTGTCAGGCGAAGGATGCTCCGATTCAAGATTGGGTGAAACTTGCCGTTAATCGTGCTCGTTTAAGCAATACACCAGCCGTTTTTTGGCTAGATAAAAACAGGGCCCATGATGCCCAAATCATTACCAAAGTTGAGCAGTATTTACCGATGCATGATACGGATGGACTCGATCTTCAAATTTTATCACCAGAAGATGCCATTCAATTTTCGATGGAACGGATTATAAAAGGCGAGAACACTATTTCTGTGACAGGTAATGTTTTGCGTGATTATTTAACCGATTTGTTTCCTATTTTAGAGTTAGGAACCAGTGCAAAAATGCTATCGATCGTGCCCTTAATGAATGGTGGCGGTCTATTTGAAACGGGAGCAGGTGGTAGTGCTCCTAAACTGGTACAACAGTTTGATGAGGAAAATCATCTACGCTGGGATTCATTAGGTGAATTTTTGGCATTAACCGCGTCATTAGAGCACCTAGCGAATACATCAGGTAATAAAAAAGCTCAAGTTCTAGCGGACACATTAGATAAAGCCACCGGTGATTTTTTAGATAATAATCGTTCGCCTTCTAGCAAAGTAGGTGAACTAGATAACCGCGGCAGCCATTTCTATCTAGCGATGTATTGGGCGCAGGCTTTAGCTGAGCAGACGGATGATGCAGAACTTCAATCTAAATTTACTGCTTTAGCACAAACATTGGCAGAAAATGAAGATAAGATTGTGAAAGAACTAAATGATGCTCAGGGAATGGCAATGGATCTAAATGGCTATTATTTTGCTGACGATGATTTGGCGGCACAAGCAATGCGCCCGAGTGTTAGCTTGAATAATGCGATTGATAGCCTCTAACAAACTAAGGAAACGGTAATGTTTAAACAGCAATCAGGTTTTTCACTTTCGCAGACACTGTTGTGGGTTTTAGTGATTGTGAACAGTATTGGTTTAGCCTGTATTTACTATGCTAATAATAAACCATTAGATTCAGATATTCCTAATCTAATAGGAACATGGAGTGGTAAAAATGTCACCGTTTCTGACTCGAAAGGCTATAAAGAATGGGATAACAAAACCATTGAAATCACCGAACAAAAAGATCGGCGCTTTCGTGGAACGTTGACCTATGCTGACGGTACAAAGAATTTCTTCGGTGTGATTTACCCTGATAATATTTCATTCACTTGGGTTTCAACTAATAGTCACGGCTTTGTTCATGGCCGAATTCTTGATGAAAATACCATTGGCCCTTGCTATGTTGAGACTTGGGAGCAGGGGACCGTTGGTTGTGCTGTACTTAAGCGCAATTAGAATCTTTGTAAAGTACAAGTTCTTTCAGTTATCTAATAGACTATCCCGCAACCACTTTGTAAGTAATTTAACACTTTAAAAGTATGAACTATACCCTTGGAATAACAACTGTTTTAGTGGAGAATTTCAATATTAAATAGTTAATAGAATCCTGAACATGCAAAATTAAATAAAATGATTTTGGTGCCGCTATTTATAGTATGAGAATTGAAACTATTTTAAGCTAGGGTAAGAAGTCACCGATGAAAATTAATATTGAAAAATTAGTAAGTGAAATATCAGGGTTGGTTTCCCTTCCTGATATTTATATGAAAATCAGATCGTTAATTGATGATCCCAGTTCCGATCTTGATGATTTCGCACCTGTTGTTACAGTTGATCCAGCCTTAACCGCATCTGTGTTAAGAATTGTAAATAGTGCCTTTTTTGGGTTCCCCGGAAAGATAGATAATCTCAATCGTGCCCTAAATTTGATAGGGATTGGTCAGCTGCATGATTTGGTATTAAGCCTATCAGCAGTGGAAGCGCTTGAACTTCCAAATGAAATTGAGCCACTAAAAGTCTTCTGGAAACGCAGCATTTTTAGTGGATCGTTAGCTAAATTATTAGCAAAAAATTGTAAGTTAGCCGATGCTGAGAGCTTATTTGTGATCGGATTATTACATGAAATAGGCCATTTAGTGCTCTTTACCAAATATGCTGAACAGTGCAAATCCGCAGTGATTCAGGCACAGGATGAAGATCTACCGCTAGTGGATGCTGAGCGAGCCATCTTTGGAACCGATTATGCAAAAATTGGCCAGGCATTGATGTCTGCGTGGAATTTACCACACAAATTCCATTGTGTTACAGGCGGTCATTGTGAACCCAATAAGGCGCTTGAATATGTGCAGGATACGATGATAGTTCATATTGCGCATAAAGCCGCTGTTAATAGATATCCAGGTGCTGATAGTTATCAGTATGAATTTGAACAAGAAGAATTGGATGCTATAAAAATCAACGAGGATGATCTGAATTTATTATGCCAGGAGGCACATGATATTAGTCTTGAAATGGAAAAAGTTATTCTTGGAGATTAAGCCTTAGCTACTAAGGATATAACTCTAAACTATAATTATGAACCCCGCTCATACTCTAGCTGCCACAGTTGCTGATAAAATAACATTACCTGTTGTCTATCAGGATATTAGAAAACTGATTTCAAGATCTGAGGCTACAATCGATGATTTTGTAGATGTCATTAGTCTGGATTCAACTCTTTCTTTAAGAATAAAGAAAATCGCTAACAGCCCATTTTTTGGTCATTCACGCAAAGCTGAAACGGTAGGGCAAGCTATTACTATGCTGGGTATGTTTCAAATTCATGACTTGCTTGTGAGTAGTTTGGCTATTCGAGCCTTTTCTACTATTTCTGCAGATATTTTTAACCAGCAAGCCTTTTGGCGTAGTTGTGTATATTGTGGAATATTAGCGAGAATGTTGGCTCAAAAATGTATGCTGCCCGCGAAGGAGCGCTTATTCACGGCAGGCCTTTTGCATGAGATTGGCCACATTGTAATGTTTTCAAAAATTCCTGAGAACATGCAGGAGATATTAATTGAATCACAAAAAAATAACAAACCAGTATATCTGCTAGAGAGAGAAGCGCTAGGCTTTGATTATGGTGAAGTCGGATATGAAATTATGCAGTTATGGCACCTACCAGAAAGCTACGGTGCAATCGCTAAATTTCATATAACGCCTAAACAGGCTAAAGAGCATGAGATAGAAGCACAAATTGTTAATATAGCACGTTCAATTATGCTTGATGAAGAGCTTGGAATTGAACAATCAGCAGCTTTGTATTTGAATGCTAATAGCCTTATAAGGGATATGGTAACAGTACAAGATGTAAACAACATGAAAATCAATGCACGATCGCATGTTGATGATGTAATGGATTGCTTGTGGCCATTTGCCAAAGAAATGTCACTTAGTGGCAATTATAAAAAGTGAGAACCAAACGTTGAAACATTTTTCACAAAACTGGCTGGATATCCAATGTCAATCGATAGTAGACATTAGCCACGCATTATTTTTGTTAGTTGATAGCGAACAAAAAGGTTTGAAACCTGCGGCACACTGGCCTGTTGAAAGTCCTGATTCCCTTGAACTTGTTGCAATTGCAAGACTTGCTATTAACAAAAAAGAAAATGTTATCAATTCAAATGTTGGCAGTGGCAAAAAAACTGATCAAACACATGATTATTTGGCATCGCCAATTTATGTGGATCAACAATTATTAGGTGTTGTTGCAGTCAAAACAGCCCATCATAATGAGCAGCAACAGCAACAAATTTTACAAGCACTGACAGTAGGCACAAAGTGGCTAGCGCTGCCGAGCACATTAACTGAGTCACAAGATGCTTTTTATATGACAACAGTTAGGCTAGCAGTAAACTGCTTGCAACAAGAAACTGTAGAGAAAGCTTTCACGGTTTTAATTTCTGAGTTAACTAGTGAGTTTTCTTGTCAGAGAATAAGTGTTGGCGATATCAAGGGTCATCATGCCCGTGTTGTTGCGCTTTCAAATAGTGCTAGCTTTGATGATAAATCAAATTTGATTCGCACTATATCTGCAGCAATGGACGAAGCCATAAACCATGATCAGGTAACCGTTTTTCCATCAACAGACCAAGACCGCTTGTTTATTTCAACAGCGCATGCTGAATTATCCCGAAAATATGGTTGTGGATCAATTTGCACTATTCCTTTTGTGCATGATGAGGAAGTGTTTGCCGTTTTAACAATGGAAAGAAGTGAAGATAGACCTTTTGATCAAGATACGATCAGTATTATTGAGCAGACCTTAGCACTGGTTTCACCCTATTTGATGTTAAAGAAGAATGATGAGCGATGGTGGATTCAAAAACTAGCTAGCTCGATAAAAAATAAACTAAGTAGCTTGTTAGGCTTCAATCATTTGGGCCTTAAATTAGTTTCTATTGCTATTCTAACGGCCATAGGTCTAGCTGCAGGCATTGAAAGTAATTTTCGTATTAATGCTGATGCCGTGTTGGAGGGTAAAGTGCAACGTACAATTTCAGCACCAATGGATGGTTTTATTGATACAGCAAATGTACGTTCAGGTGATATTGTTTCAAATGGTGAAGTATTAGCAACGATGGAAGATGCTGATATTAAACTTGAGCAAGCGAAGCTAACAAGTCAGCTTCAACAATTAACGAGAGAGCAGCGTGAAGCCCTTGCTGAAAGGGAGCTAGTACAAGTTCGTGTGCTTGATTCTCAAATAGCACAAGTAAAGGCGCAAATAGAATTATCGCAAGAAAACTTACAAAGAACGAAAATTACAGTGCCTTTCGATGGCGTTATTATTGAAGGTGACCTGAGTCAATCATTGGGCGCTCCGGTTGAACGAGGCGACAGTCTATTTAAAGTTGCACCATTAGACGGTTATCGCGTTATTTTGAAAGTTAATGAACGATCTATTTCTTATATTCGACATGGTCAGAAAGGTACTTTAGCTTTGTCGAGCATGCCTGATAGAAAGTTTCCACTGCTTATAGAAAAAATTACAGCGGTTGCTAGCGTCGAAGATGGCAGTAATATTTTTCGGGTAGAGGCAACATTGTTAGATACACCCAAATTATTGCGACCAGGAATGGAAGGTGTTAGCAAAATTGAAATTGGTAAAGAAAAAGTACTTTGGATCTGGTCACATGAACTACTTGACTGGCTAAAATTATGGGTGTGGTCATGGTGGCCATAGAAATTATATTTAATGCCATTCAGTTGCCGCGTGGAGTTATAGTGTGAGTGAATCACTATTTAGTCCACTTTGGTATAGAGTTACCGATTTAAGGCCTCAGTTGCGTCATCATGTTGAAATGCATCGTCATGATTACCGGGGGCTGATCTGGTATATCTTAGAAGATAAAGCGAGCGGCCGAAGTCATCGCTTTAATGCTACGGCATATCAGGTTATTGGTTTACTAGACGGTGAACTAACGGTGAATCAAATTTGGAATTTGGTCAATGACCGTATGGGTGATTTAGCGCCTACACAAGACCAGATTATTCAATTATTAGGGCAATTGCATTCAGGTGATTTGCTGCAAGCAGGTTTGCCTGTCGATACTGATGAATTGCTGTTACGCAGTAAACAGCATAAAACTAATAAATTCAAACAACGATTTTCTAATCCTCTGACTATCAAAGTTCCCCTATGGGATCCTGATGGGTTTTTAGAACGTCACCTTTCAAAAGTGAGTTGGTTATTTAGCTGGTTAACAGGTGCTATATGGATGCTAATAGTTTTGTTAGGCGCCTTGTTAACGGTTATTAATTGGCCGCAGATAACGGGTAATTTTGTAGATAATAGCCTGTCTCCATATAACCTTATAATTATGGCTGTGCTATACCCTGTAATAAAGTTTTTGCATGAGCTTGGTCATGCATTCAGTGCAAAATATCATGGCGGTGAAGTGCATGAAATGGGTATAACATTTTTAATGTTTATGCCTATTCCTTATGTTGATGTCTCTGCGGTTAATTTTCTTCGAAGCAAACATCAGCGTATTTTAGTCAGTGCTGCAGGCATTATAGTTGAATTATTTATCGCTGCTTTAGGGCTGTTTATTTGGTTGAGTGCGGAGCCTAGTTTAATCAAAGATATTGCTTTTAATGCTATGGTTATTGGCGGCATATCATCCTTATTATTCAATGGTAATCCGTTATTAAAATATGATGGTTATTATATTCTTGCCGATCTGCTTGAAATTCCAAACCTCTTCCAACGATCATCTAAATACCTTATTTATCTTTGCCAAAAATATCTGTTTGGAATAAACGATAGACCTTCACCTGCAACAGCAGCGGGTGAATCTGGCTGGTTTGTTATTTACAGCATTAGCTCGTTTGTTTATAGAATGGGATTATTGTGGCTGATTATTACTTATATAACAGATACTTTTTTTGTTCTAGGTGTCTTATTAGCCTGTTGGATGGTATGGCAGCAATTATTATTCCCTTTGATGAAAGGGATACTATTTATATTCACTAGTCCTTTAATACACCGGAAGCGTGCTAGGTCGATAAGCAGTGTGATGGCCATTCTAGCAACATTTTCTTTGATATTAATGGTGCCTATTTCTTCTTATACGGTGTCAGAAGGCATTGTTTGGATGCCTGAAGATGCTCAGCTTAGAGCTGAAAGCAATGGTATTGCAGGCCCGATACTAACAACTGTTTCCGCTGGGGTAGATAAAGAGACAGAAGTGATAGAAATATATGATTCAGAATTGGATACTGAAGTCACTGTATTATTTGCAAAATTGAGAGAACTCAATACAAAATTTAGATCTGAAATGGATAATGATCAAGTCAAGGCGGCCAAAATTAAAGAGGAGATGATCGCCTTAGCACTAGAACTAAAATTGGCTAAAAAGAATCAACAGGCAATGGTTGTCAGGGCACCAAAATCTGGTCGATTGTTAATACCTGATGCTGATGACTTACCGGGCAAGTTTATCCGGCGTGGAGATGTGATTGGCTATGTTGTTGATGAGTCCTTACCAACAGTTCGAGTTGTCGTAAGCCAGTCTGATATAGGACAGGTTCAAAAATTAGTTGAAGAGATAGAAGTTAGATTGGTTAACCAGCCTAATGTGATTCATTCTGCAACCATAAAACGTCGGATACCAGAAGCCAGTAATTCATTGCCAAGTGCTGCATTGGCTTCAACTAATGGCGGAAAAATAAAGATAGATACTAATGATAGTGAAGGTTTAACGACAAAAGAAAAAGTGTTTCATATTGACTTGGAATATACCCCCCAGACGATTACCCCCGAAATTGGCCAGCGAGTCTATGTTCGGTTTAAACATGGCTCGGAACCGATTGGGCAACAGTGGTATCGAAATTTGCGACAAGTATTTTTGAGGCAGTTCAATGTCTAAAAGCACATTACGTCCGGGATTAACCCAGAGCTTATATCCACAAAAAATGGATGCATGGCCTGACTTTTTGGAATCAAAAATTCGACAATTTGGCCAGGCGTTTAAATTTCAATTTCAACGACAAAGGTATACGGTTTCTCATATCGTAAAGAGAGTGGCGCGATATGAAAATGGAATTAGTGATATTTCTGACGAAACGCTGAAAAAACATCTTCATCTATTAAAAGGACGATTGTTAAAAGAAGGCCTGCAAGATGAGCTGATTTATTTGTCGTTCTCAATAATACGTGAGGCCGCTATGCGTGTTTTAGGGATGAGACATTTTGATGTCCAATTGTTGGGCGGATGGGTGATGATAAATGGCATGATTGCAGAAATGGAAACAGGGCAAGGCAAGACGCTTGCAGCGACGTTGCCAGCCTGTACAGCAGCATTAGCAGGTATTCCTGTTCATGTTGTAACAGCCAATGATTATCTAGCTGAAAGAGATGAGCAAATTTTGCGACCTTTATACCAATGGTTAGGCATTAGCTCGGCCTCTGTGGTTGATGGAATGGAGACTGAACCTCGGACTAAAGCCTATCAGTGCGGCATTGTTCATTCAACCAGTCAGCAAATTGCATTTGATTATTTACGAGATCGTATGGCAATGGGCGACGATATTGGAAAAATGCAGATTCAATTCAAACAAATTCAACATCGGCACCAACAAAAACCATCGCCATTTTTATTACGTGGATTGTGTTTCACTATTATTGATGAAGCAGATAGTTTGTTAATTGATGAGGCTAAAACACCCTTAATTATTTCTAAAACACGGCAAAGTGACGAACAAAATCAGATTTATTACGATGCGTTATTTTTAGCATCTTCGTTAAAAGAAAGCGTTGATTATGTCGTCGATGAAAAATATCAAGAGGTAAAATTAACCGCTGTTGGTGAAGTGACATTAGCAACGCTAGCAGAAAACCTAGATCAATATTGGCAGCGAAAAAGACAGCGAAATGTTATGACAACAATGGCGTTGAAGGCAAGAAACCTTTTTCATCGAGACAAGCATTATTTAGTGCGAGATAATGCTGTAACGATCATCGATTTGTTGACGGGCAGGGTAATGCCTGACCGATCATGGGAACATGGTCTGCATCAGCTTGTTGAAGCTAAAGAAGGCTGTGAAATAAGCGGGGAAAGAGATCCTTTAGCTAGAATAGGATACCAAAAGTTTTTTAAACGCTATTTACGCTTGGCAGGTATGTCAGGCACTGTTTCAGAAGTTGCAGGTGAGTTAAACAGCGTATATGGTTTACGCGTGAAAAAGGTACCTACTCATAAACCATCACGTCGTATCATGCATGCAGAGCGTATTTATAAAAATAACGAACAAAAATCACAGGCATTTATTTCCGGAGTGACTAAGGTTCATCAACAAGGGCGTCCTATTTTGATAGGCACTCAAAGTGTTGCTGACTCAGAAGACGTTAGCGATCTACTGTCTAAAAATAATTTGCCACACCAAGTGTTGAATGCACAACAAGACTCTCAAGAAGCTGAGATAATTGCCGTGGCCGGTCAGTTAAATGGCATTACGGTAGCAACTAATATGGCCGGGCGAGGAACGGATATTTCTCTCGGTGAAGGTGTTACTGATTTAGGTGGATTACACGTTATTAGCACAGACCGTAATGATGCCCGAAGAATCGATAGGCAGTTGTATGGACGCTGTGCAAGACAAGGTGATCCAGGAAGTGCAGAAGGTTATATGTCATTAGAAGATAGCAATATAGTCGATTACTATCCTTCTTTTATTTTAAAATTGTTAGCATTAACTACACTGAAGAACCGACCTTTACCTAAATGGTTGGGGCGAATAATCTTATCGTTACCACAGAAGCAGATGGAATCAAGGCACTTCAAGTTACGCCATTTACTGATGAAACAAGATAAAAATCAAGCGAAGCTGATGGCTTTCACAGGGCGCATGGAATAATGGCACTATACAAGACAAGGTTATTCATGCATATTAAACTGAAATTCAGTAGTTTTAATCAACTAGGTTAATAAAAAAGACAGATGAAAATTAACAAAAACATTCTAATTGTAGTTGTCACTTTGATGATGAGCATGCCTATTAGTGCAACTGAATACACGGATATTGATTGTTTAATAAAGCCTGAAATGTATATTGATGTAAGTAGCCCAGTTGAAGGGGTGGTATCGGCTCTATTGGTCAATAAAAATGATAGTGTTGAAGCAGGACAGGTGCTTGCACAATTAGAAGATTCTATTGAGGTTGCTAGAGTTGAAATTGCCACACATGAAGCTGCAATGGCAAATCAAATTCAAACAAAAAAAGTTCGATTAGACTATGCTCTTCGCAAGGAGGAACGTGTTGCCAAGCTACGCGACAGTGCATTATCTGAGCAAGAATATGATGATGCAGTTACTGAGGTTGCATTAGCCAAAAAAGAGTTGTTGCAAATACGATTAGATCAAAAGAAAAATCAACTAAATTTAGTGTTAGCAAAAGCGGAGTTACTTCAAAAAACCATCAAAAGCCCCGTTAATGGTATCGTTGTTGAACGTTACTTATTGCCAGGAGAAGCCACAAATAAACAGCCGATACTTCAAATAGCAAAAGTTGACCCTCTATTAGTTGAAGTTGTTGCACCGTATGAATTATTTGGATTAATAGAGCAGGGTATGGAGGTTGAAATATGGCCTGACTTACCGCGTGACAGTCAATATAAAGCTCAAGTGAGTATTGTTGATCGCATTATAGATGCGGCCAGTGGAAGTTTCTCAATACAATTGGCATTACCAAATTCGGATGATACGCTTATTGGTGGCACCAAATGTATGGCTCGTTTTCCAGTTGCACAACCTGAACAACAACTACCAGATAGCATTTCTTCGAGTGAAGATACTTCAGCTGATATGGAAGAACTTCCAGACGATATTAAAGCATTATTGTCTTCGGAATAAATTGAATCATACAATTTTATAGAAAATAACGTAAAGATATGATGTTTTAACCTTTAGCTAACGCTCGATTCTCCACACCTTCCACATAAAATCACCTATAAAAAACAGGTGGTTCTAACTATATTCAATAAACCTGTGATCAGGCTCTCGGAAGTTTTTGCAATATAACTGTAGATTAGTCTACATCGGTCGATATATTGGATAGCTTACGGAGTAGCTAAGAATTAAGTAATTATAGGTTAAACATGAACGCAAAAGTTAATGTCATCTTTCACTCAGAAGCCATATTAGAAGAATTGAGTGCCCGCCAGTTATTTTCTGGCGGTATTGAAGGTATTTTAGCCATTGAATCTACTGATACAGCCACCCACCAAGAATACGACACTACAGCGGATAATGCCGACTCTTTAACAAGTGACTTGGCTGACTCAATACGACAAGAAATAGTGTTTATTGACACTGATGTTGATAATTACCAGCAACTTCTTAATGATATTCTCTTACAAGACAGTGATACTGACCGTAATATAGAAGTCATTTTGCTTGATAACCAGCGTGATGGTCTTGAACAGATCACCGCAGCACTAGCAAATTATCAAAACCTCGATGCCGTACATTTAATTTCTCATGGTAGTGATGGTCAAGTAGATATAGGCAATAGCTCACTCAATGCGGATACTTTAAATCAAAACTTATCCCAGATAAGTGCGTGGGGCGATGCTTTTACAGAAGAAGGTGATTTGCTTATTTACGGTTGTAATTTAGCCGCAACGGAAAATGGTCAAAGTTTAGTTCAATCACTGAGTAATTTAACGCATACCGATGTGGCAGCATCTGATGACTTAACTGGGCAAGGATCATTGGGTGGTGATTGGGATCTTGAATATAGAACCGGTACGATAGAAACCACATTAGCATTGAATGAAACGGCTCAAGCAGAATTTCAAGGGGTATTAAACGAATACGTAGTTTCTAATACTGCAGATTTTGGCGCAGGATCGTTACGCCAGGCAATCTTTGATGCCAATGCTAATACTGGAGTGACTGATACAATCTCTTTCAATATCGCTGGTGCTGGCCCCCATATCATTGCCCTAGGTTCTGTCCTGCCAGATATTACCGATGCCGTTATCATTGACGGCACCACAGAACCTGATTTCAGTGGTACGCCCAATATTGTACTAGATGGAAATGGACTAAGCGGTGATGGTTTGGTTTTAACCAGCGGTGCTAGTGGCAGCACAATTTCAGGTTTGGTTATTCGTGATTTTTCCGGCAATGCGATTTCAATTGATGCGGGTTCTGATAACAATACAATCAGCGGTAATTATCTTGGGCAGTTTAATGCTGATGGTACAGATGCGGGTGTGAGTGAAAATTTTGGTGGCGCAGTCGTCTATATACAAGGTGCCAACAACACGATTGGTGGTACCACAGCCGCAGATCGAAATATAATTTCAGGTGGTGCTAATGGCGTTTATATTGATGGTGCAAGTGCAACAGGTAATCAAATAAGTGGTAACTATATTGGTACGGATGCGACGGGTAATGTCGCTGTAGGTAATACTTATGTAGGCGTTCAAATAGTAAATGGTGCTACTAACAATACGATAGGTGGAGCGACTGCAGCACATGGCAATGTCATTACAGGAAACAATGATGGTGGTATTGATATAATTGGCTTAACCACCGATTCTAATACCATTCAAAACAACTCAATTGGTGTTTCTGCTGATGGTACAACAGCCATTGGAAACTTTGGTGATGGGATATTTATTACAGGTGCTGACAATCTGTCTATTTTAAACAACCATATCGCGGGTACGGGTGGTGTTATTGGTATCGAAATAGATGGGGTATCCAGCGGTATTGTGATTCAAGGTAATATTATTGGAACTGATGCTACCGGTACATTGAACTGGGGTTATCAGTTAAACGGTATAGTTATTGAAAATGGTGGTTTTGATAATTTAGTGGGTGGCACAGGCGTTGGTGAAGGTAATATCATCGCGTTTAGTGGTCAAGGTGGTGGTGCCACAACTTTTTATGCTGGTGTGAGCGTTACTAATTCCGCGGGTAACGGCAACTCAATTTTAGGTAACAGCATTTATTCAAGTTTTGGTCTAGGTATTGAATTAGGTGCTGTCGGTATTGCTGCCAATGATGGTGGTGACGTAGATAGTGGTGCCAACAATCTACAAAACTACCCGACTCTAACATCTTCTACAACAAGTGGTGGTGATACCACTATCATTGGTTCTTTCAAGAGTAATGCATCAACAACGTATCGAATCGAATTCTTCAGCAGCGCTACAGGTGATGGCAGTGGTAATGGTGAGGCAGAAACCTATCTAGGTTTTGCAACAGTTCTCACCAATGGTACTGGTGACGGAACAATTAACAAAGTTTTAACTGGCATAGAAGTTGGCTCAGGCTATCAAGTAACCGCAACGGCAACAGTTGACCTTGGTGGCGGAAATTATGGCGATACCTCAGAGTTTGCACTTAATATTACAGCGCAAAGCTCTTTATTTATCGTCAGCAACACTAATGACTCAGGTGCAGGCTCTTTACGTCAGGCAATCATTGATGCCAATGCCCAAGCAAATTCAGGTCAACCTGACACCATTAGATTTGATATTGGTGCTGATGGCAGTTTGCAAACCATTGACTTATTATTGCCATTAGACGCTATTACAGAAGCAGTGTTCATAGACGGCCACTCTCAATACGGCGCATTAACACCCACAACGCCGTTAATAGAGTTGAATGGTACAAGTGCGCCAGGGGATGGGATACGACTTAATTCAGGCAGTGGCGGTAGTACGATACAAGGGTTAATCATCAATAACTTTAGTGATGATGGTATCGATATTGCCAGTGGCAGTGACAATAATATCATTGTTGGTAACTGGATTGGTTTAGATAATACCGGTAACGCTGCGGCAAGTAATGGCAGCAATGGTGTCGAGGTAGATAGTGAAGGTAACACCATCGGAGGTACAACAGATCTAGAAAGAAATGTTATTTCTGGAAATAATGTTGGTATACGCTTACAAAATAGTACAGCGATTAATAATGTCATTCAAGGCAACTACATTGGCACGAATGCCAGCGGTAGCGCTGCTATCGCTAACACTAATGCACTATTCATTGTTGGAGGTGCCAGCTCAAATACCATTGGAGGAACAGCGGCAGGTGCGGGAAATGTAATATCAGGCAACTCCGGTGATGGTTTTGTGATACGGGGTAGTGGAACATCAGATAATGTCATTAAAGGCAATATTATTGGCTTAGATGCCAATGGCACAAGTAGTCTTGGTAATGGGGGAGACGGTATTCATATTATGCTCGGTGCTACGAATACTATTGTTGGTGGATCCGCAGATGCTGACAGAAACATAATCTCTGCTAACTCGGATGATGGCATTCATATTGATGATGCTGGCACAGATGGAAACATCATACAAGGTAACTACATTGGTACAGATATTACGGGTACTGTTGACTTGGGTAATATTAGAAATGGAATACGTTTAACGGACAATGCCAGCAACACGACGATTGGTGGTAGTGGCGCAGGAGAAGGCAATCTTATTTCAGGTAATGAAGATGCCGGTATTCTTTTAGGCACTCCTACAACGGCAGTTAGTAATGTAACTATAAAAGGTAACCTTATCGGTACCGATGTAACCGGCGCATTAGACCTTGGCAATACCCAAGCGGGAATAAGAGCTGAATTTGGGACCGATACCAATATTAGTATCGGTGGCACAGAAGCTAATGCGGGTAATACCATCGCTTACAATGGTTTCTCAGGCGTAATAGTAGAATCACCAGCGACCGGTCTGTCAATCCTAGGCAATTCAATATTTTCCAATGCTGGTCAAGGCATTGATTTAGATGATAACAATAATGTTGCCGCGAATGATGTGAGTGATGCAGACACGGGAGCCAACAATTTACAAAACTTTCCAGTCATCACCGATGCCATCACTAATGCAAGCGATAAAATCCTCATTTCAGGCACCTTTAATAGCACCGCTAATACGGATTTTCGCCTTGAGTTTTTTAGCAGTGTGGCGGCAGACGCCTCTGGCTATGGTGAGGCGGAAACCTATTTAGGCTCTTTCAATGTCCTTACGGATGATTTCGGTAACGCCACATTTAGCACTACCCAATTAGCAGCGGTAGCTAGTGGCGAATTTATCACTGCCACCGCAACGGTAGATTTAGGTGGCGGCAGTTATGGTGGTACCTCTGAATTTGCAGCGAATATTGTCTCCACGCCCAATAATGCTCCGATTGATATCGCCCTAGGTATGACGGCTGCTTCTGAAACACAGGTTAATACCGTTACAAGTGAAGGGCAGGTATTCTCTCAAGTTTCCAGCTTGGCTGATGGAGGATATGTCGTTGTCTGGGAAGGTGGTCATTCTTCTGATAGAGAGATATTTGCTCAGCGTTATGATATTAATGGTAATACTGTAGGCGGTGAGTTTCAGGTAAACACGGCGACAGTTAATAATCAAAGTCGACCAGCTATTATAGGCACTGCTGATGGTGGCTTTGTTATAACTTGGAATAGTTATGATGCCGATTCATCGCTAGGTGTATATGCTCAGGCTTATGATAGTAACAGCAATACTGTAGGCGGTGAATTTCAGGTAAACACCGCGACAGTTGACTCTCAAAGGGAACCACAAATAGCCGCATTTGATGGCGGCGGATATGTTGTTAGCTGGACGTCAGTTAATCAGGATGGAAGCGGTGAAGGGATCTATGCACAACAGTTTGATGCATCACATAATAAGGTAGGACCTGAAACATTAATTAACACTCACACCACATACGATCAGGGCGCCCCTGAAATCGCAGTCCTTGCCGATGACTCCTATGTCATTATTTGGGATAGCTGGGTGCAAGATGGGCAGTTTAATGGTGTTTATGGGCAACGTTTCAATAGCGATGGTTCAAGTAATGCCGCCGAATTCCGGATTAACACAACCACAGCCGGCAGCCAATTTTTACAAGATATATCAGCATTACCTAATGGTGGTTTTGTTGTCACCTGGTACGGTGCTGGTGAAATTATTGCACAAGTATTTGATGCGGATAGTAATAAGTTGGGAGGTGAAATAGCAGTAAACACCACGACAACGAATGAGCAGCAAAATCCTTCAGTTACTTCATTAGCCGATGGCGGATTCTTGATTGCTTGGGAGTCTGATCAACAAGATGGTGATTTAGATGGTATTTTTTCTCAGCGTTTTGATGCATCAGGAAATAAAATAGCAGGTGAGTTCCAGTTAAGCGATACCTCAGCAGGTAGCCAAGAATACAGTCAGATGACTACGCTGACAGATGGTCGTGTTGTTGTCGTTTGGGAAAGCCCTGATACACAATATGATGGTATTTACAGCAAAGTATTATCTTTTTATTCTGTAGATGAAAATGCGGCTAACGGGACAGTCATCGATACGGTTACAGTTACAGACCCTGATGTAGGTGACACGCACACCTTTGCTATCACTGCCGACAGTTCCGGTGGTGCATTTCAAATTGATAGTAATACAGGTCAAGTAACTGTATTAGATGGTACAAAAATTAATTTCGAAGCTGCAACTAGTTACGATATTACTGTGGAGGTCACAGATGCCGGTGGTTTGACCTATGCAGAAGTATTGAATATAGCTGTCACAAATATAAATGATGCCCCTACCAACACCGTACCATCAGCCCAAACTATCAATGAAGATACCGTACTAATATTTAATAGCACCAATAGTAATTTAATCTCGATTAGTGATGACATTGGCGAGATATTAACTACGACGATATCGGTAACCAATGGCACGCTTACCTTGTCTCAGGTAACGGGGCTTACTTTTGATGCAGGGTCAAACACAAGTTCGACAATGACCGTAACTGGGACTGTCGAAAACATCAATGCTGCACTCGATGGCTTGCAATACGATCCAACGTTAAATTACAACGGTGGCGATACATTGACCATCGAGACCAGTGACAGCACAATATTAACCCTGAACCTTGATGCCAGCCTATCGGGATACTACGAGTTTAACAGTGCGACTGCCGGTGATGATAGCAGTCCGCTAGAGACTAATGATGGCACGCTGATGGGGGATGCCACAGTGGTTAGTGATGTCACACGAGGCGATGTCTTGAGTTTGGATGGTGTGGGGGATTATGTTGATATCACTGGTCGTGCAACAACCAGTCAACAAGCCACTTTATCTGCCTGGGTAAATGTTGATGCAGGTGCCAGTAACGCTGAAGTAATCTCGGTCAATAATGTTTTTACCCTGCGCGTGTATACGGGTGGTGTGCAAGGTTTCTTTTTTGACGGTAGCAGTTTCAATGTGACTAGCAGTGTTGTAGATATTCGTGGAACCGGTTGGCATCACATTGCCTACTCCATGGATAACGCCAATGATGAACAGGTGCTTTATATTGATGGCGTCGCAGTAATAACCACAACGTATACAACGGCAGTAGATTACATGGCCATAGGAACCGGTGATACTTTTATTGGTTCTAATCAAGGTGCCAGCAATTTTTTCGAAGGATCCATCGATAATGCCCGTATTTATGATCGAGCATTGACCACCACTGAGATTGCTGATTTACAATCTGCTCCTATTGAGGTGACTGATACAGATACCGTGGCGATTACGGTTACGGCTGTTAATGATGCGCCTTCGATAACAGAAAATGCCATATTCACCGATAGTGGACAGTCTCTTGGTAGTTCAAGCACCTTGTCAGTTGATGTAGCTGATGTTGATGGTGATGGCGACCTAGATATGGTGGTTGCCAATTATGGACTTCAGGCCAATCAGGTGTTATTGAATGATGGTAGTGGTAACTATTCTGATAGTGGGCAG
>JBJPGE010000006.1:0-36614 GCA_048595465.1 Methylophagaceae bacterium | reverse complement strand
GAAATGTTCGTTTTCAATCGTCTCCATTATCAAATCATTAATGTCATGAACGAAACACTTCAAATTATTTCCCCTTTAAATTTAGCAGTAGCCTTTATCCCTGTTTTGATTGTGTTGGTGATTTTATATCGCTGGTCATTGAATGTTGGAAATGCTATTTATTCGGTTATTCGAATGTTAGTTCAGCTTTTGCTCGTTGGTTATATTTTGACCACAATATTCGCAGCAGAGAGCGCGTGGCTAGTGATGGTCGTGATGCTTATTATGGTCATAGCGGCCAGTTGGATTGCACTGGGCACTGTCAAGATGAAACAACGTGTATTATTTCGCCATGCGTTTTTTGCTATTTTAGTGGGCGGTGGCGCAACGCTTATATTAGTAACGCAAGGCGTCGTTAACCTCGACCCATGGTTTGAACCGAAATACATGATTCCATTAGCCGGGATGATTTTTGCCAACTCAATGAATAGTGTGAGTTTAGCTGCTGAGCGGCTAGACGCTGAATTACAACGTGATGTTGAATACACAAAAGCACGAACTATTGCTTTCAACGCAGCATTTATCCCTGTAGTAAATTCTTTATTTGCAGTGGGTTTAGTTGCTCTACCTGGAATGATGACGGGGCAAATATTATCAGGTGTTTCACCAGTGGTAGCCGCCCATTATCAAATAGTTGTGATGTGTATGATTTTTGGTTCAGCTGGATTATCGACTGCTTATTTTCTTGTTTTATCTAAAGCTATCTACATAAATAAAGAGTAAGAATTTTAGTAATTAAAAGTCTGTCATGCAATATTAGTATATGCTAATATAGCGGTATACCCTACTTTATAAGAGGCTACTCTAATGAAAAAACAATTAGCTCTACTATCACTACTCCTTTTGTCTAATGGTGCAGTGAATGCACAAGAAACAACAGACCATCGACAACTAGTTGAAATGCCGCCTCAAATGAAAGAAATGTTTTTGAAGAATATGCGCGGGCATATGGAGGCATTAGATCAAATTATTGCAGCACTAGCTGATAATGATTTAAATGCTGCTGCAGATATTGCTGGAACGTCTATGGGTTCGGCTGCGGGCAAACAAAGACAATGTAATGAAACCAAACCTCAACAACACAAACAAAGTGAGCATAAGAAGAAACCATTTGGTAAATTTATGCCACCTGCAATGAAAGCAATGGGAAGACAGTTACATATTTCTGCCGATGAGTTTGCTGATGTGGCCCGTCAAGGGGATATGGGGGAGGCATATAAAGCATTAAGCCAAATCAGCACAATGTGTGTCGCTTGCCATCAATCCTTTCAGGTAAAATAAATTTTGAGACTGGTTTAGGAATAAAACGAAGGAATTCCATGTAAAAATATCAGTCCTTATTTTGTTTCTGCTATTATATTTGTCTAATGGATAAATAGAGATAGTTCTAAATGAGTGATTCACCTAAAAAGCAAGGGCGCGGTATTTATTTGTTGCCCAACTTATTTACTACGGCAGGTTTATTTGCTGGGTTTTATGCCATTGTGGCAGCGATTAGAGGTGATTTTGAATCAGCAGCCATTGCGATATTTGTAGCAATGGTAATGGATGGTTTAGATGGCCGCATTGCGCGCATGACGAATACTCAAAGTGCATTTGGTGCTGAATATGACAGCTTAGCCGATATGGTCTCGTTTGGACTAGCGCCTGCATTAGTTATTTATCAGTGGGCATTATTAGATACGGGCAAGTTTGGGTGGATGGTAGCATTTGTTTATGCCGCCTGCGGTGCATTACGATTAGCACGGTTTAACACCCAAATTGGTGTTGAAGATAAACGCTACTTTCAAGGATTGCCTAGTCCAGCGGCTGCCGCATGTTTAGCGGGTTTTGTGTGGGCAGGAAGTAGTAATGGTTTTGAGCCATCAGTCATAACAAATATTGCGCTGCCACTTACCTTTATTTGCGGTATTTTAATGGTCAGCACAGTACGTTACTACAGCTTTAAAGAGCTTGATCTTCACGGCAAGGTACCTTTTATTGTTATGCTGGCATTGGTATTAGTTTTTGCACTTATTGCCAGTGATCCTCCGATTGTTTTGTTTGGAGGCTTCATGTTATATGCCTTATCTGGCCCTGTTTTAACCTTAATAAAACTACGTCAACATCGCTTGAATCGAGAAGAACAAGATAAATAAAAGGAATTTTGATGGCTCAAGCAAATAATGATATCCGACCATTTTGGGATATTATCCCTCAGTTTTTTCTTATTCCTCTTAAAGGCGCAGGCGTCATTGCGTTATTATTATTTACATCGTTAGCAACATTTTTTCCTCACATCTTTATTCTTATAGCCGTTTTTTTTGTAGTCATAAAATATGGTATGGAAATATTACAAAATACAGCTGAGGGTAGGCTAAAGGCACCCGAACTGAGTTTTAGGGTTTTGAACGAAAATTACGAACTACCTTTTAAACAGTTATTTTTATTTTTATTACCTGTTTTATTGATGACTCAGGCAACTAGTTTTACAGCCTTTATTGTAATAAGTAATGTTATTTTATTTTATCTATTTGTCTTACCTGCAAGCGTTATGACGCTTTCTTATACGCATAGTTTCTTCTCTGCTATAAATCCGTTTGTTTTAATCAGTTTAATCGGCCGCATAGGCTGGTCATATGGCATTCTCTATGTGTTTCTATTGTTTCTTAATGGTGGAGCGTCAGCAGCCTATTATTTCTTGGTAGGAGACAGCCCTGACGCATCAATTTTCTTGGCATTATTTTTCCAAATTTATTTCGCATGGGTGATGTATGCCATGATGGGCTATGTGCTATATCAGTACCATGAAGATATTGGATATGAATTACCTGAAGATGCGATTGAACAAGATGAAGATTCTGGCGTTTTAGCGAGCTTTCACCATTTAGTTGAAACTGAGAATTATACTGCAGCACAAAATGAATTAAGAGAAATTGTTTTGCGTGATCCTGACAATTTAGATTTAAGAATGAAGTTTCATAAAATTGTCAAAATGGCTGGAGACAACAAACAATTAGCAATGCATGGAACAGGCTTAATAAATCGATTGTTGGAAAAAAGAAAATGGGTAGATGCTGTTAATATTTATTTGGATTGTGTGAAAGCAGAGCCAAGATTCAGACCTGAAAGCGATACGCATTATTTGCCACTGGCTGAAGAAATGAGAAGAATGAGACTCTACAAGCAAGCGATTAAATTGAGCAACGGTTTTCATCAGCACTATCCTAAAAGTGAACAAATCCCTTATTTATATTTGCTTGTCACAAAAATATTTATAGAAGATTTATCATTGGATGAAAAAGCCAAGCCGATACTTTCATTATTACAAAAAAAATATAGTGGGCATGAAATAGCGCCTGAAGTTAAACGGTATAACACCTTTTTAACAAAGGTATAGTTTCAGGAAATCAGCTCTTTTGCTAGCTGTGTTTCTTTGTAAGTGGGATAGGCTGAAAGCAAATATTCGCTGTACTTCACTGCTTGTTTTCGTTGGCCCGAGCGCACCAGTTTATTGGTCAGCGACCATAAATACTGAGGAAGGAGCTTAAACTTATCGGAATGTTTCTGCATAAAGAGGATGAGTTTATCGGCTTCTGGAAATGCATTAATATCAATAAACTGTTTAATGAGCTTGTTTACGAGTGAGACCGTTAATCTTACCTTGGCCGTAGCAAAATAATCGTTAAACGTATCTACAACGAGCTGGTTCGTCGCGGCATCATTTTCAGTTAGCGATAAAATTGCTGTTGCAGCACGATGATGCGCTTCAGAATTCACACCCAATTTACTGGTTTTATAATAGCTAAATAATACTTCACGACTATGTGGTTGTTTTTCGACTAATTGGGCAAAAAGAGGAACGGCATTTTCGAACTGTAAGTCATGAACAAATGAATTAGCTTTTTTTAAAATCCGGTTAAACTCTTCATTGTCATCACTTTCATTCAAATAATCATGATTTAAATGATTTGATTGGAATTTTACAATAATAAACGCAATGAAAGCCCCTGAAATTAAACCGCCAATATGTGCCAGGTAATTTACGTTACTGAACCTAGAATATGCTGCTTGTTGATACAATTCGAACCCAAGCCAGAGAACTAGTAAGTAGATTGCAGGGAGTTTCACATAATCAAAATAAACATAAATAAAATAGAAAAAGCGTACTTTTCTGGTATTAAATAATACGGCATACATTCCCATTAAACCGGCGATCGCTCCTGAGGCACCTAAAGATGGAATAAGGCTATCGCTTGCAGAAGGAATATAAAACAGGGCGGAGCAGATACCGGTAAATAGATAGGAAAATAGATAAAGCGAACGATTCATTGATAGCTCGACAATAAATCCAACGGCTAATAGAAATAGCATATTGCCCAGAAGGTGAGAAACATCACCATGAAGAAACATGTGACTGATGAATGTTGGTAATTTGGGTTCTCCTGCTTTTAGGGAGTAGGTCCAAGTGACGCTATTATTGAAGATTTCATTTACATGAGTACGCTTCGATTTCCATTTTGCGTAGAGTGGATCTGAAGGTGTAATAATGTGCTCATTTTGCAAAGCATGCATAAATGCTTTGTTAGTTTCCATATAAAAAAACCAAGGGCTTTGCTCTTGCTTAATACTATCTTGCCATTCATCAACAAATTCGATGTCACCTTGTTCAATTAAGGCTTCTTTAAAATGGGGGAGTTCTATTGCCGCTAGCCCTGATCGATAATAATAATGACTAGCCTCAAGCATTTTCTCATCATCATGTAATTGAAATGAGAAATAGATTAAGACGTTAACCGCTATTAAAATCAGTGTAATAAACGGTGGGTTTTGCCACTCTAATTTCTTATCAAAAGGTATTATCAGCACAGGTTTAAGATGTTATTTATAAATAAATGCTTTTGATATTTTATTGGTACCCACAGGGATTTCTGCCTTGCCACCTTTTAAAAGTATCACAACAATCACTTGACTACGGGTTACGCCTTTAATATAACCTGTATATGTTCTACCCAATTTTGTTTCTAATTTAACATCGAAACCTCTATATTGATCTAAATTAGAAACTGGAATTTCAAAGTAGGTTCTGTTTCGTAACACTTGTTTTCTACGCGTTTGAGGGTCACCAGCTTCATCGTCTTCAAGCTTTGCAAGCTCAACGCCTTCTCGTGCATTCATTAGGTTTTTAATAACAGTATCTTTATTCCACCCAAAAGTAAGATCCTGAACAGCATTACCATTCGTCGCAACGGACAAGCCCAAAACGGTAGGCCAATCTTTTGTTTCGTATAAGTTAATGTATTGTAGATTGACAGCGCTGTCGGGTTGACTGGTAAACGTAAGGGTTGATTTATCTACAAAGTAGGCACGATATGCATCGTAAATATCATCGCTGAATTGAACGTTAGCTTTTGTTAGGTAGTTTTTTAGTGCTTGTAGGTGCTGCTCAATATAAGCGTTACGTTCAAGTTTACTTTCTAGAGTGCAATGTTCAATAATACTTTCGTTATAACCTAGATCCTGCAGCTCAAAGACCAAGTTATTAACCTTATTGTTAATATTGGCAAAGTCTTCTGCCGTGTAGATATAAGGTATCGACGTTTTGACTAGAAATGAGCTCATCCCATGCATGATATAGTCAAATTCCATGGTGACTGTTGCGAGAGATTTATTGTATTCAAAATTTAAATTAAGGCTACTATCAATTCCTGAATACCCTAAGTCAGATAGCTGCTCTGAGCCAATTGTTTTTGTATCGCCACAGCCTAATGCATCTACATACGCATTAATCGTCTCAAAGGCGCTCTTATCTGAAGAACCTTGAATTTTTTTAATTAAATCCAGATCAGCGTAGGCATTATTGATTTGAAGTTGCAACTTAGGCAATATTTCACCAGACATTAATTTTTTTTCAAAATTAATGTAATCAAGCGCGCTATCAAGCTTTAATTCAATTGAACCTACATCAGCATTTGTACCATAGCCATCACCGACAGTTACGCCATGAATAGAAATACTGCCATCCATAGGGTTGCTAAAGCGTTGATACTTTACATTGACAAAAGGCTGGACTGATTCAATCATCGAATCAACCGCGCTTTTAGTTGAAAAGTAAATGTATGCTGCCGTTGATACTAAGCTTAAAACAACAACAACAAGAAGGATGCCGATTAATTTTTTCATTAGTCTAATTTTCTGTAAGAAAAGTCAGAGTATAGCAAAAATAATTCTATATTAGAGCGCTAACACCATGAAAAATGAAGAACTACTTGGCAATTTTAGTAATTCATACTAGAATTACACTCATGAACATAAAACAAACAACATTATTTCACATTGCTGACATCGCTCAGCAAGGTAATGTTGCGCCTAGTTTTTGTTCATTATTCCTGCTGCTTCTGCCTTAGGGCATACATATAAGCATCAAAAATCAGCGTCAATGCTGAAAAATCCTAGAACTATTTTATAAAGTCTGCAATATGGAGCAGGAACAATGAGTGACAAATTAATTATTTTTGATACAACTTTGAGAGATGGCGAACAGAGTCCTGGCGCATCGATGACCAAGGATGAAAAAGTCCGCATAGCTAAATCATTAGAACGTATGCGTGTTGATATTATCGAGGCGGGATTTCCAATCGCTAGTGTGGGTGATTTTGAATCGGTTCAGGCCGTTGCCAATGTGGTAACTGAAAGCCGTGTGTGTGGTTTAGCGCGTGCACTTGATAATGACATCGATCGTGCTGGTGAAGCCTTAAAAGGTGCAAATGCCTCGCGGATTCATACTTTTATCGCTACATCACCGATTCATATGGAAATGAAGCTTCGTATGAGCCCTGACCAAGTAATTGAAAACGCCGTCAAAGCAGTGAAGCGAGCGCGTCGATATACTGATGATGTGGAGTTTTCACCAGAAGATGCAGGGCGGAGTGAGCCTGAATTTTTATACCGTATATTAGAAGCCGTGATTGATGCGGGTGCAACAACATTAAATATTCCCGATACAGTAGGGTATAACTTACCGCACCAATTTGGTCAGTTGATTTATGACTTGCGTGAGAATATTCCTAATTCGGACAAGGCTATATTTTCAGTGCATTGCCATAATGATTTAGGTCTAGCTGTGGCTAACTCTTTATCTGCGGTATTAAATGGTGCGCGCCAAGTTGAGTGTACGATAAATGGTCTAGGTGAGCGAGCAGGTAATGCTGCGATTGAAGAAATTGTGATGGCGGTTCGTACGCGTCAAGATATGTTTACTTGTGATACCAATATTGATACGACTCAAATATTAGCAGCCTCACGTTTAGTGTCAGGAATCACGGGGTTTGCCGTGCAACCGAATAAAGCTATTGTTGGCGCAAATGCCTTTGCACATGAATCAGGGATTCACCAAGATGGTGTGTTAAAAAATCGTGAGACTTACGAAATCATGCGTGCTGAAGATGTGGGTTGGAATGCTAACCGTATGGTGATGGGAAAACATTCTGGTCGTAATGCATTTAAAGATCGTTTAAAACAGTTAGGCACAGAGTTTGAAACAGAAGCTGAATTAAATGAAGTTTTCCGAAAATTTAAAGCCTTAGCTGATAAAAAGCATGAGATTTTTGATGAAGACTTACAAGCATTGGTCAGTGATACTGTTACCTTAGATAATGATCGAATTGCTTTGACATCATTAAAAGTGTGTAGTGAAACAGGTGAAACGCCCGTTGCATCCGTCACATTATGTATCGATGATAAAGAAAAACAAGTTGAAATGGCCGGTAGTGGTCCGGTTGATGCGGCGTTACGTGCTATTGAAGAGCTTGTGCAAAGTAAAGCTGAGTTACAGCTTTATTCGGTTAATAACATTACTAAAGGCATGGATTCACAAGGTGAGGTGAATGTTCGCCTTGAAAAAGGTGGGCGAATTGTAAGCGGGCAGGGTGCTGACACCGATATCGTTATTGCTTCAGCGAAAGCATATATCAATGCACTTAATAAGATCTTAGTATCTGTTGACCGCGCACATCCTCAAGTTTAATCGTAATGGAGTTAACACCCAGTCAGTTATCCTCGCTTAATGAAATGGGGATCCCTGTCTGGGAGTTACGTACAGATAATACAGAACAAGTATCTAACGAGCCTGTCGCGCTTATTTTGCAGGCTGAATGCTTGGTACTGCTTGAATCGCACAGCAATGAACAACAAGTTCAGCATTTATTACAAGCAATGTTATTTGCAATTGGCTTAAACGCTGATCAATTTTCAATTATAAGTTCAGATCAACTACCCCAATTACAAGATTCATCAGTGCCGCAAAAACTATTATTAGTTTTCGGTGAGAGTTTTGCTCAATCGCTATGGGGTAGATCAGCTGTACGTGGTACACAGCACAAAATGCTAGATACCCAAGTTCCGACAATTGTAAGTTTTAGTTTGGACGAGTTATTGGTGTCTCCAGAAAACAAAATACTGGCCTGGCAGGATCTACAATTAGCTAAGCAAATACTAAATGCAGTCTAGACTGATGCAACAATATGATATTGCTGAAGTTATAGCAATAGAATGCTCTGCAACCGTATTTCCTTGGTCAGAAAAAAACTTTGAAGATAGCCTTAAATCAGGCCATCAAGCATGGGTTTTCACTGATAAAACCAATGAGATAATTGGCTATGCACTAGTTCAGAAGGTGGTTGATGAAGCACACTTATTAAATATATGTGTAAAACCTAGCGAGCAAAGACAAGGATTTGGCCGTGATATTTTAAATCACGTAATCAACTTTGCGAATAGTATTTCTGCGGTTCTAATTGTTTTAGAGGTTCGAAGCTCTAATCAGCGCGCCCAGCAATTATATTTGCAAGCAGGATTTAATGAAATGTCGGTTAGAAAGAACTATTATCCCGCGCAATCAGGTCGTGAAGATGCGATATTAATGGGCTTGGATTTAGATTTAATTTCATTGTTTTCGGACAAGTAAATGAGCACTACTTGCTTTGAAAGTGGTGCTAGCTTAAACTATTCCGAGTTAAATACTTGGTTATTTTTATTATTTAGGAGATTCCACCATGGCTTATGAATTGCCACCACTACCTTTTGCTGACGATGCATTAGAACCTACTATTTCAGCAGAAACAATTAGCTTTCACTATGGTAAACATCACCAAACATATGTGACTAACTTAAATAATTTGGTACCAGGTACTGAATTTGAAGGCTTATCTTTAGAAGACATTATCATGAAATCAAGCGGCGGCATCTTTAATAATGCTGCGCAGATTTGGAGCCACACCTTCTACTGGAATGGCTTAACGCCAAATGGTAAAGATGCTGTCTCGGGTGATCTTGCAGCCGCGATTGATGCTACTTTTGGTTCATTCGATGAGTTTAAAGCTAAGTTCTCAACTTCAGCAGCCACTAACTTTGGCGCGGGTTGGACTTGGTTAGTGAAAAATGCTGATGGCAGCATCGAAATTGTAAACACAAGCAATGCTGGTAGCCCACTAACAGCAGGCCAAACACCATTACTTACATGTGATGTTTGGGAGCATGCTTATTACATTGATTTCCGTAATGCTCGTCCTAAATATGTTGAAGCTTTTTGGGGACTTGTGAACTGGGATTTTGTTGAAGCTAATTTCGCAGCATAAAATTCCCAATATGATATTTGGCAGCTTTATTCAAAGCTGCCACCTTATCTACCTATTTATTTAATGCCATTCTGGCGGCAAGCTCTTCCCATAATGATAAGCGTGAGGAATTTCCAACACGCTTTCCATCTCCTCTAGCCTTAGCAAGCCATAAACCCTCACCATTGAAACTATAAACCGGAACAAGATCTTTACGTAGATTTGCAGGCTTAATTTCGATATCAAGATTATCTAATACGAGGGGAATGGCACGTTTATTTTCAAAATAAGTTAATACCATGTGAGCTTGATTAAGATTAATTGCTTTTACATAGGTAATACGTAATTTTTGTTCATCTACCCCCAGTTCTTTTAGGGTGAAGTACTTCGCTATTGAATAATCTTCACAGTCTCCAGCACCTTTTGATAAAAACTCTAGCGGAGTTGCCCAGTAATCTTCTTTATCCCACACGGCAATATCATTTACAAACATCACTTTAGAATTAAAGAATTGATTAACCTTTTCAAGTTTTTGAGTGTCGTTTAGGTTTTGCGAAGAATCAATTAGTTCTTGCCATGATTCAACGCGTTGCCTAGCATTGGCACTATAGTTCGCTTCTATTTTTTTTAACAAAGCTTCTGTTATATTTAATTCAGCAATAATAGGCACAGAAATAATCAAGCACAACAAGGCTGTCACAATAAATCTAGCTTTATGCCTGTGCCAGGTAAACATCGTGTTTATCCGTTATCTACCGATACCATAGATTCCTATTTGTTTGACTCGTTCAAAATCATTATTATTGATCACCGCTTCTGCTATGATTCGAATGTCTAGCAAACTAGTTACTTCATGAATAATCTCGAGTAAGTTTTCTTTATTGGGATTACTTTCAATATCGCTCGTTAAATCACGCGCTAAACGAATGAAATCAATATTGAGTTCTTTGAGTAGGTCTACGGGAATAAGATCAGATGTGTAGCGTTTTAAGAGTACTTGTGCGCCTAAGGACTTAACAAACAAATTGAAATCAGCAAAAATGGCCAGCTCTTTTTCTGCAGCATAGGCAGATAAGCTAAAGACAAAGAGTGACGGATTATCTATATTCACCAGTTTGTTTTTCAGCCATGTTCTAAAGGTAGTGGATGCAATAGAGGCCATTGATAGATTAATGGTAATGGGGACAGTTCTAGGAGACTGTTCGATGGTAGCCACTATATTGCCAAGTATGCATTTATCTAAATCTACATCTAAATCAAATTCTTGCGCCATTGAGAAAAATGTTGCAATGGATAAATCGATGCCAGCATCATTATGAACATTTGCAAAAGCTTCTTCCATTACTTGAACAGGCTCTGCTCCAGAGTAACTATAGGCTTCAGAAGTAAATGTGATTTCAGGGGCGTCATTATCGATCACATTATGGATAGCCGAACGCCAATCATCTTCTGTCATTGAACGAATACTATCTTCTTTTATAAAATAGGCATTATTACCAATTTTTCTAGCTTCTTCATAAGCTTCAATCATAGCGGGTGTTAGATGGTCGAAGTCACTGCTACGCTCAAATTTAATTATCCCGATGTGAACTAAGTCTTTAAGGTCGTACTCGGAACCTAGTTTTGCAATGCGTTGTTTTAATGAATCTGCATATTGAGATATTGTTTCATTACCAAAATTAGAACAGATTAAAGAAAATTCTGATCCGTAAAGACGATAGGCGGTGACATTATCTTGTTCTGGTTCGACAAGTATTTTTGCAAAATTAATTAATAGTTCATCTACTATTTGATGGCCTTTTTCTTTTGAAATATGTGCAAGATCATCAATTTTAATAAAGGCAGCATACCCAGGCTCTCCAGAAGCTAAAAGTTGTTTTAATTTCACGTCAAATGCAGCTTGATTAAGCAGCTTGGTCAATGGGTCACGTTTTAGATTCTCGGTTAAAGATGTCACTTTAGTATTAAGTCGAGCAATCATATTACCGATCTTTAAAGACATACTGTTCATTGCCTGACCGACACTTTTTACTTCAGTTGTCCACGGCAGCTTATTGATCGTTGTGAAATTTCCCAAAGAGATTTCATTGGCTTGTTTTTCAATATCTTTCAATGATTTAAGCGTTAACCTTAATGTTGCAAGTAATAGTAAAATTGCACCTATAAAAATAATAAGGGCAATTTTTAAAGAAGATTTAGCCTGTTGATAGAGCTTTAGATAACCATAGCCCGGGTTAGTTGTAACAGATAATATGCCTGAGATTGACCATCCTGAATTAATTTCCGTTACTGCTGTGGCGGGTTGCATAGGCATTAAATTTATTAGCCACTGAGGAACACCATCAAGTTTTTCTGTATTTACTAGTGAGACTAACTCATTGCCGTCAACATCCGCTAAGCGAATTTCTTTGTAGTAGCCTTGATCAAAAATAGCATTCATCATGGTGCGAATAATGGGGTCATGAACATCTACCATATGTGGGCTTAGTGATAAACCAAGTGATGTAGCCGTATCTTGGACGTGGATTTCGGACTCTACTTCCAGATAGCTTTTAATATTCCCTACACTTAAAAAGAAGTTTACTGAGAAAATAAAGATAAAGATCAGTGTGATTAGAATTAATAACTGTTTAGATAACGACATAACAACAACCTATAGGGGACGATAGGTTGACCATACTGATTAGTGCATGGACAAGCAAGCATAGAGCACTATTCGTGGCCGTTAAATTGTAAATTAGTGATCGAATTCAAAATAACCATCCCATAATGCGTCTAATTGTAGCCGTGCATCGCCTAGTGGAATGGCCGATAACTGCTGGCCAGATTGTTTAACCAATCCTAAATCAATTAGTTTTGTTATAGCATCATTAATTTCAAAATCAAATGAACACTGATATTTGCTTTGGAACCAACGCTCAATTTCAAGATCAAGGTCATCAACATCTAAGCTTGAACCTGCTCTAAGTAAAAAGTAATAAGCTAGAATTGTTTCTTTGCATTCTTCTTCTTCAGCAGCATCAATTAAACGATGAAATACGCCCGTATTATTGTCCAAGTTTTTAAAATATAGACTATCTGTCAATGTTTTCATAAACTGAATCTTACGGTTCTTGAAATTACTGAACTGCTTCCACAAAAAAGCACCTAATGCGCCAAATCCAGCAGCCAGCCCTAATAAGGCAGTTTGATCAAGAATTACGGGGTCTTGATGCATATTCAGCCAAAAAGCAACAAGAGTCCAAGTCAGCAATAGTGTTGCACCTAACTTAGTCGCTAACATAATGATGCCACCGACAACCGCCGGCACGCCAATAATAAGCTTATCAATGGTTTTCATTCTGACTTCAGTATTGGGAAACAACATTTCTAGATCAGCACGCGGAATATTTTGAAACAATTTAATAATAGTTGAACCGGGCTGAAAAAAGAGTTGTTTTCTTTTTTTCTGTTCAAAATACTGTTGGTCTTTATATTTCACATAAATCACAACACGGTCATAATTTATGAAAGAAATAGTTTTCTTTTTCAAGCCAAGCCAACTACTAAGTGTCTCTTGCTTTATTGATTCTCCACGCCTAAAGAAAAGTACTTGTTCAAAATCATTAAAATCAACATTTAATTTTATTTTGAAAAGCGATTCTTCTTGTAATGCACGTTCGAGGTCTGACTGAGTAATTTCTTCAAAATTAGCAGCATTAAGAAGTGCTTTTAACTCTGAAACCAAGCTATTTTCAAGCTCTACTTTATCATCGTCCGTTCTCGGGTGAAGCAGCTTTGTATCTAGATCGGGGGTTACGGGTGCATAGCTTTCTTTAAGCAGTTCAAGGCTAGAATAAAATTTAAAGTGGTAAATGCTAGAAATTAGCGAACATACATCATTAAAAAGAACGGATTCTTCAGAAGAAAGCGTACCTTCATTCATGCATATGCTGACAATATCAGCCTTGCTATAAGGGACAAACCGTTCTTTTATTGTCATGGCTTAACTATCGTGATATTAACTGTGAAATAATATCTTGGGCGGATAATTCACCCGATTTTGAGAACGGTATGTTACCAACAGAAGTATCAATGCCACCATTAAAGTTGTAGTTTGCTTGACGCTCCGTGAACACACTCTTTGCAGCTTCAATGAGGGCGTTCGTATCAAGACTAATCGGTAAGGATATTGTTTGAGTACCATGGGCGACAAGCTTCTGCTCGCTGCTCGCTTCAACACTGCCAATTGATAAGTTGTTAAGTTTAAAGTCACCACTAAACCCTGACATAGGCAAAGTGAAGGGATTGGGATTGTATAGATCCACATCAAAAACGACTCTTTTCTCAGCAATCGAAAAATCAGCTAAGCGAATCCCCTTAACTTCTGGTGCGCTAACAAGTTCTTTTACAATATCACTACAGCTAATTAATGAGAGTGATAGTAATAACAGGACGAATATTTTTTTCATGGTATTTCCTTAAGGAGTTTCTGATTAACTCGTGGTAATGATATCTGAAATTGTAATATCACCACTTATAATTATTTGTGCACGTAAACCCGCTTTGTGTGTCAGGTCTTTGATTACTTTGGCATCAAGAAGTTTTTCTAAATGGGTGCAGGGCTCACAGAGCATAATACCCCTCAGTTTTACCTTGCCTATATAGAACTCTTGCTCAACCAGAGCATTTAAATCAATATTTTGTGTGACGATATTCCTGCGTAAGTCGCGCGCAGTGAAGTTTAGTTCTCTTGTTGCATTAAAATGATCAATTTGTTCTTGTTCTATTAACGTTACTTCAAGGCCTGGGGCATCTTTAAATTTGTCAGAGAAAGTGCCTTGGGCGGCATAATAACGATCACCAATAATGCCTTTTCCAGCTATAAGGGTGGCGGAGGAATGCTCTTCCAATGACTCTCCGGCATTTTCAGTCAATAAGATCTTTACTACTTTAGCTGTCATCTGCATCATCGAAATATGATGAAAACAATGCCTGTAGCTTAGCATGCCCCATTTCTTTCATTAGTTTGATATTTCGCTCGGGAATCAATTCAGGATTAGGATAATTGGCAATGGCTTCTTCTAAGCTTTTCTCTCGAATTAAATGTAATAAAGGGTAGGGCGAGCGATTGGTATAGTTTTCTGCATAATCCGGCTCAGTATCGGCAAATTGGTAATCTGGGTGGAAGCTGGCGATTTGATAGATACCATCTAAGTTCATATCAATCAATAAACCATCAGCAATATCTAAAAAATCATTATAGTCGTAAAAGTCAGTGAGTATATGAGGATGGATCAGTAGTGTAGTTTCAATATTACTATCAGAATCAAGCCGTTCCAATTCTTGTTGAAGATCAATTAATAACATCTCAACAGTCGTTGCCTTTGAGGGGTAAAGGCGAATCCGGTTATTTACAAACTCTTGTTTTGCAAAAGGACAGAGATTAAGGCCAATAACCAGTTGCTCTAACCACTTTTTCACAGGCGTAATAATATCTTGTTCAGACATGATTTTTTTGGCAGTTCCAACAAAATTCAAAAGCAGCCGTATTTGTTTCACTACAAGCACTACAAATCCAGTCAGGCTCTTTAGAATCTTTATTAGTATCGTTAATTAATTGCATGGCCTTATCGTAATCACGCTCATTGACAACCCAGAGTTCAAGCCATGACTCATGAGGGACTAAGTCACCAACAGCCCCTGCAGCATACTCATTTTTGAGCGCTGTTTCTATACCGCTATTTTCTATAATGTTTTGGATATTATGCACTAAATAGCGATTTTCACGCGTATAGAGTAATTTCATGATGCAATTTGCTTGGCAAGCTGTTTTCGCTTTGTAGCCATATTTAAAATATGCTGTTTTTCATCATTAGAGGTCTCTGTGGAGCCCCACAAGACTATTTCATCAAGACTGCGAAAACACCCCAAGCAAATATCATTGTCGTCAAGACAACAGTTTCTAATGCAAGGAGACATGAGCGTCATATGCTGTCAGTGAAATAAATAGCAGGAAGAGTAGAATTCATCAAACAAGCGGCTGCTCCACATATAAACATGTGGAGCAGCGAATGTTCATTGCTTATAATGCTGGAATTATTAAATTCTGACCAACATAAATTTTATCGGGGTCTTGTAGCATTGGTTTATTAGCTTCAAAAATAATAGTGTATTTAGATGCGTCACCATACTCTGCTTTAGCAATTTTTCCTAAAGTATCCCCTGATTTAACGGTATAGATAATAGATTCTGGCTCTGGATTGGCCACTTCTAACTGGCAATCAACATTTCCAATACCGTACTGGTTACCTGCGATCATCGTTAATTTTTCACTACAGGATTGGGTGCCGACTTTCCCTGTTAATGTGGCTGTGGGGCCATTGACATTCACAACGAGGTCTTGAACAAGCACATCTGACTCTGCAATATTTTCAGTAATACTTTGAGCTCTTGCATTATCAATTTGTTCAGGTGTCACAGTTGATGGTACAGCTTCTTCAGCAGCATGCGTAACATCAAATATTTTACCACCTAATTTACTACCAGCATCCGTTATAAAGCTAAATAAACCCATTTTTTTCTCCATATTATTGTTAAGCCAAAAGGCAATGTTTGATAATACGTTGTAGTCATGCATTCGGCAATATTTTTTGAGGTTATAATGAATAGAATAAATTACACCGTTCTCTAGGAAACAGTATTTTGCTCAGTTATCGCCATTCATACCATGCAGGCAATTATGCCGACGTTATTAAGCATATTGTCTTAATTGAAATATTTGAACATCTCATTAAAAAAGACAGTGCCTTTGATTATATTGATACACACGCTGGGGCTGGCTTATATAACCTGCAAAGTGAACATGCGAGTAAATTACACGAATACAAACAAGGCATTGCTAAATTGAATGCAGAAGAATGGCCTGAGCTCACTACATATTTTAATATTTTGGCGAAGCACAACCCTGATGGCGAGTTGAATTTTTACCCAGGTTCCCCTCTGGTTGCTATGCATTTTCTTAGAGCTCAAGATCGCAGCTGGTTGTACGAATTGCATCCAAAAGATGCTGAGCTATTATCTAAGAATATGGCTAATATTAAACGGGCACGAGTGATGTATGAGGACGGTTTTAATGGCTTGTTGTCACTACTGCCTCCTGTGTCACGGCGTGGAGTGGTACTTATTGACCCATCGTATGAAATAAAAACAGATTACGCACATGTTTTCGACACACTCGCTGCGGCTTACAAGAAGTTTCCCACCGGCACTTATGCGCTTTGGTATCCGGTAGTTGATCGTACTGTTATAGATACTTTAGAACGGAAGTTTATTCGTAGTGGCATCAAGAAAATACAGCGTTTTGAATTAGCCACTGCTCAAGATCAATTTGGTAGCGGCATGTCCGCAAGCGGAATGATTGTTATTAATCCGCCGTGGACATTGAAAGATAAGATGTCACAAATACTACCGAAGCTTGTTGCTACCCTTGGAAATGAAGGTGGATTTTATAAATGCGATACCCTTGTGGATGAGTAGGGAATTAATTCCCACAAAGTCGGGATAATATATTTGTTTAATCGGGAGAGTTCTCTGCTGCTTTGTTAATAGGCACTATCTATAATGTACCCATAATTATTTAAGGGGTACCACATGAAAAGAACTATTTTATCAGCACTATTTTTATCATTGAGTGTATCAATGATGGCAGCTCAAGCAGCAAATGATCCTACTACCGTTAAAGCGCAGCTTGATAGTCAGAAAGACTTAGTAATAGATAACACATTCTATCCAGCAAACAATGTTTTTTATACGCAAGCAGGTGTTTTTGTGCCTACATTTAAAGAGCAGCTTGATAGCCAGAAAACAGCGTTAAAAGATTATACATTCTATCCTGCAACAGCTGTTTCTTATCAAGCACCTTCAAGCACTGTAAATTCACAGCTTAAAGATCAAAATGTATATTATACAAATGAAGGCATTTTTGTACCTTCGTTTAAAGAGCAACTAGATAGCCAAAAAGAAGCGATTAGAGATTATAAATTCTATCCAGCCACGGCTGTTTCTTATCAAGATGCGTCAAGCGCTTTAAACACTACATTTAAAAGCCAACTTGATAGTCAAAAAGAGTTATTGAAAGATTACACTTTTTACCCAGCGACCAATGTTTTTTATACTAATGAAGGTGTAATGTTACCTTCATTTAAAGAGCAGCTTAATAGCCAGAAAGAAGGCTTAAAGGATTATACGTTTTATCCATCTACCAATGTTTATTACACTGAAGAAGGCGTTTATGCTCCTTCGGTTAAAATACAGCTTGATGGCCAAAAAGAAATGTTAAAAGATTACAAATTCTATCCAGCGAATAACGTGTCTTATAAATAGATACAAGATCCAGTTCAACGAAAAATACCGCTTAGGCCAATAGGGCTAAGCGGTATTTTCGTTTTTATAGGGTTGAACCTTCTATTGTTGATAGATATTATTTTGAGTTTTAATATATAACGCTTCGACTTTTTCTCTAGCCCATGGGGTTTTACGAAGAAACTTTAAACTAGATTTAATAGATGGGTCATGGGTGAAGCATCGAATATTAACGTGTTGCCCTAGTAATTCCCAGCCGTAATGTTCGACAAGCTGGTTGAGAATATCAGCTAAGGTGATATTGTGAAGCGGATTGTTTTCTTGGTTTTGCGACATAGTTTTCCCGATAAATTTCAAACTGCTAAAGTCGATTCTTTTCTGCAATCCACTGTGACATATATTTTGTGCTCATCATCGAGTGATGTTTGAGCATTGCACCCGTAAAATTATTTAAGCGGTGCTGCGTTAAGCCATGTTCAGTAGCCTTAATTTTTGTTATTAATTTTGCACCTAGTAATTGACTATCATAGTGAGGCGTTAAGAGCGTATTACAATTTTTCTTAGCACTAGTCCATGCTGGCTTACTGTTATACAATTGAACAGCTGCATCAGCAAGCCCTGTCACATCATCAGCAATAATCCCTGGCCATTGCTCACCAAAGTCCATGCCTTCAATGCCTAACGATGTGGTAATGCTTGGTGTTTGCATAATCATAGCATCCAATAACTTGCCTTTAATGCCAGCACCGAAGCGAATAGGGGCTATACAAACTCGATATTGCTCCATTGTTGCTAAGGCGTCATCGGCCCAGCCTTTAATTAAAAAGCCCGTTTTCGGGTTGTTGAGTGCGGTTGCTTTAGGCGGTGGATAAGAACCATAAATATGTAATTCAGCATCAGGGAGCTGTTTTCTAATTGAGGGCCATATTTCTTGAAGATATAACACTACATCCCAATTTGGAGCATGCCTGAAATTGCCAATGGTCATAAAGTGTTTACGCTCAGAAAAAGAGCGTGTTGTGGTTGGAAGCGTTGCTAAATCAACCATAAAAGGTAAATGGTGGAGAAGAGCAGTATTCACCTTAAAGGTATCCACCAATAATTCCATTTCAAAACTAGAAATAATGAGTGAAAGATCACAACGTAATATTGCTGCGATTTCTCGCTTGGCAATATCGTTAAATAGATCTTGTTGTGTCATTTCACGTTTAGCTTTATGAGCAAGCTGTCGCGTATGACGAAGGCATTGTAGATCTTCCGTATCTAATATTTTAAGCGCATCAGGACAGTTCTTTTCAACCCGCCAGCCAAACTGTTCTTCCATCATGAAGCGATCAAATAATACGATGCTAGGTTGATACTTAGTCACATAGGCATCAAAGCTATCAGAATTTAGCTCAATGGATTGACTTGAAATGCCTTCGCTGGCCAGGTCAATCATGTGATCAGTTTTTTGTGCAGGTGTTGCAAATTCTACAAGCCAATTTTGCTGTCTGAATAAGCGTAAAATTGACATCATATGGCTACCTGCCGCCGATGAATTCGGTTCTGGCCATACGTAGCCTATGACTAAGACTTTTTTCATATTATTAGGCTATTTATTTTTAGAGATGCTGAGTGAATGTTGATATTCATCCTGAGATAAAAAATGAATATTAAGTTCATAATTGGAAATGTTGGGTTTTAAATATTGACCTACAGCAATTTCATTTGTAACCGGTGCTAAACCACAAGGTGAATAGCTATAGTTAATATCATCAGGATCAGGCAATACACATTCAATATTGATGCGATCCTTTTTACCCTGAATTTCTTGGTATTTAAAGCCATAAGCAGCGGGATTAAGTGGCCGATCCATATCTGCATAAAATAGCATAAAGCTGCCACCAGGCAGTTGATATGCGCCTCGGTCAAGCGACAACGTGACATAATTCAGCTTGTATTTGCAGCCAATATTAGGATTATGCTCATCCAGTGGAATGGTCATGTGATGTTTTCCACTCTCTATTGTTGGTTCATACCAATAGAGAGTGCTAGATTTACTCCTCCCTCGAAACAAAGCCCAGCTTTCACATAATTTGCTGTCTGCTTGAGCACTGTATCCAACACCAACCTTATAGTCAGTACCGTCATAGATAGAACCCGAGAGAGTAATGCTTTTAAGATCGTATTCTTTTGGTTTGCCCTGAGGGCCATAGGTCGCCAACTCTTCGGCTTTAATAAGCGCATTACGTTGCTCAATACCTTTCTTAACTTCCAAAGCAATAAATACGATTAAAAATGCAAGCATTATCCATAAGGTATATTTGATGTATTTCAATTTAGCGTGACCTTAAATAGTTTTATTCAAGCTGAAAAGTATATTATATACGTCCTGTTCAACAATATGAGCCGAATTCTTGTCAGAAAACCTTTTCACTTTGTTTAAACAACCTATAGCGTCATATAGTTTGCCTCAACGGTTTACCTTTCCTTTTTACTACGAGCCGCATCCACTATGTGTTCTGGCAGCTAAAGAGCTTCAAGAATATATTGAAAACCACGCAAATTGGCAGCACAACTTTGGATTGTCAGACGATAACCAAACGGCTGTTGGTAAGATGTTTGGTGTGCTACTGGTTAAAAATGAACACGGTGAGATAGGCTATTTATCGGCCTTTTCCGGGAAAATAGCAGACAGTAATCATCATGCTAACTTTGTTCCGCCGGTGTTTGACATGCTGACGGAAGGTGGGGTTTTTAGAACAGGGCAATAGACCTTAAAGCAGATAAGCGAACAGATTAGAATATTAGAGAAAAACCCTGATATCACTGGTTTAAAGCAACAGCTAAATAGTGAAAAGAAGCTTGCTAGTGATGATATATCTGAATTTAGAACCATAATGATAGCCGGGCGAAAAGAAAGAAAAGCAAAGAGAGTGCATGCTGAAACACTATTGAGCACTGAAGATTTTATTACGTTAAAAGAAAAGCTTAGCAGGCAAAGTATTCAACAAAAAAATGAATTGCGTGACCTCACACTTTATTGGGATGCTCGCGTCGAAAACGCCCAGTTTTCTTTAAAAAAAGTCATCGACATCATCACAACTCTAAAAAAAGAACGGAAAACATTATCTAAGGCATTGCAAAATAAACTATTCGATAATTATCAATTTTTAAACAAGCATGGTGTTGAAAAAAGCTTACGCGAACTATTTAGAGATACAGCGCAACAAACGCCTCCAGCAGGGGCGGGGGAATGTGCTGCTCCTAAATTACTACAATACGCCTTTACGCATAATCTAAAACCGTTAGCATTGGCCGAATTTTGGTGGGGAGCATCACCCAAATCAGAAATTCGCCAACACTTAAATTTTTATGCTGCGTGTTTAGGAAAATGCCAGCCCATTCTCACTCACATGCTTAAAGGTATGCAAATAGATGAAAATCCATTATTAACCAACCCTGCTGAAGGGCAGAAAATCGAAATTATTTATCAAGATGACGTTATGGCGGTGATAAATAAACCTGCAGAATTCTTATCTGTACCTGGGAAAAATATTGAAGATTCTGTTTATTTACGAATGAAACAGTATTTTCCTAGTGCAAAAGGCCCCTTAATTGTTCACCGATTAGACATGTCTACTTCAGGTTTAATGGTTATCGCTTTATCAAAAGAAGCCCATAAAACCATACAAAAACAGTTTATTAATCGCACCGTTAATAAACGTTATGTCGCATTATTAGATGGTCTGCTAGCAGATGAAGAGGGCACTGTAGACTTGCCTTTACGTGTTGATTTAGATGACAGGCCTCGGCAATTAGTCTGTTATGACTACGGCAAACCAGCAGAAACACACTGGAAACTAATAGAGCAGAAAAAAGGCAAAAGCAAAATCTACTTTTACCCTAAAACAGGCCGTACTCACCAATTACGAGTGCACTCAGCTCACATTAAAGGCCTAAACATGCCCATTGTAGGCGATGATCTTTATGGTAAAAAAGCTAACCGCTTACACTTACATGCTGAGTCTTTAGAGTTTACACATCCCATTACGAAAGAAGTAATGACATTTCAAGTTGATGCTGAGTTTTAATGTTATTTTTCATAGCTATTCAAGTTATGCGCTTATTGGTTGAATCTAAGGCCCCTAAAATAGGGGGTATCAGAAATATCTTGTTTTATGCTGTAATGCACTCCTACATTAATGCCAATCTTAGTGCGAACTGAGTAACGGAAAGCTACAGATCTTTTGAAGATGGCTGGGTTGCAAATAACTTTAAATAAGGAAAAGTAATGAAAAGTATTGTAACTTTGTTAACAGCACTATTGTTTTCAGTGCAAGTACAGGCTGCTTTAGTCAGTGTTTCAGGCCAAGGTAAAATTGTATCTGCAAAACATATTCAAGAAGACAGTCCAACCACAGGGAAGAAGCAAAAAGGATTTGATGAGCAACAAGGTGTTGAACTTACTCGAGATATCGAAGTTGATGATGGTTTTATTTTGGAAGGAACAAAAGTCGATAGCCATATTATCTTTTTTAACAGCAAAGATAAAAAGGAAAAAGAAAGCGAAGCGTTTTGGGAATTTGATGGAAAAATATTAGGTGTCATGTCTAATTCTTCTGGCAGCCTATTAATGGAGAGCAATGATCTTCTTGCTGCATTTGATAATTATTTCACCAAAAAAGGCCTAGTTTATCCTTTTGATAATTTAGGCATGGAGGGACTTGATGAATACCACGTGTTTGCTATTACTGGCGATACCGTATTGAGCGTCTTTATGCACGTTACTGAACCAGGTGATTGGATCCGCGTTATTACGGCCTCTGCTGTTCCTGTCCCCGCTGCTATTTGGTTGTTTGGCTCAGCATTGTTTGGCCTTGTAGGTTTACGTAGAAAAACAAAATAGTAACTAATTGATATTTATACGTAATATGAAAGTGTGAGCAAGTTCACATAACTTACATTAACATTCATGTCCCCCCCCCCCTAAACTGGGGGTTTTATATGCAAATTAAAATCGATAGAATTTCAATCGCTAATCAAAATAATAACGCACATTAATCTATGGAGAAAACAATGAAAAATAAATTTCGTATTGCTACAGCAACGGCTATTGCCGGAGCAAGTTTACTAGCTTCCAGTTCAGTTTTTGCTGGTGCAGTTTGTCACCAGGTTTCTTATTCTGAATTTAAAGCAGCTGTTGATACTGCTTATGAAGAAACACTAACCACAGGCTTTGGTTTAGGCATGTGGGCCACACTGATGGATCAAACAGGTAAGGTTTGTTACGTTTACTCTGTAGATGGTGATACAGCTTCACCTAATGGTGGTAGTTATGCAGGCAACACTGCTTGGTTAGGTAGCCGCGTAATTTCTGCACAAAAGGCAAATACTGCAAATGCATTTAGCTTAGATGGTTTAGCCATTTCAACAGGTGCTATTACAGTAGCTACATATGAAGGTGGAAGCTTATTTGGTCTTCAATTCAGTAATCCTGTAAATGCAGCTGTTGCATATCGTGGTAATCCCAGCCGTTATGGTACTAAGCGCGATCCTCTTCGCAATAAACGAGTAGGTGGTGTGAATGTGTTTGGTGGCGGTGTGGCACTTTATAATTCATATGGTATTAAAATTGGTGCAATTGGTGTTTCAGGTGATACATCATGTCGTGACCACACTATGGCATACCGCTCACGTATTGCTTTAGGTTTAAACAACGAGCCTAATGATGATGGTTTAGTACTAGTTGATACGACGGTTGAGCCATTGACGGGTTTATTTCAACAACCAGCATGTGGTGTGAATGATCCAGCAACCACAACATATCAAGATGCTGATGACAATGGTGTTCGTGCACCAGCACCAGCGGCATAGTTAGGTCCACAATCAAATGAAAAGGCCCCCATTTTGGGGGCTTTTTTATGGCATAATACAATTTCATAAAAAAGATTTAATAGGAGTCCCTTAATGAAGCGTTCCGCTGGCTTTACTTTATTAGAACTACTAGTGGTTATGGTTATCATTGGACTTTTAGTGGGCTATGTCGCACCGCGTTATTTTTCCCAGTTAAGCAAGTCAGAAATAAAAGCGGCACGATCTCAAATTGCTGCACTTGAAAAAGCATTAGATATCTATCGATTGGATATGGGCTACTATCCATCACAGCAAGCTAATTTAGCTGCTTTACAAATTGCACCAGAGAATGAACCTAAGTGGACGGGGCCTTATTTAGAAAAAGCGGTTCCGTTAGATCCTTGGGGCCAAGCTTATATCTATCGAATTCCGGGAGAGAATTATGAATATGATTTATTTTCCTATGGAAAAGATCGACGGTTAGGCGGTACGGGTGAAAATGCTGATATTTACAATCGCTAATTGAACAACTAAGATGCAATTTCAATTAAGGGTAATGCGCCCTCAAACTTCCCCTGAAATTATCCATATGGAAGCCTCTACGGATAGTGATGCACGTAGATTAGCGGAGCAACAGGGGTTTACAGTTTTACGTATTCAATCTAAAGGGCTAATCCGACGAAAAAGCAAGTTTCCCTTATTATTTTTTTGCCAAGAGTTATGTGTCTTATTAGAAGCGGGTTTAACGCTAACTGAAGCACTAGAAACACTACTAGAAAAAGAAGCGAATAGTGACAACCGAGCAATACTGTCATCATTATTATCTTCTTTACGAAATGGTCGCCAATTCTCAGATGCGTTGTCAGCAATTCCTGAGACGTTTCCCGGTTTGTTTGTCGCGAGTATAAAAGCCTGTGAAACAACAGGAAATTTATCAGAAGGCTTACAACGCTATTCGCAATATTTAGAACAGATAGATATTTTAAAAAAACGCATTATTAGTGCCTCAATTTACCCTGCTTTAGTATTGGTGTTTGGGGGCTTAGTGCTTCTTTTCCTTTTGGGATACGTTGTGCCGAGATTTAGCCAAATCTATGAGTCACGAACAATGGATTTATCCTTTGCTTCTGAGATGTTACTTACTATTGGCCAAACGGTCGAAAATCATGGCCTCTTGTTATTACTGATATTGGTTTTTCTTGTGGTGGTGGTCACGGCAAGCTTGATGCAAGCTAATGTACGAGCAAAAATCACTAATTTACTGACACATATACCACAAATAGGAGAGCGCCTGCGCATCTATCACTTAAGCCGGTTCTATCGTACCTTTTCTATGTTGCTACGCAGTGGTATCCCCGTTGTATCGGCACTAGGCATGGTCAATAATTTGCTTGGCGATACGCTAGAACGTAATGTCACATCAGTAAAACATTTGATAAGTGAAGGACAATCTTTTACTCAAGCAATGTCAAGCTGCAACCTCACGACACCGGTAGCATCTCAGCTATTTCGTGTTGGAGAAAAGTCGGGCAAGCTAGATGAGATGATGGAACGTGCCGCCAATTTTCATGAAGATGAAATGGCACGATGGGTCGATGCCTTTACTAAAATATTTGAGCCAGCCCTAATGGCCGCCATAGGCTTGTTAATTGGATTAATTGTCTTATTAATGTACTTGCCTATTTTTGAATTAGCGAGTGGAATTCAATGACCAGTCTTTCACATTCAGTCAGCCTATCAAAACTCATTGAGCATGCACGTTCGGAAGCGATAGCGGGGCAAAGTCCATTGTCAGTACTAGAAGAAACTAGCCACTTAAAACCAGAAAAGTTGGTCAATGAGTTAGCTGCTTTTTTCTCTCATACACCTATTACACTGGATGGAATGTTAGCGTGCAGCCCAGAATTTAAATTAATATCATTTTCTGATTCATTGCAGCGTGGGTGCGTTGTATTACGGAATGATGACGAACAGTTATACCTCGTTTTTTCTGATGTCTTCGATGAGAAATTACCTACGTGGGCGATAGAAAAAATAGGTGAAGCATTTAGTTATCGATTAGCCCATAGTGCCGATATAACGGCTTATTTGGTCAAGCAGGAAGAGTCGATGCGAGCAGTTGATTCGGCGCTATCTTCTGTTGATAGTGCTAATCGAACTGAAAATAAAATAGAAGAATTGTCGCTGCATAGCATTGAAAGAGATGACAGCCCTGTAGTAAAACTTGTTAGGTCAACCTTATACGATGCATTAAAAGCAGATGCAAGTGATGTACATATTGAAACAACACCGAACGGTTTGGCTATTAAATATCGACTTGACGGTGTTATTAATCAGATGGGTGCTGTCAGCGAGCAGGGCATGGCAGAGCAAGTTGTTTCACGTATTAAAGTAATGTCAGAACTAGATATTACTGAAACTCGAATTCCCCAAGACGGACGATTTCGAGCCTTATATCGCGATAGAGAAATAGATTTTCGTGTCTCCGTTATGCCTAGCGTTCATGGTGAAGATGTCGTTATTCGCGTACTGGACAAGCAATCATTAGCCGACCATGTTGATGGTCTACGACTCGATTATTTAGGCTTTGAAGAGAATGTCATGTCAATAATGCGTCGACATTTTCAGAATCCATACGGCATGATTCTAGTCACAGGCCCAACAGGAAGCGGTAAGACAACCACTTTATATGCTGCGATTAGTGAAATTAATCATGGCAGAGATAAAATTATCACGATAGAAGATCCTGTTGAGTATCATCTGCCAGGCGTATTGCAAATACCGGTTAATGAAAAGAAAGGTCTTAGTTTTGCCCGAGGTTTACGTTCAATATTAAGACATGATCCTGATAAAATCATGGTCGGTGAGATTCGTGATGCTGACACGGCACAAATTGCAGTCCAATCAGCATTAACAGGCCACTTGGTGTTCACAACAGTTCATGCAAATAATGTGTTCGATGTTATTGGTCGCTTTTTAAATATGGGGGTCGATCCATACAGTTTTGTTTCGTCACTTAATATCGTAATTGCACAACGGCTTATCAGAACAGTCTGCAAGTCCTGCTCTCAAACGGCATTGGTTGATGACGAACTGGTTAAACAAGCGGGCATTACGCCACCTGAAGATGCAAAACCTGTGTACAGCAAAGGTTGTGGTGAATGCCGTGGTACGGGTTACAAAGGCCGACGTGCTGTTGCTGAAGTGTTGTGTTTAGATGATGAATTACGCGAATTAATTGCTAACCGTGCTTCAATTCGCCAAATAAAAGAACATGCCCGCAACCAAGGAACCTATCTATTACGAGAAGCTGCATTAGAAATGGCATGGCGTGGTGAAACGACAGTAGAGGAGGTCAACCGTGTTACGGCAATGGCATAAACCTCTCACAATTGTAATAAGCCCTGAAGGTGTGGCAATGCCCGCATCGAATAGGAATTTACCAGGTTTTGATGACAATGCAAGCGCATCAGTTTTTTCAAAACCATGGGCCGAAGTGCTGGCTGAATTTGAAAATAATGCAGCTGTTATTGGCCCAAATAAAATCAAGTTTATTATTTCAAATCATTATGTTAGATATGAAACCTTATCTTGGAAGTTAAATGTATTTTCACGACAAGATTGGCAATCAATTGCTGAGAATCACATGCGTGCGGTATATGGAAATATCATCGAAGGCTGGAATATAAATGTAAGTATGCAGGGGTATGGTCAGCCCATTATTATCAGTGCAATAGATCAGTTACTGCTGACACGCCTACAAACACTAGCTCAACAACATAATTGGTCAATAGCGGCTGTTGAACCAGCATTAATGAGTGTTACAAATAGTTATCAGCATAAAATGAAAAAGGATTCGTGGTTAGTCATCGCTGAGCCACAAAGAATAGTGTTAGCTGAGGCTAAACAGGGTGTATGGCAACGACTTTCAGTGTCTGCACCGCCAAATGGACAAGAATCAATCGAAGTGCTTGGCTTAATAAAGCGAGCGATAAGTGTTCAGAACAAAACAAAGCCGATGGATATTCATTTCTTTGGAAAAGATGGCTTTCAACCAAACGGTCTGTTGGATGGTATAAAAATTACAAGTTTGGTTCAGAAAAATATGAACAGTGATACACGAACAATCATGGCTGATTTACTATGAAGTCAATGCATTTAGACTTTTTAAATACAAAAGTACGCCATAAGCGTAGATCAAACACTGTGTTGTTATTGTTACTTTTGTTAGTGGCTGCGGCCATGCTATTTGAACATCGGGGCATCAGTGGCAAAATTGCCGAGATTGAAAGTGTTTCCACAAGCTCAAACTTTTTACCTGAAATACAAGCCAAACCTACCGCTGAAGATCTGCGAAAATTACAACTGGCTACTGTAGTGCAACAGAAATTAAATTTACCTTGGCAAGCACTATTAACAGCCTTAGAGAAAGCTAAAAAAGAATCGCCTTCAGTAACGATGATGAGTATACAGCCTGATCCTGTTGCCGGTGATGTCATGCTTGCTGCACAAGCCGTTGACTCAGAAGCTATGCTGGCATTTGTAACATCATTAGAACGTCAATCGAATTTATTTAATGTGCTATTGCTCAATCAAAGAAAATTAGAGTTTGATAGCATGAACAGCATTAGCTTCACAGTGAAAATGGGCTGGGAGATCTAATGCAAAGATTACGTTGGATACTCACCCGATGGTATGAAAATATAGGGCTTGCAGGTTGTTGTGCATGGCTATTATTAATTTCACTTTTATTATATGGGTTTTATATTTTTCTACCCAAATATAAACACTATTTAATGCTAGATAAGACAGCAGTACCGGCGGTACAACGTCAACAAGTGGTGCAGGCGTATCTTTCTCCAGCTGAGCCTATTTTTACTCAAATGCCACATATTAAAAATACACCGGCGAGCATACAGTCCGTATTTGATACAGCAGAGCTGTATGGCTTAAATATTGATGAGATTATCTATAAAGACGAGAAAAAACGCGGGGATAGCGTGATTCGATACACTATGTCTTTTTCTGTGGAGTCATCCTATCTTGATATTAAAGCCTTTATTGTTCATGTGCTAGCCGAATTACCACTGCTGGCCTTAGAACAGTTAAGTTTTGAACGAAGTGCTAATCAAGATGATATTGCTGCACACCTTCGGTTTACTTTGTATATGGTGAACTAATGGATACAGTAAAACGTTGGTTGATTCTTGGAGGGCTCTTAGCCATAACGCTCTGGTTGGTGTGGTCTACACCTGGACTAGAAAATGATATTGCTATTGTTGAACCTGCTAGGCAAGCTAAAGCAGATACAAGCCAAACTATACCGCCAACGCTTAATCGAGACTTTATGCTGGTTCAACGTGAAGGGCTTGATGAAGACAGCTATGATTTATTTGAATTACCTGATCAGGTTCAAGCAAAACCAATACAAAGCGTAAGACCCGTTGTACTTCCAAGAATTAAACCAAGCACACCACCATTTCCTTTCACCTATATTGGCAAGCTAACGGAAGAAGGTGTTACGAAGGTATTTTTGTTGCAAGATCAATCGCTGCTTATTCTTCGCGAAGGTGACAAAGTAGGTTCTAATTATCAATTGAAAGCGATCACTGAAAAACAACTTAGATGGAAATATTTGCCCTTAAACACTACTCAAAATATGAGTATTGGAAAGGCACCTTGAAGCCCATAAATTTAAAGTCATGACTATTATGAATACAAAAACAGTTAATTTTCCACGCGTAATTATAGCAATCCTATCCTTAAGCCTATTAGGCTGTGAGCACACTGATATGCTTGCAAAAAAGAAAGACGACAATGTCTCTGTTGCCAAGGAGTTTGTGCCGGATAGATTAGAAGAGCTTAGACAACAAGAAGCGGTTCTCCAAAGTTTAACCGTTAAAGCCGATGCCGCATTTTCAAATGGCGATTATGATACTGCCCGTCAAATTTATAATGAAATTTTGCTTACAACACCAGATAATTTACGCGCACAAGATGGCTTAAGGCGAATTGATATATTCCAAAGTCACAAGGCAGATATAGAACAAGCAATCAACCTAATAGGTAAATCTGAAGACGACGACCAGACAGCAATTATCTTGCTAAAAAATGTGTTAACAGAAGATCCTAATAATCTACAAGCCGCTAAATTATATAAGGATATTATTAGCAAGGCAGATGCTAAGCGCTTGGCAAGCATGCGCAAACATCTTGCATATAAAAACCCCGTTTCTCTCGAGTTTAGAGATACCGAGCTAAAGGTTATTATCGAAGCACTAGCTAAAGGGACCGGCGTTAATTTTATGTTGGACAAAGATGTTCAAAGCGACCTAAAAGCATCACTGTTTATACGAAATGTATCGCTAGAAGATGGCTTAGACATGCTTGTTCAGTCTAACCAATTAAAGAAAAAGATATTAACTGAAAATTCAGTCATTATTTACCCTGATACCACCTTAAAAACACGGCAATACCAAGACTTAGTTATCCGAAGCTTTTTCTTAGAATATGCCGATCCTGCAACAGTAAGTAACTTATTAAAATCAATGTTGGGAATTAAGCAAATTCAGATAGATAGTCGTTTACCTATGATTATGATTAAAGATGTACCCGAAGTAATGGTGCTAGCGGAAAAACTGATTGAATCACAAGATATTGCTGACCCCGAAGTTATGCTAGAAATGGAAATTATTGAATTACGACGAAGTGCAATTACTGATAAGGGCGTTACATGGCCGACACAACTATCTGTTTTATCTGATGGAGCTTTAACAGTGAAAGGTCTAAGAGACGTTAATTCAGGAACCATAGGTATCAGCCCTAATCCTGCATTAGTTTTTGACGGCCAAGATGCCAATGCAAATTTACTCGCAAATCCACGCATCAGAGTCAAAAATGGTGAAAAAGCACGAATCCATATTGGTGATAGAGTCCCTGTAATCACATCAAATGTATCTTCAAACGGTGTTATTTCAGATAATGTTCAATATATTGATACCGGGCTTAAACTCGAGGTTGAACCTCAGATCAGCATGGGCGGCGATGTCACCATTAAGCTAAACCTTGATGTAAGTTCAATAGGGGAAAAGATCACCACTTCAACGGGCGCTGTTGTTCCCCAAATTGGAACGCGTAGCACATCAACCGAACTTCGATTAAGAGATGGTGAGACACAAGTGCTTGCAGGCTTAATCAATGATGAAGATCGAAAGACAGTCAATAAAATACCCTTTCTAGGTGACTTGCCCGTATTAGGTAGATTGTTTTCAAAACATAAAGATGACAAATTAAAAACAGAACTGGTTTTATTAATTACGCCACATATTATCAGGGCTAGAAAATCACCTGATGCCGCATCAGCAGAATATTGGACAGGTAGTGAACAGCGTACAGGACAAGGCTTTACTCAACCAAAAACCCGTGAGGAAATATCTAAACTGTTTAGAGCAGGGCGTGCGCCAACACCGAAAGGTGCATCAGCAACGGCTCCTCCACAAAATGCAGTACCTGAAGGCCTAAATATTCAACTACCACCAGGTTTAACATCGTCATTTTAGATTTTATGCAATGAATTTAAGATTACATCTAAAAGGCATACAAGGCTTTTCATACATTGAAATGGTATTTACGGTAGCCATACTAGCCCTGTTAGCTACAGCCGTGATGCCCTATGCTGAACTCGCCGTGACTAGGAAAAAAGAAACTGAGTTAAAGCGTGATCTTCGAGAAATTAGAACAGCAATCGATGCTTACAAAAAAGCGGCTGACAGTGGACGAATACTAAAACTGGCTAACGAATCTGGTTATCCAAAAAGCTTAAATGATTTAGTAATGGGTGTTGAAGACATGACCGATCCGCTGAAAAAGAAGATTTATTTTCTTCGACGATTACCAACCGATCCTATGTTTCCTAAACAGAATGAAACGCCTAGCTTGACATGGGGGCAGCGTAGCTATGATAGTCCTCCTGATTACCCTCAACAAGGTGTTGATGTATTTGATATCTACTCTTTAAGCTCTCAAAAAGGATTAAATGGTGTTCCCTACAAACAATGGTAAATTAAAAGGCTTCACCTTCGTCGAAGTAATGGTGGTATTAGCCATTGTGGCGTTGTTATTGACCATTGCCTTACCACGCTATTTTGCAGGGCTAGAACGGGCAAAAGAAGCGGTTTTGCATCAAGACCTATCCACAATGAGATCCGCCATCGATAACTATCACACTGATAAAGGAAACTATCCCTATTCCTTAGAAACATTGGTTCAACAAAAATACTTACGCTCCATACCCGTTGACCCGATTACTGAACTGAATAATTCGTGGCTTATTGTGCCACTGCCGGATTACTCTATTGGTGTTTATGATGTTAAAAGTGGTGCAGAAGGTATCGCTTTAGATGGCAGTGAATATTCAAGTTGGTAAAATAGTGAAAACGAATAAAGGCTTTGCTTACATTGCACTCTTAGCTTCGCTGGCTGTTTTAATGTTGGCGCTTACCGCAGCATCTGAAAGCATCGCACACAGCGCCAAAAGAGAAAAAGAACAACAATTATTTTTTGTTGGTGAACAATTTCGCAACGCAATTGCAAGTTATTATCAAAACGCACCTAATGGTGTGCAACAGTACCCAGACAGTCTGGAAGTGTTATTAACCGATAATAGGGCGATAAAGTCGATGCGACATCTTCGTCGTATCTATCTAGACCCTATGACAAGTCAAGCATTATGGGGATTACTTAAAAATGAACACCAAAGAGTAATTGGGGTATATAGTTTATCGACAGAAGAAGTATTAAAAACAAATATCGATACGACACTTGTTACTGTGCTCACAACAAACGCAACGATTATCTATTCAGACCTAAAGTTTATATATACTCCTAAAGATGAAAACGTTGACGGTGAAGGTGAGGATGACTTTCTATCTTCTCTTGAAGACGAAGATGATTTATTTAGCGAGCCATTTGATGAAGATGATGATTTTTTCTCAGAGTTCGATGATGACGAAAACTTCTAGTGACCTGTAAATAGATAATAATGATAGAAATAAACTTCGCGTATTAAGAACTTAAATTTTGCTTTAAAAGAACGATACCTTGAAGTGGGTGTAGCTGACGTAACGGCTGCAATATTTAAGTTCTCGGCGATCATTGATGCACGTTTCAAATGCAATGGATCACTGACGATAACGGCCGTGCTTAAACCGCCTGAATCCATTAAAGCTCTTGCCTCAACAAGGTTATCAACTGTGCTTCGTGAGCGCGTTTCAATCAAAATATCTGTCTTTTTTACACCTTCACGAAGAGCATATCTTTCAGCCACTTCACTTTCAGCATAAGGTGCACCTTTTCCATAACCACCCGTGAAAATTATTTTTGAAACCAGGCCTTGCTGATAGAGTGCTACAGCATGATCAATTCTTTCTTTAAACACAGGAGAAGGGTTTTTATGATAAGCAGCAGCGCCGAGCACAATGGCATAATCAGACTTCACAGCACGGTCTTGAGCACCATAATTCCATATACTTACAGATATAAAAGCAAGCCATATACATATAGCGAGAAAGAACCACAATAACGATTTTCGGATACGACGCATCATATCGACATTATACCTATGCGCTATTAAAAATGCATATCCCTAAAAGAGGTTAATTCCGATAAATTGTTTCAATCAAATGAAACCCAAACTTAGTTTTAACCGGGCCGTGAACAGTTAAAATAGCTTTCTTAAATACAACATTATCAAATGCTTTTAGCATAGTGCCAGGGCGAAACTCACCGAGTTCGCCGCCTTTTTTGGCGGATGATTTACACAAGGAATGCTTTTTAGCGAGCTTGGCAAAATCGCCACCTTTTGCTAACTGCTGCTTTATTTTCTCTGCTTCTTCTTTTGTTTTTACCAAAATATGTCGAGCACATGCCATTGCCATTATTTGCGTTAACCTTTATATGAGCTTATCTTTAATGAGTGATTTTAAACGCCTTTTATCAAATCCGTCTATTCTGCTGTAACCAATGTAGATTAGAGGTGTCCCCGAGCCTTCTAATGAATCATAGTGTTGTTTAGCAGTGAGATCGCTGTCTATATACAATTCAGTGAAAGCAATATTTTTACTTTCAAAATACTCTCTCGCTCGCGTGCAATAACCACAGGTTGTAGTGCTATACATCACGAGTTTTGGTCGACCTTGAGAATCAAAATTCTTTTTCAACAACCTTCTTTCAAGTGGTGATAGAAAATCAGAACCAAACAGCTCAGCAAAAAAGCCGGTGTACATTGCTTTGGAATATATTGCTATACTTTGATCTCCGCTCATTAAATAAGGGAAACTACGACCACCGCCTGCCTGACGTAATTTAGATTTGGCATCATTTCCATCTTCATTAATATTGTATTCTTGAAAATCGATTTTCCGTTTATTTAAATATCGGCGTGCTTCATCACAAGGTGGACAATTGTTTATCGTAAAAAGGATAGTAATAGGATTACCCGCACTATCAAATGAATTTAGGGATGCAGACTTAACAAAATAGTTATAAGCACCATAACTTAACAGCGCTATTATCAATAATTTCTTCATCTTTTGTTACTTTCCCTTTAGTTTAACGTCTCTTGATACAGTCTTTTTAGCAACTCAACGCGTTTCTTATTCACACCCATATCACTATGGCCAACGCGTGATGCTGAACGAATATGGATGAGTTCATGTTTATCATCTACTTTAATTTCTAAGTCATCAATAAAACTAAAAACAGTTGATGAAAATGTGGCCGCGAGATAATCGTCACTTTCAGTTTGAAGTGTGCCTCCCATTTCAATAATGATTTCCTTCAAATTTGCTAGAGAATCAATAGGGCTATTATTCTTGAATGAAAGCGGGGCAATATAGTGTTCTAAATCATTCTTGTTTTCGCTGCATACACAGTTAGGTCTATCAGAGCATTGCGTTAAATTATTATCTACCAAGCCTGCAGCTTCACCTTGCTTTGATTTATGCCCCATAATAAAGAAGATTACAAAGACGGTAATAAAAAGACATAGCGCAATAAGCAGTAGGGTCTTCATTAAAAGCTAACTCACTTTACCAATCGCACAGCTCACCATTGATTTAGCTTTGCCTTTCAAGGATGCAATGCCTTCAACCGAACCTTTTTCAGGGTAGCCCATAGCCAGTAACGCCTCAATATAAGTAGCACGGTTTGAATCATCTTCTGCTTCAATCGTGACGGCTTGCTCTTCAATGGCAATATCAACTTGCTCAACGCCATCAAGAGACATTAACTTCTTAGTAATGGTATTAGCACAACCACCACAACGAATGTTTTCAACTTCAATATTTATTTGCATACGTTTACCTCGATATTTAATCGTATTATCTCACTATAAAACAAGATAAACGTCAATAAATTCTACTGTTTAAATTTATTAGAGAAGCCACATTACATTTCAGCAATAGCAATCACATCTTCTTCGCATTGCATTTGTTTAAGTGTTTTATCATCAATATTGGCATAAAAACTATTGCTTTGAGGGAATGAAGAAAAGATAGTGATATGCTCATATTTTTCACTAAACGTGTCTTCAGCCACGCTAGTCTTTATTGATTTATCGATATAAACAATAAAGCCGGGAACGGGTTGATTATCTTCAGAATCAATCATTACTGGCTCATCACATACAAAAGTGTCGTTGAGCGTCACCAAATTGACTTCACTACTTTTATCAGTGCAACCACCGACAACCGCATATAAACCTAGAATAACGAGCATTGAAAATATATTTTTCATCTTTTATCCTCCAGTTGTTTATGTTTATTCAGCAAGTTCTATTCCACTTCTGTAGAAGAAAATTTAATAATGAGCCATCGAGCAATTAACCACGCTACAAATCCTAAAACTAATCCTTGAAAACCACCCACGGTAATATCGAATGGCGTATGAACACGTAATATCGGGCGGGAATAACATACAGCCAGTGCCCACGGTAGTAATGCGTAAAAAAGCCATCGTCGTTTTGATGTGATTAATGTGTTTGCCAGCATTAAAAAGAAGGTGGCGATAAACATGGCTGAGAAGGCATGGCCAGAAGGAAATGAATATCCCGTTTCTTCAATCCAATGTGCTTTTATTCGTGGGCTGAGTGCAATGGGTTCACTACTCAATGCTCTGGTTAGCGGCACTCGGCGGGCTTCTTTATCGCCAATAGCATAGAATGCTTCATCCGACATATTAAGTGAGTCACTGTCAGCTAACCACACAATATTAGGGCGGGGTAGTTTTAATTCTGCTTTGATAATATGTTCATTAAATGCAGCACCGCCGCCTGCAAATATCGCAGTGATTACGACAATAATACAAGCTTCTTTCCAGCGTTGTTGGGCTGCGATTCCTGCTCGTGTAACCAACAGTAATAACATCAAAAGAATTACAAAAGGTGCGCCCATGGTGCCACCGGAAAAAGACAGCCAATAGGCGATCTGTGAAAAGGGTTGAGTTAGGTCAAAGTAGGGTGCTGTAGTTGAATCAAGCAGCGGAATGAGAAACGTTAAAGGGAGCAGTAGACAAGTGAATATTACTGGAATGCCAGCTTGTAGAACTATTCGAGAAACCGGTTTATTTCTAGCTTCTATCATCTTTACCCTATATCAAGCTGGCTTACCATTAAAAAGAGTCCCTGCAAAATAGGGACTTTTTAAATTTACATACCAAAAATCTCATCCCATGCCAAAGGCTCGTTACCAATCATATCTAAGAAAGGCACCGGCTGATCATTAAGCATTAATTCGCCCGAGTTAA
>JBJPGE010000005.1:0-37626 GCA_048595465.1 Methylophagaceae bacterium | reverse complement strand
GCTTGATCTTCTGGATATAGTTCATTTAAAGAAGCTTGAACAGGCTCAGCAATATTACTGCCGTGACATTTTAGACATACCGCACCCGTTGGAATGGCTTTCATCATTCGCATTTCTTGGTCATTGCTTTTGCTAAAAGTAAGCATTTTTATTTCTTCACCAGCCTGCTTACGCTCTTCAAATTGATTGAGTGCTTTCCGCTCCCAACAATCTGCTTTATTGTCAGGGTTACGCACTTTTAGACTGGTTCGAGCAATCTCAAAATCATATTTTTCAGATAGTGTTGCCGCTATAGCAGGCGCAACTTGATTGCATACTTTAATGGCCTCAGTTGGCCCACCCGACTTCATTGCTGAAACCAAGGCCCCTTTTAATGTAGTTGCAAATTCTTTGATCGCCGCTTTGCTTTGCATCTGAAATTCTTGCTGTTCATCAGCAATAACTGAATGTGATGCTAAGCTAATAAATGCGACCGAAAGGAAAACTAAAATTCTCATCTCAAACTCCTAGTTGAATGCGTGTCCAGCCTTTTTGCCAGCGGCTTTTAACATTTTAGCTAATGGACAAAAACCAGTAAATGCGGCTTGAAATAAATTAGCACCTACAAATGCTGTTAACCATAACCAGTTTGGGCTGTGATATTGCGAAAGGATAAGGCTTAATAAAATCATGCCGCCCGCAAAGGCGAGTACAAGTCGGTCAATATTCATAATTATTTCCTAAATTAGTGTTTGCTAATATAGTCTATATTACTACAGTTAAAAGCGATGTCAATAGAAACCTAGAATCTTCAATTTATATTTTCCTAATAGTCTTGTGCAAGGGGGTTTTATCCTGCTACTCTTCAATACATGAAAATGTATGCACCCATCCAAATTAAGCACTCAAAATTACAATGACAAATGAATACGATGCCTCGGCGATAGAGGTTTTAACAGGGCTAGAGCCTGTCCAAAAAAGACCGGGCATGTATACCGATACCACGCGACCAAATCATTTGGCGCAAGAGGTTATTGATAACAGTATTGATGAAGCAGTGGCAAAACATGCTACGCAGGTTCAAGTTATCTTGCATGTTGATAATTCACTAGAAGTGATTGATGATGGTCGTGGTATGCCGGTGGATATTCATCCTGAAGAAGGTGTATCAGGTGTTGAGGTTATTCTGACGCGCTTGCATGCTGGTGGTAAATTTTCAAATAAAAACTATGAGTTTTCTGGTGGCTTACATGGTGTTGGTGTTTCTGTAGTTAATGCACTGTCAACACGATTAGAAGTCAAAATTCGCCGTAATGCAACAGAATATGCTATTGCTTTTGAGCATGGCCTTAAAGTAGAAGATCTTACTGAAATCGGTACCGTAGGCAAGAAAAATACAGGTACAACCGTGCGCTTTTGGCCGGATGGCTCTTATTTTGATTTACCTAAATTTTTAGTCTCGCGTTTACGTCATGTTTTAAGAGCAAAAGCCGTGCTGTGCCCTGGTTTAGTGGTTACCTTTACTGATTTGACGGGTGAAGAGAAAATTGAAGATCGTTGGTGTTATGACGATGGCCTCAATAGTTATTTAAGCTCAATGATGACTGATCAACCTTGTGTGCCAGCACAACCCTTTGTCGGCCATATTGAAGGTGATAATGAGCAGGTTGACTGGGCACTTATGTGGCAAGAAGAGCAAGGTGAAGAATTAGCTGAAAGTTATGTCAATTTAATTCCTACGGCACAAGGTGGCACCCATGTGAATGGTTTGCGTACCGGCTTATTAGATGCCTTACGTGAGTTTTGTGAGTTTCGTAGTCTATTACCGCGAGGTGTAAAATTGTCACCCGAAGATGTGTGGAATCAGTGCTGTTATGTATTATCAGTTAAGTTACAAGATCCACAGTTTTCAGGGCAAACCAAAGAGCGATTATCATCGCGAAAATGTGCGGGCTTTGTATCGGGAGCCGTTAAAGATGCATTTAGTCTATGGTTGAACCATCACACCGAAGATGGTGAAAAAATTGCTGAAATCGCGATTAGCAGTGCTCAATCACGATTAAAACAAGCGAAAAAAGTAGTCCGTAAACGTGTGCAATCTGGCCCAACATTACCGGGTAAATTATCAGATTGTTCTTCACAAGATGTAACACGAACTGAATTATTCTTAGTGGAAGGGGATTCTGCTGGTGGTAGTGCCAAACAAGGGCGTGAACGTGAATTTCAAGCAATTATGCCGTTGCGAGGGAAGATATTAAATACTTGGGAAGTCGATTCTGGACAAGTTCTAGCTTCGCAAGAAGTACATGATATTGCGGTCGCTGTGGGCGTTGATCCCGGTTCTGATGATTTGTCAGGATTACGTTATGGCAAGGTCTGCATACTTGCCGATGCCGACTCTGACGGTGCGCATATTGCCACTTTATTATGTGCGTTATTTGTAAAGCATTTTAGACCATTGGTTATAAAAGGTCATATCTGTGTGGCGATGCCACCTTTATATCGTATCGATGTAGGCAAACAAATATTCTATGCCTTAGATGATGAAGAACGGCAAATAATTTTAGATCGCATCGAAAAAGATAATATTAAAGGCAAAGTTAATGTACAGCGTTTCAAAGGGCTCGGTGAAATGAATCCTTTGCAGTTAAGAGAAACGACTATGGCTCCGGATACGCGTCGTTTAATTAGATTAACCATTGATGACGATGATGTAACGGATGATGAAGGTTCGCTGACCGATGAGGCAATGGATAGATTGCTAGCGAAGAAGCGTGCTGCAGACAGAAAAGCATGGTTAGAAGATCAAGGCGATTTGGCGGTAGTTTAAATGATGAGAATTAAACAATGACTTCAGCAGTAGATGATTTAGAACGCTTACCCGTTCGAGAGTTTACCGAAAAGGCGTATTTGGATTATTCCATGTACGTTATTTTGGATCGTGCCTTGCCAAATGTTGGTGATGGTCTGAAGCCGGTGCAGCGTCGAATTATTTATGCCATGTCTGAACTGGGTTTAAGTTCTGTTTCAAAACATAAAAAATCAGCACGAACGGTAGGTGACGTATTAGGTAAATATCATCCACATGGCGATTCAGCCTGTTATGAAGCGATGGTTTTGATGGCGCAGCCATTCTCTTATCGTTATCCATTGGTGGATGGTCAAGGTAACTGGGGATCGATGGATGATCCTAAATCATTCGCCGCCATGCGTTATACCGAATCTAAACTTACGGCTTATGCACAAACCTTATTGGGCGAGTTAGCTCAGGGAACCGTTGATTGGGTGCCAAATTTTGATGGCACGATGAATGAGCCTGAGTTATTACCGGCACGTTTACCGAATATTTTGTTGAATGGTGGTAGTGGTATTGCCGTAGGGATGGCAACCGATATTCCGCCACATAATTTGCGTGAAGTGGTCAATGCGTGTTTGCAATTATTGAAAAAGCCGACAACTAAACTTGAAGCCTTATTAGAAGATGTCAAAGGCCCAGACTTTCCTACGGGTGGTGAGATTGTTTCTTCGCAAGAAGATTTGATGAAAATCTACACCACAGGTCATGGCAGTGTACGACAAAGGGCTTGTTACGAAAAAACTAAAGAAGGTGAAATCATTATTAATGCACTGCCTTATCAGGTGTCAGGTGCAAAGATAATTGAGCAGATCGCCAATCAGATGAATAATAAAAAGTTACCGATGGTAGCGGATCTTCGAGATGAATCTGATCATGCTCAGCCGGTTAGATTAGTGATAGTTCCGCGTTCAAACCGGGTTGATATCGATGGCTTGATGTCGCATTTATTTGCCTCAACGGATTTAGAAAAAAGCCATCGCGTTAATATGAATATGATCGGCTTAGACGGTCGACCTCAAGTTAAAAACTTGAAAGATGTACTGACCGAATGGTTGGTATATCGAACGGCAACAGTACGCCGCCGTCTGCAATATCGCTTAGATAAAATAGTCGAGCGCATGCATGTGTTAGAAGGCCTATTAGTGGCTTATCTGAATATTGATGAAGTCATTCATATTATTCGCACTGAAGATGAACCTAAGCCTATGCTAATGGAACGTTTTGGCATTAGTGATCGCCAAGCTGAAGCCGTTTTAGAATTAAAATTACGTAATTTAGCTAAGCTAGAAGAAATGAAAATTCGTGGTGAGCTAGATGAGCTTGCTAAAGAACGAAAATCATTAGAACTGTTATTAAGCTCTGATACGCGATTAAAAACATTAATCCGTAAAGAATTGACTGCGGATGCTGAAAAATTTGGCGATGATCGCCGCAGTGCGATTGTGCAACGTAATGCTGCCAAAGCATTAAGCGAAACCGAGTTATTACCAACTGAGCCATTAACGATTGTGTTATCTGAAAGTGGTTGGGTGCGGGCTGCAAAAGGCTATGATGTAGATGCTGAGGCATTAAACTATCGCACCGGCGATCGCTATATGTTGTCAGTCAATGCACGCAGTAATCAACAGATTGTATTTTTAGATTCTACTGGGCGCAGTTATTCGATTTCTGCACACACATTACCTTCAGCACGAGGGCAAGGCGAACCGCTTAGTGGTCGATTACAAACACCACCCGATGCACGTTTTGTAGCGGTATTAGCAGGTGAATTAGATAAGCCATTATTATTATCCAATACGGCAGGTTATGGTTTTATCACTACATTAGAAAATTTATTGGCGAAGAACAAAGCTGGTAAAGCCTTATTTAACCTGCCAGAAGGTGCAGAAATATTGCCACCACTTTGGATTGAAAATGCTAATGATAGTTTAGCCGTTACCGCTGGAGACGGTCGATTATTAGTCTTTGCCGCTAGCGAAATGCCAAATCTGAACCGAGGCAAAGGCGTACGTTTAATCAATATTCCACAAGCACGATTTGTGAGCAAACAAGAATCGCTACATTCAGTTACGGTGGTTCCAGAAGACAGTAGCCTCACGCTTTATGCGGGCAGGCGTCATCTAACATTAAAACCTGCAGACTTAGCACATTACACTGGTGATCGTGGTAAACGTGGTAATAAATTGCCACGCGGCTTACAGAAAGTGACTAAAGTTGAATTAGCTAGTGGTTAGTTCGCTAGCGGTGATGGACCCTTTCTCAAGTAGCTTTGCAAAATCATCTGCAGGAATGGGGCGACTGAAGTAATAGCCTTGAATTTCGTCACAACCTAAGTTTTGTAATAAAGCCAGCTGTTGATCATTTTCAACCCCTTCGGCTACCACATTCATGCCTAACTTATGTGCAAGCAATATGGTAGATGCGATGATGGCTTGATCACCTGAGTCTGTAACAGAGTCTAGAATGAAACCACGATCAATTTTTAAATTATCAATAGGGAAATGTTTAAGATAACTTAATGTCGAATACCCTGTCCCATAATCGTCAATGCTAATAGATATGCCTAAATCCTTAAATTGATTAAGTATCTTGATCGTTTGCTTAATATCATCCATTGCCGAGCCTTCTAATATCTCAAGATCGAGATATTTTGCATCCAAATTACTATCATCAAGTGCGTGTTCGACAATATCAACTAAATTATCTTGTTGAAATTGCGCGGGAGAAAGATTCACGCTGACCGTTATGGCAGGTAAACCTTGTTGTTGCCATAATTTATTTTGACGACAAGCTTCATTAATTGTCCATTCACCAATGACTTTAATAAGACCATTGTCTTCAGCAATAGCTATAAATTGATAAGGTGGAACTAGCCCTTTTTCAGGATGATTCCATCGGATTAATGCTTCTGCACCTAAAATTTTCCCAGATTGTGTCTCTACCTTAGCTTGGTAATACATTTGGAATTCATTATTTTCTATTGCATGGTGTAAATCAGTGTCCATCACTAGCTGTTGAAGTGCTTTTTCATTGAGTGATTTGGAATAAAATTGGAAATTATTTCTGCCCTGTTCTTTAGCATGATACATAGCAGAATCTGCATTTTTAATGAGTGTTTCAACATCTTGTCCATCAGAGGGGAATGATGCAATACCGAGACTGGTAGAGATGTGGACTTCTTGGTTATCAATCGAATAAGGTTCAGTGACCGCTGCCAATACTTTATTGGCAATGAGTGTCGAACGCGAATATAACTCGTCATGATTATCTATCGGAGATAGAAATATAATAAATTCATCACCACCGAGTCGGGCAACAGTATCATCATCACGTAGCGTATCTATTAGTCGTTGAGAGACTATTTTTAACAGTTGGTCACCTGATGAATGACCTAGCGAATCGTTTACTGTTTTAAATCTATCTAGATCAATGAACATAACTGAAAAACAAGATTCATCACGTATTGATCGTTTAATAGCTTGTTGTAGACGGTCATTTAATAATTGTCTGTTGGGTAACTGGGTCAAAGGATCATGGTGAGCTTGTTGGTATAATTTCTTTTCCCAAGCTGATTTTTCTAATGCAATGGCAAAGCGATCACCAAGCTCTCTTAATCGGAAATGTGTTTCTTGCGAAAATTCTTGTTCACGAAAACCAAAAATTAATATTGCAGCAAGTGTTTTATTGAGAAGCACAGGAACAATTACAAATTGTGATAAGGGCGGTTGAACAAGTGATTTAAGGTAGCTAGGTAATTGAGTGTCCTCGATATTAAAAACCGCTGTTTTTTGATGATGCAAGCCTTCGATATCAAAGGATTGAATAGGATGAGATGCTACAGATATGCCGTGAACATGATGGAAATCAGCCGAAAAAATATCGAGCAGTTCGGTCGTGTTTTTATTTAACATGGCGATATTCATCGTTTCTGACTGAGCGGCTTTATTACCTTGGTTGATAAGCGTAGATAGAATATCTTTAATCGTAATATTAGAAAGAATGTGCTGATCTATTTCAGCCATTGTCGTTAAAAATTCAAATTGGTGAGATAACCGTTTTGACATCGAATTGAACGATTCAGCCAGTTGATTAAATTCATCATCAGTTTTGACAGTTACTGGATGGCTAAAGTCATTATTAGATATGCGTTTAATGCCACGCATGAGTTCTTCAAGGGGAGTGAGATATCGGCGGATCTGAATTGTACTAAGAAAAGCAATGAAGGCAATGGCAAGTAAACTGATGGCTATATAAATATTTGTTAATCCCGAAACAGGAGCTAATGCATCGTTTTCATCGGCTACAACCACAATGGTAAAACTTGTATAAAGGTAGCGAGGCTGTAGAAAAATTTGCCAGAAACTAACTAATGTTGATTGTTCATTATGAGAGTGTTTTAAATTGCCTGTTGAATTATTGCTCCAATTTGATTTAATGGATTGAAGTTGTTCGCCCAAGTTCTTTTGAGAACAAAAAAGTATTTTATTTGATGAGCCATAGATGCAAAAACCTTTACTGAGATCAAAAGTATCAGGATCGCCCCATATTGCATCATTCTCAATAAGCCCCATTGTGATGATATCCGTACCCTCTATGATGTGAAGTAGGTAGATATTTGTTGGTAAACCTTTTTGAAAATGTGTGATTAGAATAGGCTTACCTTGTAATAAAAACTGTTGTTCGGTACTTGATAATGTAGGAAGCTTATTATCTTCAAGGTAATTGGAATCTTCTAAGCTGAATATATGAAATTGTGCAAAACCACGGATAGTTGTATTTTTAAGAACGTCGATTGGCTTGGATGATTGATGCTCAAAATGAATAACTAGTTTTTCATTAAGTAATATTAGGCGTTCATATATTAAACGGCCAATACTTCTAGTGCTTTGACTGACCTCATGTTCAATATTTTGTGTAGCAATACTATTTATTTGCCGAATTGAAAAGACAGAAAGAATTAATATTGGCAGTAATGCTGAGACGATAAAGAGCAAAAACATTCGTCGAGCCACTTTGCTTTCGAGGAAGGTTCCCTTAATTTGTAGCATTTGAGTTTAGTAATCTGCTCCAAGACCAACGAATCCACCATTACTCGCCCGAACGATATCATCGCGGCTTCGAGCTGCTGTTAATGGTGTAGACGATAGGCCATCAGGACCTTTGCTGTATAAATCATAATCACTGTTAAGAGGAACGGTACCGTGAGATTTACGTTTTGGGCCGTTAGGAGTTGTAGGCGTGAACGGAAGGTAGGCATAAGGTTGTCCCCAAGGGTCTTCTGATGGAGCACCTAAGGCTATTAGCTCGTTCATATCAGCAGGTAGTGAATTGTTAGTTGTGTTGTTACGCTCGATAATAAGCTCTATTTCATAGATATCAGCAATAGCTTGATTGGTATTCATGCCTTCAATAATCGAGCGATAGCTACCATATGCTATGGTAGCTAGGATCCCAATAATTAGCATAGCTAAAACCAACTCAATTAACGTGAATCCTTTGTTTAGCTTTGCAATAATAATTTGTCGCATTAATATTCCTTAAATATTATCCATGCTTTGGATAAGAAGATAGCATGTGGTAATAATAAAAACTGTTTCCGTTGTCACAATATGCAATGTTTGGGCCGTAATATCTATCTCATTGGTAAAACCAGAATATAAAGGGCAAAACTGCTCTTATGCATTGAAATTAACGAATAACCATGCTATTTTTATTAGTATACAAATAAAAATATTGGAGAGAATGATGGCCGGGCTGTTTTCAAAGCAACGGATTGTCGCTAAAGAAGGATTTAATCGCTGGTTAATTGCGCCCGCTGCATTGGGTATCCATTTGTGTATCGGTTCTGTTTATGCGTGGAGTTTATTTAATCCGGCATTAATTGCAAGAGTGGGTGTTGTAACGAGTGCCGCGGATGATTGGACATTGAAAAGCGTTGTATGGATTTTTACCGTTGCCATTGTTTTTCTTGGTCTATCTGCTGCATTTGCCGGAAAATGGCTTGAAAAAGTAGGACCTCGTCTTGTCGCTACAATTGCTGCTTTTTGCTGGGGCGGTGGTTTTATTATCGGCGGAATGGGTATCGTCACAGGACAGCTGTGGATGCTGTATTTAGGGTACGGAGTGTTAGGCGGTTGCGGTTTAGGTTTAGGCTATATTTCCCCCGTTAGCACGTTAATTCGTTGGTTCCCCGATCGTCGTGGCATGGCAACAGGTATTGCTATCATGGGCTTTGGTGGCGGCGCTATGATCGCTAAATTCATGATTGGCCCAATGATGAAATCCTTCTACGTGGCACCCGAATATTTGGGCTCACTAGATAGTGTGAAACTAGTCACTGAAGCGGGGCGTCGTATGGTTGAAGTTGCCGGCGAATTACGTGAAGTGGTTGTTGTGGGTGCAAACGATGTTGCAGCTATGCTGGTGCCAGGACCGGAGGGCGTATATCTAGCAGGTACAGGTAATATCGGTGTAGCACAAACGTTCTTTACGTTGGGTGTTGTGTATTTTGTAATTATGCTGATTGCGGCATTTTCTTATCGCATACCAAAAGAAGGGTGGTTACCAGAGGGTTATGTTGCCCCTGATGAAAACAAAGGCTTAATTACTCAGCATGATGTTCATATTGATGAAGCGTTAAAAACGCCACAATTTTGGCAGTTATGGGTCATGTTATGTCTGAATGTGACGGCAGGGATAGGTGTTATCGCTGTAGCTAAGACAATGATGAAAGATATCTTTGGTGGCGTATTACCCGATGTGGTGAATTTAGAATTTGCGGCAACCTATGTTTTGATGATTAGTGCATTTAATATGGCAGGGCGCTTTTTCTGGGCGAGTACATCTGATTATATTGGACGTAAAAACACCTACTTTATCTTCTTTGGTTTGGGAGCATTGTTATATGCCTCAATCCCATTTGCTGCGCAAGCAGTGAGTGTTGCACCTTCAATTACATGGCTAGTGATGTTCTATGCTGCAACCATGTTAATTTTCACAATGTATGGCGGGGCATTTGCTACCATTCCGGCTTATCTAGCAGATATATTTGGTACTAAGTATGTAGGTGGTATTCATGGTCGATTATTGACAGCATGGAGTACAGCAGGTGTTTTAGGTCCGTTAGCAATTACATCTTTACGAGAAAGTGCAACAGCAAAAGCAATTCAAGGTTTGGTTGATAAGTTAGATCCATCTACATTTCAAGCGACTTTTGGTGCAGGAGTTGAGCAGCTGGATAGTCTGATGGAAGCAAAAACGGTAACGATTGCTAAATTGATGGAGATTGCACCATCTGGAACAGTTGATCCGACACCAAGTTTGTATAATCAAACAATGTATTTAATGGCGGGTTTATTAATTGTGGCGTTTATAGCTAACTTTTTCATGAAGCCTGTGCATCATTCACATCATATGAAGGGTGATTAATTCAGACTAATTACCATACTATTTGAGTATAAATACAAGCCGATGAATATGTCATTATTTGTCGGCTTTTTTCATGGTGATTTGCGTATTTAATCATGGTGTTTCGCTTCACAATTGGCGCTAGACATGGTATTTTTACTATATTAAATTGAAAGTAGTTGCACCAATTTGGTGAGTCCTAAACAGAGAGAGAACATAATGAGTGAGCAGCAAATCAGCGCTCGAAAATCAGGTAATAAGCTAAAATTACCGCGTGCGGTAGGTAAGGGCAGGCAAATTGACCAAAAAGCATTAGCTGAAGTACAAATATTATTAGGCGATGAATCCCGCCAAAAGGATTTATTAATTGAACATTTACATAAAATTCAAGACCATTACAAACATCTTTCAGCTGCGCATTTAGTCGCATTAGCGCGAGAGATGAATCTTTCTAAGGCTGAAGTGTATGAGGTAGCTACCTTCTATCATCACTTTGATATTGTGAAAGAAGGCGATACGCCACCACCACAATTGACCGTACGCGTCTGTGAATCATTAACGTGTAGCATGAAAGGCTCGGAAGGCTTAGTTCGTTCACTCGAAAATACACTTGGTACTGATGTGCGTGTTCAACGTGTTCCTTGTGTTGGTCGTTGTGAAAAAGCACCGGTAGCAGTGGTCGGGATGAATCCTATTGAAGAAGCCGATGTTGCGAAAGTAGAAACGGCCGTTAAAAATAATGATATCGAACCAGAATCATTACAGCCAATTGAGTATGATGCTTATCGTGAGAACGGTGGTTATAACACCTATCGCATGTGCAGAAACGGTACTTATAATATTGATAAAGTATTAGATTCGATGGATGACTCAGGTCTACGTGGGTTAGGTGGGGCTGGCTTCCCTGCTGGTCGTAAATGGCGCATTGTTAGAGGCATGCCTGAACCTAAATTAATGGCTGTGAATATTGATGAAGGTGAACCCGGCACACTAAAAGACAAATATTATTTAGAACGCGATCCTCATTGTTTCTTAGAAGGCATGTTAATTGGTGCGTGGGCGACAGGTATTCATGAAATATATATTTATTTACGTGATGAATATGCTGCGATTAGAAATGTGCTTGAACAAGAAGTTGCAAAATTAGTTGCCAATCCTCCTGTAGACGATATGCCTATAATTCATCTCCGACGTGGAGCAGGTGCTTATATCTGTGGTGAAGAATCAGCGATGATTGAGTCGATAGAAGGCAAACGTGGCATGCCTCGCTTGCGTCCACCATTTGTAGCTGAAGTGGGCTTGTTTGGCCGACCTACCTTAGAGCACAATATGGAATCACTCTATTGGGTGCGTGATATTTTAGAAAAAGGCCCAAGCTGTCTAACAGATCACGGTCGAAATGGTCGTGTCGGTTTACGTTCATTCTCAGTCAGTGGTCGTGTTAATAAGCCGGGTGTTCATCTTGCCGATGCAGGTATCACTATGGTCGAGTTAATCGAAGAATATTGTGGCGGCATGGAAGAAGGGCATGAATTCTATGGTTATTTTCCGGGCGGTGCATCAGGGGGTATTCTGCCTGCATCACTAGGTAATGTGCCATTAGATTTCGATACCTTACAAGAATATGATTGCTTTATTGGTAGTGCCGCGATCGTGGTATTTTCCGATCAAGATAAGGCCCGTGACTTAGCCGTTAATGCGATGAAGTTCTTTGAAGAAGAATCGTGTGGCCAGTGCACACCATGTCGAGTGGGAACCGCGAAGGCCGTAACCTTGATGGAAAAACCTCAATGGGATGAAGCGTTATTGGAAGAATTATCAGAAGTGATGATTGATACATCCATTTGTGGTTTAGGACAAGCAGCCCCTAATCCTGTTCGTAGTGTGATGAAATACTTCCCCGAAGAGCTAGTAAAGGGAGGAGTAAAATAATGGCTATTAACTTCACTTTAAATGGCGAATCGATGGTGGCGAATGATGGTGATACATTATTAGATATTGCTAAACAAAATAATGTGGATATTCCCAACCTTTGTTATTCAGAACGCCAAGGTTCAGATGGTAACTGTCGTGCTTGTGTTGTTGAAATTGATGGTGAGCGTGTCTTGGCACCGTCATGTTGTCGTGCGCCAACAGAAGGAATGGCGGTTCAATCTAATAGCGAACGTGCACTTAAATCTCAGAAAATGGTATTAGAGCTACTTAAGTCTGATGTATCAGAGCAACCTCATACCTTAAATTCAGAATTAGATTACTGGGCTGGCAAACTGGATGTTGGTTTACCGCGCTTTGAAGCGCGCCATCAACCTCAAGCAGATACGTCTCATCCCGGTATTGCCGTGAATATGGATGCCTGTATTCAATGTACGCGTTGTGTGCGAGCCTGTCGTGATGAGCAAAATAATGATGTTATTGGTTTGGCAATGCGTGGCACGCATACACAAATCGTTTTTGATTTAGACGATCCAATGGGTGAAAGTACCTGTGTAGGTTGTGGTGAATGTGTTGAAGCTTGTCCCACTGGTGCATTAATGCCTGCTGATGATGTGGGTATGGTTGAGCCAGACCGTATGGTTGAATCAGGTTGCCCATTTTGTGGTGTCGGTTGTCAGATGACCTATGCCGTTAAAGATGACAAGATTATCTATGTAGAAGGGCGTGATGGTCATTCAAATAAAGGGCGTTTATGTGTCAAAGGCCGTTATGGTTTCGATTATGTTCATCATCCACACCGCCTAACAAAACCGCTTATTCGTCGAGATGATGCGCCTAAATCAGGTGATTTCTCGATGGATCCTAATGATATTGATAAAATCTTCCGCGAAGCAACATGGGAAGAAGCTTTGGATTTAGCCGCTGGCGGATTTGCTAAAATTCGTGATAATAAAGGCCCAAATGCATTAGCTGGTTTTGGTAGTGCAAAAGGTAGTAATGAAGAAGCCTATTTATTCCAGAAATTAGTTCGTACAGGCTTCAAAACCAATAATGTTGATCACTGTACACGTCTTTGTCATGCCTCATCAGTAGTGGCATTGCTAGAATGTCTAGGTTCAGGGGCGGTATCAAACCCTGTTTCGGATGTTGAAAAAGCAGAAGTAATTGTCATCATTGGTTCTAACCCTACAGTGAACCATCCGGTAGGTGCGACATGGATTAAAAATGCCATGCGAAACAATGGTACTAAGCTGATTTTGATGGATCCACGTTCAACCGAGTTATCACGTCAAGCAACACATCACGTAGCCTTTAAGCCGGGCAGTGATGTGCCTATGTTGAATGCGATCATGCACACGATTATTGAAGAAGATTTAATTGATCCTAAATTCATTGCCGAGCGTACGGAAGGCTTTGAAGCAATGAAAGAACACTTAAAATCATATTCACCAGAAACAATGGAACCGATTTGTGGAGTACCTGCAAATACCTTACGTCAAGTGGCTCGTTTGTATGCGACATCTTCGGGCTCAATTATTCTGTGGGGAATGGGTATTTCTCAACATGTTCATGGCACTGACAATGCACGATGCTTAATTTCGTTAGCATTAATGACGGGGCAAATTGGTCGCCCAGGTACAGGTTTGCATCCACTGCGTGGTCAAAATAATGTACAGGGTGCATCCGATATGGGCCTAATCCCAATGGTGTTCCCTGATTATCAACCTGTAACTGATGAAAAAGCGCATGCTTATTTTGAAGAATTATGGGGCTGTGAATTAGATAACAATCCCGGCTTAACCGTTGTTGAAATTATGCATGCGATCCATGATGGTGATTTAACAGGGCTTTATGTGCAAGGTGAAAACCCTGCGATGTCAGATCCTGATGCCAATCATGCACGCCAATCGATGGCTGAACTTGAACATTTGGTTGTGCAAGATATATTCTTAACAGAGACTGCCTATTTAGCTGATGTAGTGTTACCTGCTTCTGCTTATTCTGAGAAAACGGCAACATTTACTAACACCGATCGCTTAGTTCAATTAGGTCGCCAAGCTGTACCACCACCAGGTGATGCACGACAAGATTTATGGATCATTCAAGAAATGGCACGTCGTCTTGGTTTGGATTGGAACTATAAAGATTCTAAAGAAGTATTTGAAGAAGTACGCAAAGCCGTACCGACAATGGGCGGTATGACATGGGAACGTTTAGAAAATGAAGGTTCTATTGTTTATCCATGTTTGAAAGAAGGGGATCCGGGTGACGATATTATTTTCACTGAGACTTTTGAAAGTGCTAATGGTCTTGGTAAATTTGTACCTGCCGATATTGTGCCGCCAGCAGAACGACCTGATGAGGAATATCCGTTTATTTTGATCACAGGCCGCATGTTAGAACATTGGCATACAGGTTCTATGACACGTCGTTCAAATGTATTAGATGCCTTAGAGCCAGAAGCAGTAGCAACCATTAATCCAATTAGTTTGGATGAAATGGGCGTTAAACCGGGTGAGATGATCACATTATCAACACGACGCGGACAAATATCAATGATTGCACGTGCTGATGAGGGAGTGCCTACAGGCGCTGTATTTATGGCGTTCTGTTACTACGAAGCCGCAGTGAACAGATTGTCGAATGCAGCACTTGATCCTTCGGCAAAAATACCTGAGTTTAAGTATTGTGCTGTTAAAGTTGAAGCTGGAGGCGAAACCATGCAATTCCATAGTTATGGTGGTGGCCAATCTGATAATAAACTGATGTAATTCGCATCAAATGACTAAAAATTAGGGCATCATTAGTGGTGCCCTTTTTTATGGGTATAAATGCTACTATATGACCCAAAATAATTTGAAATATATTAATACATGAAAATTCTAATCAGCAATGACGACGGCTATATGGCTGAAGGTTTAAAATCCTTAGCAGAAGCGTTATCAAAATTAGGGGAAATCACGGTAGTGGCACCCGATCGAAATCGTAGTGGTGCAAGCAACTCGTTAACCTTAGATAATCCCCTGCGTTTAAATAAATTGGATAATGGCATATACCGGGTTGAAGGCACACCAACAGATTGCGTACATTTAGCAATTACTGGTCTGCTAGAAGATGAACCTGACATGGTGGTGTCAGGTATTAATGCCGGCGCCAATTTAGGTGATGATGTTTTATATTCTGGTACCGTGGCTGCAGCAATGGAAGGACGGTTTCTTGGTTTACCTGCTATTGCAATTTCATTGGTTGGAACAGAAGGCAAACATTACGATACCGCCGCGTGGGTTGCGCAAAAAGTAGTGTCGAGACTGCAACAATCATCGTTGCCTGCTGACACGATCTTAAATGTGAATGTACCTGATGTGGCAATAGAAGAAATTACAGGTTTTGAAAGTACACGCTTAGGTTATCGCCATAAAGCCGAGCCGGTGATTAAAGAGTATGACCCACGTGGACGAGCGATGTATTGGGTTGGCCCTGCTGGTGAAGAGCAAGATGCCGGCCCAGGCACAGATTTTGATGCGGTTCGCCGTAATGCGGTTTCAATTACACCACTACAAATTGATTTAACCAATTATAAAGCGATTGATAATGTAGCGACATGGTTGAGAGGCATCTAAATGACACCTGAACGCGGCATAGGCATGACCTCACAGCGAACGCGTGATCGTTTGATTTCTCGGTTAAGAGAACAAGGTATACGTAGCATAGAAGTGTTGAGTGTGATGCGAGATTTACCGCGCCATGTGTTTGTTGATGAAGCATTAGCTAGCCGAGCCTATGAAGATACTGCTTTGCCAATAGGCCAAGGGCAAACTATTTCACAGCCTTTCATCGTCGCTAAAATGACTCAAATATTACTTGAAGGTATGCCTAAGAAGAAAGTATTAGAAGTCGGTACGGGTTCAGGCTATCAAACTGCGGTATTGTCACGTTTGATTGATCGCGTATTTAGTGTTGAACGGATCGCACCATTACAAAATCAAGCACGCGAACGTTTTTATCAGCTAAAGCTTAATAATATTCGTTTAAAACACAGTGATGGCAGCTGGGGTTGGCCAGATAATGCACCTTATGATGGTATTATTGTTACCTGTGCACCAGAACAAGTGCCAAAAGAATTATTAAACCAATTAGCACCGGGCGGTAGATTAGTCATCCCTGTAGGTGGAGAAGAGCAATCATTGCGTGTGATTGATCGCAATGGCACAACATTTGAAGAAACAGTATTAGATCCGGTTAGTTTTGTACCGCTACTCTCTGGGCAAATTTAGTGGGCTTATTTTCCACGCTCTATGACAAAGTGATGGCGTGGTCTAGCCATAAATATGCTAGCTACTATCTCGCCTTAGTGAGTTTTACCGAATCATTTTGCTTTGTTATTCCGCCTGATATTATGCTAGCCCCCATGACACTAGCTAAACCCGAGAAAGCATGGTTTTATGCCGCAATAACCACGGCTTCATCAGTTGTAGGCGCTATCGTTGGGTATATCATTGGCATGTATGCTTTTCAGGCCATTGAACCCTTATTGATTTCAGCGGGTTATCACGAAGCGTATTTAACGGTTCAAAGTGGCTTTGCGAAATGGGGTTTTTGGGCCATGTTCATAGCAGGGTTCACCCCCATTCCATTTAAATTGTTCACCATTGCAGCAGGTGCCACAGCCATGGCATTAACGCCTTTCCTATTAGGCTCTGTTATCAGCCGAGGCTTACGGTATTTTTTAGAAGCAGGCTTAATGTGGTGGGGTGGCGAACGGTTTGAAAAGCATCTTCGTCAGTGGATCGACCGCATAGGTTGGATCACATTGCTTATTCTTGTTATAGCGTATTTTATTTTTAGGCACTAATGAAAATACTACTCGTTATCGTAATGTTATTTTTAACAGCCTGCGGCGGGAGCAGGGCGATTGCCCCAGTAGGAAATCAGGGATATGCAAGCAAAACACCTCAAGCGAAATATACACCCACAAAACCACCCACAGTTTATAAAGTTAAAAAAGGTGATACGCTATATTCCATCAGCTGGCGCTATGGAATGGATTATAAAACCCTTGCTAAATATAATAGTATTCGCTCGCCTTATCGACTAGCCATCGGGCAAAAACTACGCTTTAAGCCGATAAGAACAGCGAGCAAACCAAAGCCAAAACCGACAACAACAAAGCCCGTGAAACCAACCAAGCCTAAGCCGAGTACTAAACCGTCCGTTAATACTAAGCTTACATGGCAATGGCCAACCAAAGGCAAAGTGATATCAACCTACTCAAAAAGTGCCACAGGCAGAAAAGGCATTGATATCGCAGGCAAAGCAGGCCAAACCATAGTGGCTGCAGCATCGGGCAAGATCGTCTACGCAGGCAATGGCCTACCACGCTATGGAAATTTGTTAATCGTAAAACACAACGATGTCTATCTAAGTGCCTATGCTCACAACACCAAACTACTGGTGAAAGAAGGTGACTACGTTAAAGCCGGTCAAAAAATCGCCAGACTAGGCAGCACCGGCACCCAACGCAATCAACTGCATTTTGAAGTAAGGCGAAATGGAAAACCGGTTGATCCTATGCGGTTTTTACCAAAACGATAACTAAGGATGGTTGATGATATGGACAGGTCTAAGTTTTATACTCTGGTTTTTATGCTTTTTACTTGGAGTAATGTATTTTCTCAACCGCCAAGTTTTGATGAAATAGCTGATAAAGACACTGCTTTTAATGAGTGTGAGACAAAGGCAAAACAAGATAATTTACGACATTGGCCAACTATAGTAAAAGATTATTGTTCTGATGCCTATGAGCTAAAGAAATTGGCAGAACAAGGTGATGCTGAAGCACAACTTGAATTATCGGATAGATACTACCGAGGTGGAAAAGGAGTAGCTGGAGATTTTAAAAAATGGAAATATTGGCTAATAAAAGCTGCAGAATCGGGTGATGTGAATGCACAGTCTAAACTTGCGGGTGCTCTATATCGTGCTGGCGACTATAAGCAAACGTTCGAGTGGTATCAAAAATTAGCTTTGCAAGATGAGCTCTATGGCATAATTCGATTAGCAGAAATGTATCAAAATGGAGAAGGTGTTGTTCAAGATAATGAGCAAGCTCTAGAATGGTTGAAAACAGCTATTGGGAAAAGTAACTCAATATCTAATGTGTTTTTCCCTCCAAGTCGTGCGGAATATGATTTGGGAAAGGCATATTATGAGGGTGTAATTACTTCCCAAGATTATAAACAAGCACTTCACTGGTATCAAAAATCAGCCGAGCAATTAAACTATCGGGCATTATTTGCATTAGGAAAAATGTACCAACAAGGGCAAGGTGTTTCTCAAGATTATTTAAAATCCTATATTAATTTGCAGACTAGCATCCTGATGGAAATGAAATACCATCATCAGGGAGGTGCGCCAGACAAAGAAATGTCTAAAATTAGAGAGCAAGTCGCTAGAAAGTTAACAATAGAACAAATTAATAAAGCAAAGGTTGACGTATTCAACCATTTGATCCGAGAGTCAAAACGAAATTATTATCCCATTGACACATTAGATTCTTGGTTATATGCGGAATGGCGCCGGAATGAATGGGATCAAAAAATATTGGTTACGCATGGCCACCTTATTAGGCAAGGCCATGGACAATCACAAAGATTATTAGCCAAAATATTCCAGCAGCATAATAGTTTTTTTGGTGAAAATAACCAAAAAAATCTAGAGATATTTAAAAGATATGGCTATCAGAAATCATATTTACTGAACAAGTGTTATTTGTCTTTTTATGGCTTGTCGGTGGAACAAGACTATAACGAAGCTATCAAATGGTGTAGTTTGGCTTCTCAGTCAGAAGTCAACAAAAAGAAAAATGGCTTCGATGTGGTTGCTATGTACTTAGTGGCTTGGATGCACGATACTATCGAGGACATTCCCCAGAATTATAAACAAGCCTTCAGTTGGTATCAAAAAGCAGCTGATTTGGGTTATGGCGATGCTCAGTTAAGATTGGCCGAAATGTATCAGCAAGGCCAAGGTGTAGAGAAAAATAATGTTCTAGCCTTGCAATGGTATCAAACCGCTGCGAAGCAAGGTTATAACAAAGCCCAACGCGTGCTTGCTGATTTATATCAACATGGCACCTTAGTTGAGCAAGATAAACATCAGGCATTTAAATGGTATAAAAAAGCGGCGGTGCTAGAAGATCTAGATGCTCAATATGCTTTAGCTCAAATCTATGTCACGGGCGAAGTAGTCGAAAAAGACACTATAAAATCTTATGTATTTACTAGTTATCTAGCTGATGAATACGATAATTCCGATGCGACAAAGTTAAGCGAACAACTCACCCAGAAAATGACGGAAGTCGAATTAGAACAAGCGCAAACCTTAGGCAAGCAGTGGCTGCATGATGCCAAATATCGAACATTAGGTGTAGCCGTAGAGCCGCCGTTTGAGTGGTGATTTTATATTTGTAACGTGCTGCTGATAGTATGCAGGTGTGACATAAATAGAAATTTGATTGTGATACTAAAAAGTAGTATCATAACTACATGAATAGTAAGCAGCAAAAAACATTTGAAAATTTGTTGGTTAACCCTGTTAAGAAAAATATTAAATGGACGGATGTTGCTAAACTAATTGTTGCGATTGGTGGAAAGGTTAAACAAGGTGATGGCTCGAGGATACGAATAGTGTTTGATGATTATTCATTGAATATTCACTCACCTCACCCTCAAAAAGAGTTAAAACCCTATCAGGTTCGCGCTATTCGCACATTGTTTGAAGAGCAAGGTATAGAACTATGAAATATAAATCTTATGAAGCGGTCATTCGCTATAGTGATGAAGATGAAACCTTTGTTGGTGAAGTCATTAACACACAGGATATTTTAGTTTTTGATGGTAGCGATGTTGTAGAGATTGAAAAGTCATTTCATGCTGTTGTTGATGACTATATTGAAGATTGCAAGCGTGAAGGAAAAGAGGCTGTGAAATCATTCTCTGGTCAATTTGTGATGCGGGTTAAGCCTGAGTTACACCGCGCTCTATTTGTTCAAGCAAAGCAGGCTGGTTTGAGTTTAAATGCATTTGTGAATCAAAAATTAAACAGCAGTGCTTTGCAAGATAATCATGCTAAAAATTAAGAGGATTTAACGTTGGAATTAGGCGCAACAATGCAAAAAATAAAAGATCTCCGAGGTCGTAGTGACGATCTTAGGGGGTATCTTTGACTATGATGTTAAGGCTGAACAATTAATAGAAGTAACGCGTGAGCTAGAATCCTCCGCGGTATGGGATGATCCTGAACGTGCTCAACAACTAGGTAAAGAACGGGTCAGTTTAGAGCGTATTGTTACAACGTTGTCTAACCATAGTGATACATTAAATGATGCTAAAGACCTGCTTGAAATGGCAGTGGAAGAACAAGATCAAGAAACCTTTGATGCAGTTCAAACGGATTTAGAAGAATTAGAAGTAGCATTAGAAAAGCTTGAATTCTCGCGTATGTTTTCTGGCAAGATGGATGCGAATAATGCCTACCTTGATATTCAATCTGGCTCAGGTGGTACAGAAGCACAAGATTGGGCTAATATGGTGCTTCGTATGTATTTACGCTGGGGTGAAGCGCAAGGATTTAAAGTTGAGTTGGTTGAAGCTTCGTCAGGCGAAGTTGCAGGCATAAAAAGTGCGACCATTCATTTTGAAGGTGAATATGCGTTTGGTTTATTGCGCACTGAGACGGGTGTGCATCGTTTAGTACGCAAATCACCGTTTGATTCGAACTCAAAACGACATACGTCATTCTGCAGTGTGTTTGTTTACCCTGAAGTAAATGACGATATTGATATTGACATCAATAAAGCAGATCTTCGTGTTGATACCTATCGTGCTAGTGGTGCGGGTGGTCAGCATATTAATAAAACGGATTCAGCGGTGCGTATTACCCATTTACCAACTAATACGGTTGTGCAATGTCAATCGCAACGTTCTCAACATAAAAATAGAGATACGGCGATGAGTTTGTTGAAAGCGAAGCTATATGAGTTAGAATTGCTTAAACAAAATGAAGAAAAACAATTAGCGGAAGATGGTAAATCAGATATTGGTTGGGGTAGTCAGATCCGCTCTTATGTTTTAGACCAATCACGCATTAAAGATTTACGCACCAATGTAGAAACAGGTAATACCCAAGCTGTTTTAGATGGCGACTTACATCAATTTATAGAAGCATCCCTTAAATCGGGATTATAAACCGGAAAGAATATGACAAACGAAACCGAACAAGACGAAAATAGACTAATTGCTCAACGCCGTGAAAAATTAACGGAATTACGTGAAAAGGGCAATGCCTTTCCGAATGATTTTCGTCGTGATGTGTTGAATGCGGAACTAGCCTCTGAATATGCTGAAACGTCGGCTGAAGCGTTAAAAGAAAATCCTCGTCGCGTTAAAATTGCAGGTCGTATGATGACCAAGCGCGTGATGGGGAAGGCGAGCTTTGCCAATATTCGTGATATGTCAGGCAATATGCAGCTTTATGTGAAGCGTGATGATTTGGCAGAAGGTGTGTATGCAGGATTTAAACGCTGGGATTTAGGCGATATTATTTCGGCTGAAGGCACCATGTTCCGCACTCAAAAAGGTGAACTTTCTGTCATGGTGGATGATATCCAATTATTAACGAAATCATTACGTCCATTACCTGAAAAATTCCACGGTTTGTCTGATCAAGAAACACGCTACCGTCAGCGTTATGTTGATTTAATTATGAATGAAGAAAGCCGTAAAACGTTTATCATTCGTACAAAAATAATTGATGGCATTCGCCGTTTCTTGATGGCGAAAAATTATCTAGAAGTCGAAACACCGATGATGCATGTGATTCCTGGTGGAGCAACAGCACGGCCGTTTACAACACATCACAACGCATTAGATATGCCTTTATTTTTGCGTGTTGCACCTGAGTTATATTTGAAACGCCTTGTCGTTGGTGGTTTTGAACGTGTATTTGAAATTAACCGCAACTTCCGTAATGAAGGTTTATCAACACGCCACAATCCAGAATTCACCATGGTTGAGTTTTATCAAGCCTATGCGGATTATCAAGACTTGATGGATCTGACCGAAGAAATGCTGCGTACTGTGACACAAGATGTATTGGGTACATCACAAGTGCATTATCAAGGAACAGATTTAGATTTTGCTAAACCATTTCATCGAATGACTATTATTGAGTCCATTTTGCATTTCAATTCGGATATCACTATTGAACAGTTATCGACTTTAGAAGAAGCCAGCAAGGTTGCTGAAGGCTTAGGTATTCCACTTAAAAATAGCTATGGTTTGGGCAAGGTTCAAATTGAGATTTTTGAAAAAACAGTTGAACATCGCTTGATGGAACCCACTTTTATTACGGCTTATCCAACAGAAGTATCTCCATTAGCACGTAGAAGTGATAGCGATCCATTTGTTACAGATCGCTTTGAATTCTTCGTTGGTGGACGTGAAATAGCGAATGGTTTTTCTGAGCTCAATGATGCAGAAGATCAAGCGGAACGCTTTCAAGCACAGGTTGCAGAAAAAGATGCAGGTGATGATGAAGCGATGCACTTTGATGATGATTATATCCGTGCATTGGAATACGGTATGCCACCCACAGCAGGTGAGGGCATAGGGATCGACAGATTAGTTATGTTACTGACAGATTCTCCTTCTATTAGAGATGTCTTACTGTTTCCGCATATGCGAGCAGAATAGAATAATTGAGGTATACTGAGGGAACTTGCTAAATAGATTAAGGACTAACAAGTACTTACGATTTATTGTAGGACTTATTAATAGCAGCAGTTTTTGAAATTATGGCTCAAAATTCAAGAGAAAAGAGTAGACGTAATGTAGAGCGGCGTGAAAAAGAAAACCGAAAGATAAAGCATGCTTTCGGTAGCCCAGAGTGGATTAAAGAAATACAAAAACATTACTCAATGTGGCCGAAAGAAGATCGCCGTAACGAAGATCGCCGTAACGAAGATCGCCGAACTCAAGATCGTCGGACTGAAATTCGAGTGGATACTACATCTTCGAAGAAATTGGCCAAAAAAGGGATTGGCTTATTAACGGAAGAAGAGAAACAAATGCTTAACGAGTTAACATCACCAAAGAAGAAGTAATAATATTATCCTCCGAACAACGCTAAGGCCTCAGCATATTCCTCACTGTTTTCATCAAGCTCATCTACATTCATTTCAATATCGATATTAAGCGTTTTAAAGGCCTGTACCTTTTCTAAAGTGCTCGCATCCAATGCTTTATCAGTATTAAAGTAACTTTGTAAATTAGCTACCTGAACAATATCAACTAAGCTAGGGGATGTATTTGCGGGTCTATCAAGGTCATTATGCCCGGCAGCAACGGCAATAAACTCATCTGAAAACTTCCAGCTTTTTAAAATAGCCGCACCAATACGTGGATACAACGCTTCGATCACATTATCTAGCAAAGCTGTATTTTGCAAAAGGCCTGGTGTTTCTTCTGCTTTCATCAAAATGGGTAAAACGCCGATATTGTGAATTAGCCCTGCCAGCATAGCTTCATCATTTTTTATTCCAGCTTGTTTCGAGCCCAACATTTGACTGATAGCTGAAACCTCACGGCTATGTTCCCACAATACGTGTAATCGATTATCTAAACGATTTGATGTAGCCTGAAACATTTGTTCCATAACGAGGCTGGTCACCAGATTTCGCACTAAGGTCAACCCTAACCGAGAAACAGCCATTTGAATAGTTTCCGTAGGCATTCGACCGCGATAAAGTGCGCTATTTGCTACTTTTAGCAGTCGTGTTGACAATGCGGCATCAGTAATAATAATTTCTGCTAATTGCGCGGCAGTGACGTCTGGTTCATCAACAACTTCGCGTACTTTCAAGGCTACTTCAGGTAGTGTTGGTAGCATCAAAGTGCCGTTTTCAAGATCGGCTAAGATGTCGTTATAAAATGTTTCTTGTTCAGTCATCATAAAGTTCTGTAAAATGGTTATAAATAAGATTATTCTCAGTTATTTTAATCGACTTGCCAACGATTTTCTTTAATTTTAGTTACCAAGTCCACGGTTTGTTAAAAATTAAATGATTATTTTTGGCAAATATAGCTAAAATTATATATTTGGATATATAAAAACAATACACAATGAATAAAAGGTGTCCTTTTTGAACGACGATTTTCCACGAATTAAACGTCTACCTCCGTATGTATTCAATATAGTCAATGATTTGAAGGCAGAAGCGCGCGCGCGTGGCGAGGATATTATTGACTTCGGAATGGGAAATCCCGACAAACCTGCACCGCAACATATCATTGATAAGTTGATCGAAGCTGCGCAAAGACCAGATACACATCGCTACTCTATGTCGCGTGGTATTCCTCGATTACGAAAAGCAGTATGTAATTGGTATAAAAGAAAGTTTGATGTTGAGCTTGATGCTGAGACAGAAACAATTGTTACGATTGGCTCAAAAGAAGGCCTGGCACATTTAGCATTGGCAACCGTAGGGCCTGGTGATGCGATATTAGTCCCTAATCCTGCCTATCCAATTCATCCCTATGGTTTTGTTATTTCTGGTGCAGATATTCGTCATGTACCGCTAATTGAAGGTGGTGATTTTTTTGGTGAATTAGAAAAATCAGTAAAAGATTCATGGCCTAAACCTAAAATGTTGGTATTAAACTTTCCGGGAAACCCAACAACACAATGTGTTGATCTTGAATTTTTTGAGCGTGTCGTCGCATTTGCCAAAGAACATGAAATTTGGGTTGTCCATGATTTAGCGTATGGCGAGATTGTGTTTGATGGTTATAAAGCACCGTCAATATTAGAAGTGCCTGGTGCTAAAGATGTGGCAGTAGAGTTTTATACACTATCCAAAACCTATAATATGCCGGGTTGGCGTGTGGGTTTTATGTCGGGTAATAAAACATTAGTGGCAGCATTGGCCAGAATGAAATCTTATTTAGATTATGGCATGTTTACGCCTATTCAAGTGGCAGCAATCGCGGCGCTTGAAGGTCCACAAGAATGTGTAGCAGAAATAGTCGAAACATATAAGAATCGTCGCGATGTGTTGTGTGATGGTTTAAATGCGATAGGCTGGCAAGTTGAAAAACCTAAGGCAACAATGTTTGTTTGGGCCAAAATCCCAGAAAAATATCGTGAAATGGGTTCCTTAGAATTTACTAAAAAATTATTACAAGAAGCAAAAGTGGCAGTATCACCGGGGATAGGTTTTGGTGAATATGGTGATGACCATGTCCGCTTTGGTTTAATTGAAAATGAACATAGAACACGTCAGGCGATCCGAGGGATCCGTGACATGTTTAGAAAGGGGTAACAAGTGCAATCAGTAAAAGTAGGTGTTCTAGGTTTAGGTACAGTGGGCAGTGGTACGGTGAATGTACTCCGCCGAAATTTAAAAGAAATAACACGACGTGCCGGACGAGATATTGAAATCACACGTGCGGCAGATCGTAGTTTTGATAGCCCTAAAGGGTGTGATACTAACGGCATTGCGCTGACAACTGATGCACATGACATTGTGTGTGACCCAAGTATTCAAATTGTTGTTGAATTAATTGGTGGGACGGGTGTTGCACGCGAATTGGTGTTAGAAGCCCTCGCCAACGGCAAGCATGTGGTTACAGCGAATAAAGCGTTGATTGCGATGCACGGCAATGAGCTATTTGCTAAAGCTCAAGAAAAAGGCGTCACCATTGCGTTTGAAGCGGCTGTTGCAGGTGGTATTCCGATCATTAAAGCAATGCGTGAAGGCCTGGCTGCAAATAGCATCGAATGGTTAGCAGGCATAATCAATGGTACAGGTAACTTTATTCTGACAGAAATGCGTGATAAAGGCCGTGATTTTGCTGACGTATTAACGGAAGCGCAGGCGCTAGGTTATGCCGAGGCTGATCCTACCTTTGATGTTGAAGGGATTGATGCGGCGCATAAACTAACCATTATGGCCTCGATTGCATTTGGTGTTCCACTGCAATTTGATAAAGCTTATACCGAAGGCATTAGTAAAATTTCTCAAGAAGATGTGAAATATGCTGCTGAACTAGGATACCGAATTAAACATTTGGGGATCAGCAAAAAAACAGATAAGGGAATTGAGCTACGTGTTCATCCAACGATGATTCCACATCGACGATTAATTGCTAATGTAGATGGCGTAATGAATGCAGTTTTGGTTCAGGGAGATGCAGTTGGCCCAACGCTCTACTATGGTGCAGGCGCCGGTTCGGATGCAACTGCATCAGCTGTAGTGGCAGATATTATTGATATTGTACGAGCGTTAACAACCGATCCTGAAAATCGTGTGCCACATTTAGCATTCCAACCAGATGCGTTGGTTGATACACCAATATTACCTATGCCTGAAGTTGTGACATCGTATTATTTACGAATTCATACCGAAGATAAACCCGGTGTATTAGCTGATATCACCCGCATTTTGAGCGAGCAAGAAATAAGTATTGAAGCTATCTTGCAAAAAGAGCCAGAACAGCAAGGCGGGATTGTGCCGGTTATTATGCTGACACAGCAAGTTATTGAAAAAAATATGGATGCTGCGATCTCACAAATTGAAGCGCTTACGAGTGTTCAAGATTCAGTGATGCGTATTCGCGTAGAATCATTAGGATAAACACTAAAATAGTGTATCCAGAATATTTAAGTTTAAAAGGAAAATAATATGCCATTTCGACCACGTTACACAGGCCTAATCGAAAATTATCGTGACCGTTTGCCAGTGAGTGCTGATACAAGATTAATTAGCTTAGGTGAAGGTAATACACCACTTCTTAAACTTAATAATATTCCAGCAGTATTAGGGAAAAATATTGAAATCTACATTAAATATGAAGGTTTAAATCCTACAGGCTCATTCAAAGATCGTGGTATGACCATGGCTGTGACCAAAGCGGTTGAAGAAGGTAGCAAAGCGATTATATGTGCCTCAACGGGTAATACATCAGCATCGGCAGCAGCCTATGCCGCCCGTGCTGGCATTGCTGCATTCGTATTGATCCCTGAAGGTAAAATTGCCTTAGGTAAATTAGCACAAGGCATGATGCATGGTGCAACCGTTATTCAAATTAAGGGTAATTTTGATGAAGGTATGCAATTAGTTAAAGACGTGGCTGAACATGCGCCGGTGACGATTGTGAATTCAATCAACCCTTACCGTCTACAAGGTCAGAAAACAGCTGCATTTGAGATTGTTGAAGAATTATCTCGCGCACCTGATTTTCATTGTTTACCGGTTGGTAATGCGGGCAACATCACAGCACATTGGATGGGCTATAGCGAATATTTTGATGATGGCATTATCACTGCCCGTCCTAAAATGGTCGGTTACCAAGCTGATGGTAGTGCACCGTTTATGCGTGGTGAAATGGTTGATAACCCTGAAACTGTTGCAACAGCGATTCGTATTGGTCACCCACAAAGCTGGGATAAAGCATGGAAAGTAAAAGAAGAATCACAAGGTTGGTTTGATGAATGTACGGATGCTCAAATTCTTGCTGCTCAAAAATTACTGGCTGAGCATGAAGGTATCTTCTGTGAACCTGCTTCAGCAACATCATTAGCCGGCGCAATTAATGATATTAACAGTGGCAAGATTCCTGAAGGTAGCATGATTGTGTGTACATTGACTGGTCATGGCTTGAAAGACCCAGATACAGCAATCAAACAAAGCACATCGCCAATGTTAACCGTTGATGCAACTTTAGATGCGGTTCGTGATGCTATTTTGAACAATATGGCTGATTAACATTGAGTGAAGAACTCCCCCCAATAACCGAGCAAGAAATAGCTGCGGCCAAAGTACCGCATGATATTTTCTTGAGCAATCTGATCATGAATCACATTTTGTTGTTCACAGCGATTGCAGCCTTTGGTGGAAAATATATTAATTTGCTTGTCTTGGTACCTATTTTTTCATTTATAGCATTGGCTGTTACATTTTACCGCGCAAGCAAGGTGAAACGTGAAGAAAGTGAATTTGTCTACGTGCACTGGCAAATTGCACGCCGTTGGAGTGTCTTGTTCAGCGGCGTATTAGCATTATTATGTACCGTGTCACTGCTAGGCTGGCTTGGTCAACAATACGGCAACATGATGAAGGAAATGACCTATGCCCTTATAGGCGGTTTAGGCCTTTTACCTACATTGATGTCAGTCTTGGTGTTAGTTATCATAGAATCTGACTCTTTGCATCACGCTAGGCTAGGCACTTATCCAAAAGGTGCTAGACAACGTTTCCTTAATGAAAACTAAAATCTAGTCTAAGCCGCCACCGCCACCGCCACCTGAAGCCGTGGATGAATGGTTTGAATCATCATCTTCAATGTCAGCCCAACCAGCACTTACTTGAACACTTTCTTGTAAAAAGTCCCAACCAACTAAAACAGCAGCATCATCAAATGCATAACCGGCACTTAGATCCATTCCCCACTTATTTGTAGCTGTAGGATAATAGGTTGCACCTAGGGCTGCAACAGCTTGCTCTTCTTCATCGTCTGAAAGTACTTTTACTGATATACCAACACCACTTCCACCGAAGGAATAGCTTATGCCAACAAAAGCAGCTGGATCGGCTTGGGCTGTAAAGGGTAGGAGTCCTAACAGAGCTAGAGGTAAGAATTTCATTGTTTTTTCCTTAAGAATACGAGACGCTTAAAATGTGACTGAGCCGAAATATTTTCATACGTTTGAATTTTAGTGATTATTGGATGTTATTCATATACCAAATTCTTGGTATGAAGATGATGTTAGATAATAATTAGGTGTAAACTGAATATGATTATTTTAAATTATTGAATTTATGGTTAAAGAAAATACTGATAATTATTCACTGATTATTGTTGAAGATGATGTTGACATCCGTCAGCGTTTATCTAAGATGATAGAAAGCCATTCGGCCTTTAATTTGCTTGCGGCTGCAAGTACACTGGCCGAAGGCCTCGCTGCGCTTGAACACTTTAAGCCTGATATTCTCTTAGCTGATATTGGTTTGCCTGATGGCTCTGGTATAGACCTGATAAAAGCGATTACACGTTTACATATTGACTGTGAGGCAATGGTTATTTCGGGTTTTCAAGATGAATATATTGTATTCGAGGCTTTGGAGGCGGGTGCTAAGGCTTATATTCTTAAACATGATGAGAGCAACAAAATTACCGATGCCATTTTGATGATGATGGATGGTGGTGCACCGATTAGCCCAGTAATTGCACGATTGATGTTACAACGATTTCAGCATGCACAAACAACTCCAGATATGGTTGCATCAGAAGCATTAACTGAACGACAGATTAAAATTCTTAAATTAGTTAGCCAAGGTTTTTCTTCAAAGGAAATTTCTGAGAAACTAGATATAAAGTATTATACGGTGACGACTCATATTAAGAATATATACACGAAATTGCAGGTGAATAGCCGAACCGAGGCCTTGCATGAGGCGATGAAGTTAGGCTTGTTATGATAAGTTCACTTTAAGTATTCTCGTGGCTAACTTAGGTTTGTATGCAAACAGATAATAATAAAATTAGAGCATTAGCCCTTTTAATCATCTATGCAGTCGTAATCAATATTTTAGTTTTCTATTCCCCGATTACATTTTTTAGCCCACCCAAAGTCACTACTATAAATAATGTTCAATTTAATGCTAGTGATGTAAATTCTCTTGAGTCAGTAGATAATACTAATTGGCAAACTGTTGTGCTTCCCGATAGTTGGTATGAAAATCACTCCCAGATTGATCAAGTTTGGTATCGAGTGGAAATAAACTTAGATAAAGTAATGGATGAACCATGGGGGGTTTATTTACCAAGTGTTACCCATAACGCTGCGGTGTATATTAATGATGTGTGGGTGGGGCAAGGAGGTGCTTTTAGTGAGCCAGTTTCCCGTCATCAGAATGAACCGTTGTTATTCAACTTTTCATCAAAGTTATTGCAGCAGGGGCGTAATAAAATAGATATCAAAGTGAAAACAGCTTTTTGGGAGCAGGGACTGTTAGATCAATTTTATATCGCTCCTGTGAAACAGTTGCAGCCAGCTTATTCTTGGAAATATTTTATCCGTGTGAATGTGATCCAATGGCTTACCATTGCAATGTTTATTATGGCTGCTATTGCGCTAGCATTTTGGATTGCACGGCCTCAAGATACGCTTTATGGTTTTTTTAGTTTAGAGCTTTTATTTTGGGCTAGCCATAACCTAAACTTGGTTATTCATAATATACCGGTATCGTCACGATTGTGGGAAGCAATGACGATGAGTACCTTAGGGTGGATGACTATTGCGATGATATTCTTCACTCATCGCTACATTGGCAAGGTTAATATTCGGATTGAAAAAAGTATATTAATTTATGCTGTACTCGGACTTGGCTTGTTGTTTTTACCTGATATATCAAGTATTCATTATTTTGGCTATACGATATGGGATGCCTGTTTAATTGTTTTGGGTTTTTATGCCATGTATATTTTATTGGCTAGTTATTGGAAAACATCGAACCAAGGCATTTATCTAATGTTGCTAATAGGCACGCTTATATTAGTTTGCGGATGGCATGATATTTTGTTGGTAAATCACTATATCAATAGTAGTGATGGTTTGATTATTCAATATAGCGCTATCCCAGCATTGATATTTTTTAGCTGGGTGATTGTAAAGCGTTTTGTCCAAGCAATAAATAAGGCTGAAATGCTTGCGGCTACTTTAGAGCAGCGAGTTCAAAATAAACAACAGGCTTTACAGCTACAATATGAGCAATTACAAACATTAGAAAAGCAACAAGTTCTTGCCAGTGAGCGAGAACGGATTATGCGGGATATCCATGATGGAATTGGTGGCCAGCTTATTTCTATTATTGGTTTGTTACAGGAAAAACAGGGTACCGTTTTTGTTAAAGTTCGTGAAAAGGTCCAAAGCAGTTTAACGGATTTACGTTTTGTAATTGATTCACTTGATCCGGTATTAAGTGATTTGTCTACCTTATTAGGCATGATGAGAATGCGATTAGTAGATCAATTGGAAGCTGCGAACGTTGAATTGGAGTGGGCTGTGACCGAATTGCCCATTTTAAAAGAAATGAGCCCTAGTCGAAGTTTGCATATTATGCGTATTGTGCAAGAAGCTATCACCAATAGTATTAAGCATTCAGGTTCGAAAGAAATGAAGTTGGCAACAGGTATTTTAGCTGAAACACAGCAAGTTTTTATAGATGTAATTGATTATGGAAAAGGTTTTGAACAAAATAAAGTGATGAGCTCAAATAGTCGAGGCATCAAGAATATGTACTATCGGGCCGATCAGTTAGGGGCTAAATTAGATATAAGATCTGATGAAAATAATACTAGAGTACGGTTATTGCTGAGCTATTGAGCTAAACATGTCAGATGCGTGATAGAATTTTTTCACGCCATTCAGCTGAAAGCTGTGGGATGTTAGCGGCTAGCTCCATCACTGTTTGTGGATCTGAAAAGCTTTTATCAAAATAGGCTTTAAACAGGGTTTGAACAGTTAATTGTTTTGGATGGTGATGAATAACTTCTACGTTATCACAGGCTTTGATGGCACCTGGTTGTAATACTCTAAAATAGATCCCTGTGGCAGCATGCTGTACAAATAACTTAGGCATTTCATTTATCCCTAGCGCAATGCCTAATTTGAAACACGGTACTCTAGGTTGGGTTATTTCTAATATGCAATCACCTATTTGTAATTGATCGCCAATGCATAGTGTGGATTCATCTAGATCGGATATGGTCAGGTTTTCACCAAACTGGCCGAAAGCTAAATCAGGTTTATGGAGTGCTTCTTTCCAATAATCATAGTGCCCAGCAGAAAAAGCATATACGGCTTTATGTTCTCCGCCATGATTTTTTAGATCGACCTGTTGATCATTAGCTAGCCCTTGCGAGTTAACTAAAACATCAGTATTAATAGGTTTTTTGAAAATGCCTGTAGAAACTATTTTATTGTTATATTCAACATCAACAGGCAGTGATACATTGATTGAAACTAATTTCAATTAGCGTGGAATTACGGAATGAATCACATGGCTATATTCAAAATAAACGATAAAATCAGAATAGGTCCATTTTGTAATAGGTGGCTCACCAATCGCCGATGATTTCTGCTGAGCTTCTCCAAATTTCTGTGCAACAGTTGACATTGACATGCCTCGCGTCGGGCGTAACACGCCTTCAGCACTATTTGCCACGCTGTAAGTTGGGACAGAGAGTGTTTGTGCTAAGCCAATAGTGCTAGTGCAAAGCAGTGTCATGCTAAGGGCCAATATTAAATTTTTCATTGTTAAACTCCTTAAATTTCCCAATAGCATACTATCATGGTAACCATAGCTCAATTCCTGTGTGTGATAAATGTCTCTTTTCTGCTTAATCAATACTGATACCTTATTGAGTATAAATGAAAAGAAATTTTATTAGCTTGCATCTGTATCTTTATCATAAGGATATTGAGTGTGACCAAACCTGAGTGACAGAACGGAAATTGTAAGTAGTAAAATAGCAAAAGCAACACCTAACATTTTCCAATCCTCCATATTTTTCATGTCAAGAATAAGATAACGTGCCAAAGCAACTATTGCTATATAAAGCGGTATTCGGACAGGTAGTTTTCCTGAGCTAAGATATACTGAAACCATTGACAATACTTCTAAGTATATAAAGAGAAGTAGCAAATCTGCCAAAGTAACAATCCTGGCTTCGTACATAGTTACGAATTCGAATCCTACGGCAATAACTGCTGAAATTGCGATTAACATCAAACCAAGGTCTTGAACTGCAATAAGTATCTTGCCGGAAAGTGATCTGATATTCTTCATAAATAATTATCCTAAATTCCGCTTAACTATAGCAGGAGTGTAAATGAAGTGGGCAGGAAATGTCCATTTGATTGCCTAGGTATCATTTTGCGGAGATTAAGATTTAGCTCTACCTGATTAGCATTTTTATTCTAGTTTTATCACAAACACCGTACATTCAATACACCATCAATCGCTTTTAGCTCATTGACAACAGACTCAGGTAATACTTCCTGGGTATCTATCAAGGTATAAGCTGCATCGTTGAGTGATTTATTCAGCATATCCACAATATTGATGTCTGCTTTAGCAATGGCATTAGTGATCGAGCTGATTACGTTAGGCACATTCTCATGGGCAACTGTCAAACGGAACTGGTCGGTTTGTTTTCTCATTTTGATGGTTGGAAAATTCACTGAGTTGCTAATATTACCATTCTCTAAGTAATCTTTAACTTGTTCTGCAACCATAATTGCACAGTTATCTTCAGCTTCAGCTGTTGATGCGCCTAGATGTGGCAAGGCAATAACTTTAGGGTGCTGTTTCAATAGATTACTTGGGAAGTCACACACGTAAGCATTCACTTTGCCACTATCAAGTGCTGCAACTACCGCTTCATCATTCACGATACCGCTACGTGCAAAGTTTAAAATGGTGACATTATCACGCATATTGATTAAACGATCGGCATTGATCATGTTTTTAGTTGCTTCAATTAATGGCACATGGAAGGTGACAAAATCACAATGTGTCAGCAAGTCATCAACACTGGTCGCTTGTTCAACTTCGTGTGATAATTTCCACGCACCTTCAACGGTGATTTTTGGATCATAACCAATTACACGCATGCCTAAGGCAATAGCCGTATTGGCAATTTTGATGCCGATAGCGCCTAAACCAACAACACCTAAAGTCTTGCCAGGTAACTCAAAGCCAACAAAACCACTTTTTCCGGCTTCAACTTGTTTGGTTATTTCAGCATCATCACCTTTTAACTGTTTAGCAAACTCCCATGCTGGGCATATATTACGAGCACTCAATAACATGCCTGTTAGTACTAATTCTTGCACCGCATTTGAGTTTGCACCGGGTGCATTAAAAACAGGAATACCTTTTGCGGTCATTTTTTCAACAGGTATATTATTTACACCTGCACCAGCACGACCGATGGCCTGTAATGTATCAGGCACTACCCAATCATGCATTTTAAATGAGCGTAATAAAACAGCATCAGGGTTTTGAATTTCTGATGCAATTTCATAGTTTTCACGGGGTAAACGGTCTAATCCTGTTACCGAAATATTATTAAGCGTTAAAACTTTAAACATGTGATTAGCCTTATTTATTTTTAGCTGCAAAATCTTGCATAAAAGTGATAAGCGCATCTACGCCTTCTTCTGGCATTGCATTGTAGATACTTGCACGCATTCCGCCAACACTACGATGACCTTTAAGTGTCACCAAGCCAGCTTGTTTTGCACCGGCTAAAAAGTCAGCGTCTAAATCAGCATTATCTAAGGTGAATGTCACATTCATCCATGAGCGGTATTGAAGGTTAACGGGGTTATTATAAAAGCCGTTAGAACCATCAATAGCAGCATAAAGCTTTTCGGCTTTACGTTGGTTAATTTTTGCCATGCCTGTCAAACCACCAAGGCCTTTAACCCAATCAAAAACTAAGCCAGCTAAATATAAAGCATAAGTAGGTGGCGTGTTATACATAGAATCATTATCAGCTTGTACTTTATAATCAAAGGTCGTTGGAGCGCCTTCGATAATATCGCCAATCAAATCATCACGCACAATCACAATCGTTAAACCAGCAGGGCCTATATTTTTTTGTGCACCGGCATAAATCAATGCAAATTTAGACACATCAATCGGGCGAGATAAAATGGTGGAAGATAAATCTACCACTAATGGCACATCACCTACATCAGGAATTTCATCAAACTCAACACCGCCGATTGTTTCATTCGCTGTGTAATGCACATAAGCCGCATTAGGGTTTAACTTCCACGTTGATTTATCAGGCACAGAGTTAAAACCATCATCTTCTGAGCTAGCTACAATATTTACATCGCAGTAACGTTTAGCTTCGCTAATCGCTTTTTTAGACCATTGCCCCGTGTTGAAATAATCAGCTGTTTTTTTGCCACGAAGCAAATTCATCGGGATAGCTGTAAATTGAGCTGAAGCACCGCCTTGTAAAAACAGCACTTTATAGTTATTAGGAATAGACATCACTTCACGAAGATCAGCTTCAGCTTGATTAGCGATAGATAAAAACTCTTTACCACGGTGACTCATTTCCATGGTGTTCATGCCTGTGCCATTCCAATCTAGGAATTCTTGTTGAGCACGTTGTAAAACGGCTTCAGGGATCATGGCGGGGCCGGCACTAAAATTGTAGAGGCGAGACATTTAAAGAGTCCTTGTGGTAAGTAGGTGAGTTAAACACTCAATTATAACAAACAACAAATAGGAACTGGGCAAAAATTTCAATGATCTAGAGTGTAGAGGCATTTAATAGGTTTTGATAAGTTAAAACCCGAGACGGCTATACCAAGGATTGGGTATTCCTCCCCACGGCATTTGCTTCTATGATGGTGTCAAATCGTGAGTTACATCACGTTTTCCTAAAATGTTAAGGAGTTAATAATGAAACATTATTTTATTTATGCATCGCTATTATTGGGGGCTTTGACCGCCACAACAAGCCATGCCGCGATTATTGATCATGGTACTTATTTGTCTGATTTAACAAATAATAAAGATTGGCTAGATGTGACGGCAACGATAGATCGTTCATATGATGATATATCATCAAAATTTGGTGTGGGTCAAGAATTCGATGGCTGGTCTTATGCAAATAGCTCTGATCTTGAGGCGTTAGTGATAAGTGCAGCGGGAGCGCCTGATAGTGTAAACACTAATACGTTAAATTACACGGGTGAAAAATTAGATGAGTTAATAGCTTTGCTTGGTGTGACCCGCGCCGATGGAAGAGCAGAGAGTGTTTTGGGAATACTTATTGACGAGACTTCAGCCTTCAACACCATGGGAATCTTACGTGATATTTTAACACCCGGAGTAGATGATATCGCTTTTCTACGTTCTGGAGCATTTTTCGACTCATTTGCTAACTCAATAACGGGTAACTATTTAATTCGTGATTCAGTTTCTGTAAGTGCAGTACCTATTCCTGCAGCTATTTATTTAATGGGCTCTGGTCTTATCGGGTTGCTGGGTGTACGACGTAAAAAATCATAACAACTATCTTAGTTACTATTGCTTGAAAAACCACCTTCTTATAATGGTAGGTGGTTTTTTATGGCTATAGGTTTATTCGGGCAAAAATAGCTCAACTAAGGTGTTGAGATAACGCTGCCCTTTTTCTGTTGGGCATATTTTGTGAATATCGTGCGTTAATAAGCCTTGTTGTTCGGCTTGTTGTAGTGCGTTAGTGATATGTGAAATTGGCAATCCTGCATGTTGATAAAACAGTGAGGTAGGGAAGCCATCAGTTGATCTTAATGCGTTGAGCATAAATTCAAAACCGAGATCATGTTCGGCTATGGTTTCTTCAGTTAATATCACGGCTGTTGTGCCAGCATTATCCATATAGGCTTGTGGTTGCTTTTGTTTTGAGCGGCGGGTGATATTTTGCTGGGCTGCATCACTTATTTTGCCATGTGCGCCAGCACCAATACCGATGTAATCACCAAAATTCCAATAGTTTAGATTGTGCTGACATTGTTTGTTTTCTTTAGCGTAAGCTGATACTTCATATTGCAGATAACCCGCATTAGCCAGACGTTGTTGATTAGCTATTTGCCAATCTATTATTGGATCTTCATCTGGCAATGTAGGTGGCTGTTGATAAAAAAGAGTATTAGGTTCTAGCGTGAGTTGGTAGTAGGAAATATGGCTAGGTTCAAGTGCTATAGCTGTTGCCACATCATTACGTGCTGTTTTTTCCGTTTGATGAGGCAGGCCAAACATTAAATCGAGGTTGAAGTTTTCAAAACCGACTTTGTGTGCGGTTTCAATGGCTTTTATGGCTTGTTTGCTATCGTGAATTCGTCCTAATTCTATTAATGATTGATCATTAAAGCTTTGCACACCGATTGATAAACGGTTAATGCCTAAATCTAAATAATCAGCAAAACGTTGTGATTCAAATGTGCCGGGGTTGGCTTCGAGTGTAATTTCGACCTGAGGACTCAACGGTAATAAAGCGCGAATTGATGAAAATAAACGGTCATACGCTTCGGCTGAAAAAAGGCTGGGTGTGCCACCGCCGATAAAGATACTTTGAACAGTCCGACCCCAAATATGTGGCACCTCTTGCTCTAAATCTCGAATAAGAGCATCGACATAAACTTGCTCTGGCAGCTTGTCAGGTGACTTATGTGAGTTGAAATCACAATAGGGACACTTCCTTACGCACCAAGGCACATGGATATATAAGCTCAGCGGGGGTAATGCTTTGAAATCAAGCATTAGTTTTCCTCGGGATTTTTTTCAGGCTTCCATCCCTTTTTCCATGCTTTAAGTG
>JBJPGE010000004.1:0-38712 GCA_048595465.1 Methylophagaceae bacterium | reverse complement strand
TCGACACGGCCTGTGGCGACCATTTCAGCAATTTCAGTCGGTGTGCCTTGCACCATATTTAAGTGAACATCGGGATAATGTTCAGAAAACTTTTTGATAGCTTTTGGAAGGGCGTAACGAGCTTGTGTATGCGTAGTGGCAATAGAGAGTGTTCCCAGTTGGTCATTTTTGCTATCAGCAGCAAGCTGGCGAATGTTCTCAACATCAAGCAAAACACGATCGGCCATATCAACGACACTTTTACCAACGGTTGTTAGACCTGTCAGTCGTTTGCCATGGCGTTCAAAGATTTGTAATCCCAATTCATCTTCGAGCTGTTGTACTTGATTGCTTACACCCGGTTGTGAAGCATGCAACGCATTGGCTGCGGCAGAAACACTTAAACCACGCCGGGCAATTTCACGTACATATTTTAATTGTTGTAACTTCATATCCAATCCTCGATATCGTATATACGATTTAATTATAACAATAGTTAATAATATTCATTGATAGAATATGCTGAAATGGTAATATTGTCATCTTTTTAGAATATTGAAAGATAATAATTAACGTGGAATGGGGATATACACTAGCAGGATTATTTGTCGGCATTATGGTCGGAATGACCGGTGTGGGCGGGGGATCGCTAATGACACCTATCTTGATTTTTGGTTTTTCAGTGCAACCTGCCATAGCTGTAGGAACAGATCTGTTATTCGCGGCAATAACAAAATCGGGTGGTATATGGGCTTATTGGCGCCATGGAGTGATCAACTGGACTGTCGTAAAACGTCTTGCAACAGGTAGTGTTCCCGCATCATTAATAACCTTATATTTTTTAAATAAAACGGGAGTGAGTGAAGGTCAGCATAGCGAACTTATAACCTCGGCACTGGGTGTGGCATTAATTTTAACCTCTAGCGCGTTATTGTTAAAAGGAACCATTACTAATATTTTACATGCGCGAACAGGGCATCCAGTAGTAAGTGCAATATACCGTGTGCGACAAGATGAAACTCATAAAGCCGTTGCAACTGTGGCGACAGGTGCTTTTTTAGGTGTAATGGTAACGATGTCATCAGTAGGGGCTGGCGCCTTGGGCGCGGTAACTTTATTATTTCTTTATCCCAAGATGAAGGGTGTGGAGATTGTTGCTACTGATATTGCTCATGCTGTGCCTTTGACGGCAATTGCAGGTTTAGGGCATTCAGCGGTGGGCACTGTAGACTGGTCACTATTAGCCTATTTAGTCATGGGGTCTTTACCGGGCATTTATATTGGCAGCCATTTAGGTGTGAAAATTCCTGATACAGTGATGAGACCATTATTGGCCGTTTTATTATTAGGCGTAGGTGTAAAATGTCTAATTTAAGTGAAACCATTAACCTCACTTTGTACGGATGCCCGCTACATTATATTAAAGCGAGAGAAGCGTTAAGTGAAATGGCTATTGGGCAAGAAGTTTTGTTAGAAGTGAATAATGGTGATGCGATAGATGAAGTGGTCACCAGCCTTCGTAATGATGGCCAACTTTGTGACATCGAGTCAGAACAAACACTGACATCAATAATTAAAGTAGTGAAAAAATCATGACTGATATGAATGAAAAATTAGCGGCAAAAATAGAAGCCGTAAAACAAGTGTTAGCTGATGTTGTTGCCGATTATGATTCAGCAACGTTAGCATCAAGCTATGGCGCTGAAGATATGGTGTTAATGGATTTGATTAATAAATTCGCACCTGACATTGAAATGTTTACGCTGGATACGGGACGATTACCCAAAGAAACGTATGATGTAATGCAAGAAGCCAAAGCGCGTTATAAAGGTGAGGTGAAAGTTTATTTTCCTGGTGCTAAAGATGTTGAGCAATATGTGACACAACAAGGCCCCAATGCCTTTTATGACAGTGTGGAATTACGTAAACAATGTTGTGGTATTCGTAAAGTTAAACCATTAAAACGTGCTTTAGATGGCAAAAAAGCGTGGTTAACGGGTATGCGACGTTCACAAGCTGTGACACGAAGTGAGTTACCCGTTTCCGAATATGATGAAACCTTTGGTTTACAGAAGTTCAGTCCACTAACAGATTGGTCAAATGGCGATGTATGGGCCTATATTAAAGCCTTTGATGTGCCTTATAATAAATTACATGATAGCGGCGTTGCCAGCATTGGCTGTGCTCCGTGTACACGAGCGATAACTGCGGGTGAAGATATTCGTGCTGGTCGTTGGTGGTGGGAAAACCCAGAATCGAAAGAGTGTGGTTTACACGTTAAAGCCACAACATTAGAGAAATAATATGACTAAAAAATTAACACATCTGCAACAACTTGAAGCCGAAAGTATCCATATCATGCGCGAAGTAGCCGCTGAATTTGATAACCCTGTAATGCTTTATTCTGTGGGTAAAGATTCAGCAGTAATGTTGCATTTAGCGATGAAAGCCTTTGCACCTGGCAAGCCTCCTTTTCCGTTATTGCATGTGGATACCACATGGAAATTTAAAGAAATGATTGCTTTTCGTGACCAGCGTGTCAAAGATTTGGGTTTAGAATTACTAGTGCACAGTAATCAAGAAGGTATTGATGAAGGTATTAATCCATTTGATCATGCTCGTTATACCGATATCATGAAAACAGATGGTTTGAAACAGGCTTTAGATAAATATGGTTTTGATGCTGCTTTTGGTGGCGCACGCCGTGATGAAGAAAAGTCTCGCGCCAAAGAACGTGTGTATTCATTCCGTGATAAAAACCATCGTTGGGATCCTAAACAGCAACGTCCAGAATTGTGGAATACCTATAACAGCAAGGTAAACCAAGGTGAAAGTATTCGTGTGTTCCCGTTATCGAACTGGACTGAGCTTGATATTTGGCAATATATCCACTTAGAGGGTATTCCAATTGTGCCGCTTTATTATGCGAAAGAGCGCCCAGTTGTTGAGCGCAATGGTCTAAAAATTATGGTTGATGATGAACGCATGCGTTTAGAGCCCGGCGAAGAGCCTAAAATGGAACGAGTACGATTCAGAACATTAGGTTGTTATCCACTAACGGGTGCTGTTGATTCCAATGCTGAAACATTGCCTGAAATCATACAAGAAATGTTATTAACCACCACATCAGAACGACAAGGCCGAGCAATTGATCATGATGAATCCGGCTCGATGGAGAAGAAAAAACAAGAGGGCTATTTCTAATGACAACAGATAGTAATTATCAAACAGATAGCCTAATCGCCACTGATATTGATGCCTATTTAAAGCAACATGAAAATAAAGAAATTTTACGTTTTCTAACCTGCGGTAATGTCGATGATGGTAAAAGTACGCTAATCGGTCGCCTTTTATACGATTCAAAAATGATCTATGAAGATCAGCTTGAATCAATCACCAAAGATAGCGTTAAATCAGGCACAACCGGTGAAACAGTTGATTTAGCGTTGCTGGTGGATGGCCTACAAGCCGAGCGAGAGCAAGGTATCACCATTGACGTAGCGTATCGTTATTTCTCGACAACGAAACGTAAATTCATCATTGCCGATACACCGGGACATGAACAATACACCCGCAATATGGCAACAGGTGCATCGAATTGTCAGTTAGCGGTTATCTTGATTGATGCACGATATGGCGTGCAAACACAAACACGTCGTCATAGTTTTATCGCGAATTTATTAGGCATTAAACATATCGTTGTTGCCATTAATAAAATGGATATTAAAGACTATAGCGAACAGGTTTATAACGATATTCGTAAAGAATATACCGAGTTTGCACGTGAACTAGAAATGGATGATGTGCACTTTGTGCCACTTTCAGCTTTGGTGGGCGATAACGTCGTTAATAAAAGCGAAAATATGCCTTGGTATCAAGGTGAGACATTAATGCATTTGTTAGAAAATATCGAGCTTTCACAAGATGCTAATGTCGATTCGGTACGTTTCCCTGTGCAATATGTGAATCGTCCCAATCTGGATTTTCGTGGTTATTGTGGCACCTTAGCATCAGGTGTTTTAAAACCGGGTGATGAGATAACGGTATTGCCATCAGGTGTTGAAAGCAAAGTAAAAACCTTAGTTACCTATGAGGGTGATTTAGCTGAAGCTATTCCGGGTGAAGCAATCACTGTGACATTAGAAGATGAAATCGATGCCAGCCGTGGCGATATGATTGTGCATCGCAACAATCAACCGCACGTAGGCAGCCATTTCAAAGCAACCGTAGTATGGATGACCGAAAAACCATTGGTCAGTGGCAAACAATATAACTTCAAAGTAGGCGTGAGCGAAAGCACCGGTATTTTAACCAACCTTGATAGCCAAATTGATGTCAATACACTCGCTGAAAATGAAGCCAGTGAATTGAAGTTAAATGAAATTGGCCAATGCGAATTTTCATTGGGTAAGCCAGTGGTCTTTGATGCCTACAAGCGTAACCGAAGCACAGGTTCATTTATCATCATCGATCGCTTAACCAATGTCACCATCGGTGCAGGTATGATCACCGAAGCGGTGTCTGGTTCACAAGCACAACAAGTGATTAGCTCAGAACATATTTCTGATTTTGAGATTGAGTTGAATGCTTTGGTTAGAAAACATTTCCCTCATTGGGATGCTAAGGATTTGGGTAATTTATTGAATAAATAAAATTAGCTATTTATTCATTATGGAATTGTATATGCCTAATTTATTGTTATGAAATTTTATATAGATATTTCAATATTTTCTGAAGAAAATGGGGCTTATGGAAATATTACCGGAGACTTAGAGTTATCTCTACCTCCACAAATTGGAGATGTAGTATCGTTTTCTTTTGCGGCGAATAATAAGAGTATCATTTTACCTGCTAGTTTTGATGGCTTTCTAACAGTAACGGACCGAGTAATATCAGCAAATATGGATGATAAGAGAATATTAATTTCTCTGTCGGATATAATGGTGCCAACGAGAGAACACGCACTAAAAGTTGCGGATTATTTTGAGTTGGCTTTTGATTTGTTTTTAGATGTGTATTGAAAAGATAAACAATCTTCCAATTTATATTTTCTATGAAACTTAATGTAGTCATTCTCTATTCAGCAGGCCATCTCGGCAGTGCAATGATTATGAACAAGCTACTCGTCATGCCAGAAATTAATATTGTTGGTGTGGTGAAGGCGCAGCCGATGACATTATCAGTCAAAGGCTGGTCGCGTATTAAGCGTCATCTAATAAAAGTCGGCTGGCGTTTTGCTTGGTTATTATTTTGGCAGCGTTGTATTCAAGGTTTAGGCTATTTAATAACGTTGATTTTTCCTTTTTTACGCAAGCGATTAAAGCCGGCTTGGAAGATTGCAGCGGATCACAATATCCCCATTTTTCACTGTCAGAATATTAATGATCAAGCTAGCCAAGACTTTATTAAACAACTCAAACCAGATTTAATTATTTCAGCTTATTTCTCTCAAATCCTGAAAAAAGACATTATATCGCTGCCTAAAAAAGGCATTTTGAACATTCATCCTGGTTGGTTGCCATCTTATAAAGGTGCAATGGCGTATTTTTGGGTGTTAAAAAATGGCAGTGATCGAGGCGGCGTAACTGTGCATTGGATTGATGAAGGAATAGATACGGGGGACGTGTTGGCTCGTCGATCATTTCCACTCAAAGCTAATACCACGCAAGAAACTGTGTTGATGATCACCGCAGTGATTGGTGCGAGTTTGATTCGCCGTATTGTTAGAAAGATAATTAAAGGTGAAGCTTTACCTGCGCTGACTATCGAAAAAGAAAAGGATATGTATTATCCGATGCCCGGCGAAAAAGACTTTGAGAACTACTTTGAAAAACGGCGGTTTTTTAGAATTAGAGATATTTTAGGATTGTTGGTGATGAAGAAACATGGTTAATAGAATTTCTTTGATAGACATAAATCATATCAATGCATTTGAATAATAAAATAAATCTATGTACTATCCCTCGTGACCTTCACATGGAGTGTCGGCAATACTCTTTAAAGTAATGTCTTAGAAAATATTAAGGATGATTATGGGTCAAATAAAATATTTGATATGTATTCTCTTTGGTGCCAAATAATATGGAGAATACATGAAAAATAAACTTGTTCTATCTTTAGCGTCACTCATTTTATTAAGTGGTTGTGCAGGTAGTGCCTCACATAAAGTCCTCTCTGCCCATCAGGCTGGAGACGATAACTTATCATGCGATCAATTAGATACTGAAATTGTAAAAAGTCAGATTATTATCGATGCTGTAAATGCTGATAAAGATGATGTTAATGGTAAAGATATAATTGATGGTCTGCTATGGTTTCCGTTTAATCTAATTGCAAAATCTGGAAATTATAAAAAAGCACTTGCGGCGGCAGATGAACGCATTGGGAATATGCAGAATCTAAAAAAAGATAATAATTGTGGTGTAACTACTGATGAAGAGTACGAAGCTGCTACAGCTTTATTAAGTGACGAATTAACGAAGCTCAGTGAATTACATAAAAGTGGTGAATTGACTGATACAGAATACCAAGAAGCGAAACGAAAGTTATTACAATAGTTAAAGTCGCTTTATACAATTACAACACTGATAGAACCTGCTGCCAGTGTTGTAATTTTTGTTCAAATGTCATCGAGGCATGAGCAGGGCTGGTGGAAGGTAGCCGTGTTTGACCAAGCTGTTTAAACGATTCATTTAAGATTGGCATTACATGTTGTTTAAAGACTTGTTCGGCTTTACCGCCGTTAAATACGACTAGTTTAATCTTCGGATGTTGTTTGAAAAAAGTATTAAAGTCATTGGCAAGCACGCTGTTGGGATCAATATTGCTATCTAAACTGCCTTGTCGCCGGCATGCTTTGAGTGCGTCCCACACTGCAAGCTTATTTGCGATTAAATGATTACAGCGTTGTTGATAAGACCATTCTTTCTCCATGCCAAACAAATCAGACATAATCGGCCAGAAAGCATTACGTGGATGAGCGTAATATTGCTGTTGTTGTAATGATTTAATGCTTGGCATGGATCCGAGGATTAAAATTCCTGCATGACTGTCGGCAATAGGGGGGAAGCCTGTCTCTAGTGTAGCCACTTTTATTGGTATCGATTACCATTATGTTCTATCCAACCATCAATATGACGCTTGGCTGGGTCATGGTGCGTCCAATGAATTACACCACCTTTATTATTCCATTCATACTCACCATTAATGCTGACAATATCACCTTTTTTAAGGTCGTCTATTTTAGGAGCGAGATCAATATTGTGTGCAATTAAGATCGTTTGTCCATCAGATAATTGGATAAGAAAACGTTGATGACGGCTACCGTCCAAATCATCTTTAAGAATCTTAAACACTTGAGCTGTCAGACTAATTTGAACATCACTTTTACGTTGTTCAATAAGTTGCTCAATATTAACGTGTTGGTTAGATGTTGAATACGCTTGTTCAGGCGAAAATTGACTGGCGTAATAGCTGAGCACAATAAAGCCAATTATGAGCCCAATACGTTGTTTTTGTCGCTTTGTCATAGACATGATTTAGTCAGTTTATTTGAAATGAATAAACATCATATTACTTTTATGCAGTCATTTCTAATTTCAGTTTGTCATAAGTATCTAGGATATAAAAGAGTATAGTGAAAGTATGACAACACGCAGACGATTTGTACTTGGCGCATCATCGATTTTAGTTGGTGCTGCTTTGCCATGGTCGAGATTTGCCTTAGCAGAAAATAATGCCAGCACGACACCCACGCTACGTGGCCAAAACTTCAATCTTGATATTGGTTTTCAGAAAGTTAATTTCACGGGTAAAGAGCGAATTGCGACTACGGTTAATGGTTCTTTACCAGCACCGACCTTGCGATGGAAACAAGGTGAACGTGTCACTTTAAATGTAACAAATCATCTGGCGGAAGATAGCTCTATTCATTGGCATGGCATGATTATTCCTACGGATATGGATGGTGTTCCGGGTTTAAGTTATGCAGGGATAAAGCCCGGCGAGACATTTAAGTATCAATTTGATGTGAACCAAAGTGGTACATATTGGTATCACAGCCATTCTGGCTATCAGGAACAAACAGGCGTCTATGGCGCAATTGTCATTGATCCTATTGATGACCCTGTTGAATATGATCGTGACTACGTAATTGTATTGTCTGATTGGACAGATGAAGATCCTGCTGATGTCTATGCCAAACTGAAAAAGCAAAGCCATTATTACAATATGAAAGAACGTACCTTTGCTGATGTATGGTCTGATGTGAAGCAAAAAGGTGTGGCTCAAACCTTAAATGAACGAGAAATGTGGAATGATATGCGGATGTCAGATAGAGATATTTCTGATGTGACGGGTATGACATACACTTTTTTGATGAACGGACAAGCACCGCAGCAGGGCTGGACTGGTTTGTTTAACAAGGGTGAGAAAATTCGTTTACGTTTTATTAATGCTGCCGCGATGACGCTATTTGATGTGCGTATTCCAGGTTGCAAAATGACTGTTGTGGCAGCTGATGGACAAGATATTGAAGCAGTGACTATTGATGATTTTCGTATTGGTGTTGCAGAAACCTATGATGTCATTGTTGAGCCATCAGCCGATCAGGCCCACACCATCTTTGCCCAAGCAATAGACAGAACAGGTTTCGCTTATGGTGTATTGACTCCTGATTTAAATATGAAATCTGAATTACCAGAACTCGATCCTGTCCCCATTTTAACGATGGCTGATATGGGCATGGATCATAGTGCGATGAGTGGCGATATGATGATGGATATGTCGGAACATAGTGGCCATAAAATGGATCATTCAATGCCAATGAATATGGCATCAGAGATGGGTTCAGGAAAAGCAGGTTATGGAAGTGCGTTGCCAGTAACGCATCAAAAAACAGAATTTGGCCCTCATGTCGATATGCGGGCCGAAAAGCCAATGTATAAGATAGATGATCCCGGTATAGGTTTACGAGATCATCAACGATTATATGGGCGAAAAGTCTTGACCTATGCTGATTTACATAACCTTTATCCAACAGCTGATCCACGTGAGCCTAGCCGAGAAATTGAACTACATTTAACCGGCAATATGATGCGCTATATGTGGTCAATTAATGGTATTAAATACGCGGATGCAGAGCCCATCATTTTGAAAAAGGGCGAGCGAGTTCGCTTTACCTTAATTAACGATACTATGATGAATCATCCTATGCATTTGCATGGTTTATGGAGTGAATTGGAAACGGGAGATGCCAACAATATCCCACGTAAACATACCGTTATTGTGCAGCCCGGATCTAAAGTAAGTTACTTGGTCTCTGCCGATGCGGTTGGTCGATGGGCGTATCACTGTCATTTGCGTTTTCATATGTTTGCGATGTTTCGTGAAGTGCGGGTTGTGTAGTGAGTTTTTCAAAACAAACCAGCGTCATCCTCGCGCATGCGGGGTTCCATAAAGCCTATCAGTTATTAAGTGCTTATAGATTCCGGCTACAAGCTACCGGAATGACGGTGTTTTTTGTTATCGGAATAGCAGTATTTTTTATGGTGGGACTCTTGTTCACGACAAATGCAATGGCTATGGGTAATGATGATCCTCTATTAACAATGCTTAAAATTGACCAATTAGAAATTACAGATGTTGGGGATGACAATGATTTGGCATGGGAAGCTCAATCTTGGCTTGGGAGAGATCTAAATAAGCTATGGTTTAAAACAGAAGGTGAGCGAGTCGACAGTGATGTTGAAGAGGCTGAAGTTCAGCTGCTTTATAGCAGGGCCATTGCACCTTATTGGGATGCACAAATTGGTTGGCGGCACGATATAAAACCTACGCCCAATCGAGATTGGTTGGTATTAGGACTGCAAGGTGTTGCACCTTATTTCTTTGAAACAGATATTGCTTTATTTGTGGGTGAAGGTGGCATTGTAGGCTTGAGAACGGAGTGGGAATATGAATTATTACTCACCCAAAAATGGATTTTAACACCCGAAATTGAAGCTAACTTTTTTAGTAAAAATGATCACGATGTTGGTTTGGGAAGTGGCTTGTCAGATGTGAGTTTAGGTTTAAGGCTTAGATATGAGATAAAGCGTGAATTCGCACCCTATATAGGAATTGAATGGGACAAACGTTTGGGTGATACAGCTGATTTCGCACGAGAAGAAGGAGAGCGAACATCTGATACTAAGTGGGTTGCAGGTGTTCGCCTTTGGTTTTAAAGAATAAATTTCATTCGTCCTGAGCTTGTCGAAGGATGACATTTATATTTAGCCTTTTGACAAGCTCAGGGCGAACGGTGTGTAACATGAATGGTAAAAATATTAATAGATGATAATCGTCTATTAATATAGCTATTTATAATTTCCAGTTATAAGTGGTAATCGCATATAATATAGAGCTCGATTAGTAAATTTAAGAAAGCTTATGTATCAGTACGATAACTATGATCAGGCGATGGTGGATCAACGGGTAACGCAATACCGCGACCAAACACGTCGTTTTTTAGCCGGTGATTTGACCGAAGATCAATTCCGACCTTTACGGTTGATGAATGGCCTTTACGTGCAGATCCATGCACCGATGCTGCGTGTAGCTATTCCTTATGGCCTTATGTCATCAAGACAAGTGCGTAAAATTGCTGATATTTCGCGTCGTTATGATAAAGGCTATGTACATTTTACTACCCGTACCAATTTCCAATTAAACTGGCCAGCATTAGAAACTGTGCCTGATATTTTGGCTGAATTAGCCTCAGTACAAATGCACGCTATTCAAAGCAGTGGTAACTGTATTCGTAACACTACTTCTGATCAATTAGCGGGTATTAATGCTAATGAAATCGAAGATCCGCGTCCTTGGTGTGAGATTATTCGCCAATGGTCGACATTTCATCCAGAGTTTGCTTATTTGCCACGTAAATTTAAAATTGCAGTTATTGGTGGAAATGAAGATCGTGCGGCCACAAAATTACACGATATTGGCTTGCATCTAGTTAAAAATAATGAAGGTGAAGTTGGTTTTGAAGTGCTGGTTGGCGGTGGCTTAGGTCGAACGCCTATCTTAGGCCAGCAGATCCGTCCGTTCTTAGAAAAAAAAGATTTACTGTCTTATTTAGAAGCGATATTACGTGTTTATAATCGTCTCGGGCGTCGTGATAATAAGTATAAAGCACGTATCAAAATCACGGTTCGGGAACATGGAATCAATCATATTCGTGAACTAGTTGAAGCAGAATGGGTGCACATTCGTGAGCAACTTGAGTTAGATGATAAAGAAATCAAACGTGTGAAAAAACATTTCACGGAACCCGATTACGATGCCACTGCGGGTAATGATGAGAGCTTTGAAAAAATGCAAGCTGATGATGCAGCCTTTGCAGCATGGGTTAAACAGAATATTGTTGAACACAAGGTCTCAGGTTATAAAGCAGCTTATATTTCATTAAAATCACCGACGGCTCCTCCAGGCGATGTATCAGCTGAGCAATTAGATATTATTGCTGATTTGGCTGATGAATTTAGCCTAGGTGAAGTGCGCTCTACACATAATCAAAATTTATTATTGAGTGATGTGAAGCAGGGTGATCTTTATGCTTTGTGGTGCCAGTTAAAATCAAATAATTTAGCTACAGCAAATATTAATACGCTAACCGATATGATTTGTTGCCCGGGCTTAGACTTTTGTGGTCTAGCAAATGCAACGTCTATTCCATTAGCAAAAGAAATTACCGACCGCTTTGATGACTTAGATTATCTCTATGATTTGGGTGATATCAAAATTAAACTGTCGGGTTGTATGAATGGCTGTGCCCACCAAAGTGTCGGTCATATTGGCATTCTAGGTGTCGATAAAAAAGGTGAAGAGTGGTATCAATTTACCCTAGGAGGTAGCTCCGAAGAGGATGCTTCGCTAGGTGAACGCTTAGGACGAGCAATTCCTAAAGACAGAGTACTTGAAACGGTTGAAACATTAATCGATGTATTTAAAGAGCTTCGCCATGATGGTGAATTATTTTTAGCTACAGTACGACGTGTTGGTATTGACCCGTTTAAGGAGCGTGTATATGCAGATAATTAAAGATCGCGAAATTGTTGAAGACAATTGGCTGCATTTAGATGATGAAGCAGCAGATTTAGTTGTAGGTAATATCACTGTGACATTGGCGCGTTGGCAAGCGGAGCATGAATCGTTAGTCAAACATGATGGTAGCCTAGGCCTACGATTAAGTGGTGATGATCCTTTAGAAGAGATCATTCCGGACTTAGATGAATTTGAATTAATTGTGCTTAACTTCCCCGCTTTTACTGATGGACGTTGCTATTCTTTTGCGCGCTTATTGCGTGATCGTTATGACTATAAAGGCGAAATTAGAGCACAAGGTGATATTTTGCATGATCAACTATTTTATATGTCACAATGCGGCATCAATAGTTTTGAGATGGCAAATTCACACAGCTTAGTTGATGCTATGGCGGCATTCGATGATTTTAGTGATAGCTATCAAACTACAGTATTGAAGCCTGACCCGCTATATCGCCGCCGATGAAACCTGTTCATGGGGCATCTTTTTTGCCATGGCGGCGTTAAAAATAACCTAAAAATGCTCATTTACTTCGTGTAAACTGCGCTTTTTAGAACATTTTTGCCTTTCCATGATAAAAAATATTTACCATGAACAGGTTTCATAAGATAAGGTTTCTATTCGATGGCAGTGTACGCAATAGGCGATGTTCAAGGGTGTTTTGATGAGCTTCAAAAGTTGCTTGAATTTGTAGAGTTTGATCCCACTATAGATCAAGTTTGGCTGGCGGGTGATTTAGTAAATCGTGGCCCTAAATCTGCCGAAGTGATTCGCTTTGCAAAACAAATGGGGCCTGATGTCGTTAAAGTTGTATTGGGCAACCATGACCTTCATCTACTCGCCACTGCTGGGGGTGTCAATGAGCATAAACACCGCATGGATACGATGGAATCAATCCTTGATGCGGGTGACCGTGAAGAGTTAATCACATGGTTGCGTCACCAGCCGTTATTTCATCATGATGCTGATTTAGGTTTTAGCATGGTGCATGCCGGATTACCCCAACAATGGTCACTTAAAAAAGTTAAAAAAAGAGCCAAAGAAGTTGAAGAAGTGCTACGCGGTGATGATTGGCGAAAATTCTTCAAACATATGTACGGTAATAAACCCGATGTATGGTCTAAAGAGCTTGAAGGCTGGGACAGATTACGTTTTATTACTAATTGTTTAACTCGCCTTCGCTACTGCCATGAAGATGGCCGTTTAGCGTTAAAATTTAAAGGCGAACCAAAAGACAAGCCTACAGGACAAATTCCATGGTTTGATATGCCGAACCGCAAAACAAAAGATGATCGAATTGTTTTTGGTCATTGGTCAACATTAGGTACCGGCCAGTATGGCAATGTTTTTTCAACCGACAGTGGTGCGGTTTGGGGTGAACAATTAACCGCCGTGCGTATTGATAAAAAGCCTTATCAATGGTTTATGATTGATGCCGATCCAGCTGGGTTGCCTCATGCAAAAAATAAAAAATCATAACGAAATATGTTGAACAGGCAGAAATTTGCCAAAAACAGTACAATAGACACTTTACACTATTTGGATAGATCGTAACCATGAGCAATATCACAACATTTTCTGGTGATTTTTCAGCCAAAGGAATAAAAGTAGGCATCGTAGCTGGTCGCTTTAATGACTTTATTGTTGATAATTTAATCTCAGGAGCAATTGACTGTTTAGTACGTCATGGTGCGAGTGAAAGTGATATTGATTTGGCGCGAGTACCAGGCGCAGTTGAAATTCCTTTAGCCGTGCAACGCATGGGGAAAACGGGGAAATATGATGCCATTATTGCATTAGGTGCCGTTATTCGTGGTGGAACACCTCATTTTGAATATGTGGCTGGCGAATGTGCAAAAGGTTTGGGTCAGTTAACATTGCAAATGGATATCCCAGTATCATTTGGTGTATTAACCGTTGATACGATTGAACAAGCGATTGAGCGTGCAGGTACTAAAGCAGGCAATAAGGGTGCAGAAGCAGCAATGGGCACCATTGAAATGGTCAATGTATTACGTCAAATTGAGAGTGCACAATAAATGGCAAGAGTTTTACCCCGATCTCATTCTCGTGCTGCTGCGGTGCAAGCTTTGTATCAAGCACTTGTTAATGACCATGAATTGGAAAAAGCAGAATTAGATTTTGTAACCGCTGAAAATTCTGACAAGATGGACACTAAGTATTTCAACGGACTTGTTGAAGGTGTTTCAAAAGAGCTTGCAGCGTTAGATACAGAGCTAGCCTATGCTGTAGATCGTAATTTAGCTGAAATTGATCCGGTAGAAAGTTCAGTACTGCGCCTTGCCGTATTTGAATTTATTCATCGCCCAGAAGTGCCTTACCGCGTTGTGTTGAATGAAGCCGTAGAACTAGCCAAATCATTTGGTGGTGAAAAAGGCCATAAATATGTCAATGGTGTTTTAGATAAAATGGGCTCTAAACTACGTGCTGCTGAGTACAAAGTATCAAAGGAACGACGTAAAAAATCGTAAGTTAAGAATCCGTCATTCCGGTAGGCTTGTTAGCCGGAATCCATAATGTAGATTCCCGCTTAAAACATGCGAGAATGACGAACCGAGAGGTGGCTTGTGAATGAATTTTCGCTGATCCATAAATACTTCGAAAAACTGACATCTGAACGTGATGATGTTGAGCTAGGTATTGGTGATGACTGTGCCTTATTAATTCCACCTCCTAATCATGCCGTTGCTGTTTCCATTGATACACTAGTTGAAGGTATCCATTTTTTTGCAGATGTTGATCCGGAAAAATTAGGTCATAAAAGTCTTGCGGTCGGTTTAAGTGATTTGGCTGCCATGGGTGCTAAACCAGCGTGGTTCACACTTGCACTTACTCTACCCGACGTTGATGAAGGCTGGATTAAAAGATTTTCAAAAGGCTTGGCTGCATTAGCTAATGAACATGAAATTCAGCTAGTAGGAGGTGACACAACCGAAGGGCCGTTAACGATAAGTATTCAAGTACATGGCTTTGTCGACCAAACTAAAGCAATGCGCCGTAGCAATGCAAAATTAGGCGATATGATTTATGTATCAGGCTATTTAGGTGATGCGGGCGCAGCGCTACAGCAACAATTACAGCAGTTGAATGATGAAAAGCTGAAAAGTGATGATATACGCTATTTACAGCAGAGATTAGAGCAGCCGACAGCACGGATATCCCTTGGGCAAGAATTATTAGGTTTAGCTTCATCTGCAATCGATATTTCAGATGGTTTATTGGTTGATTTAGAACACATTCTAGATAAAAGTGGTGTGGGCGCGAGGTTAAATTTAGATAGCTTACCTTTATCGAAAACACTCACAAAAATTAATCACAAAGTTGCACAAGCATTAGCATTACATTCGGGCGATGATTACGAATTATGTTTTATTGTGCCACCACAACACTTTGGTGAAGTTGAAAAACGATTCAAAGGCCAAGTTACACGGATCGGGATGATTACGGACGATGATGGTATTTATTATATCGACGATGATGATAATCTCATCGAGTTAACAGGAATAGGCTATGAACACTTCGCGAATTAACTTTAGTGAATTATTAAAGCGACCAGCGTGTTTTCTAGGCTTAGGATTCGGTTCAGGACTCGCACCAAAAGCACCGGGTACCTTTGGCACTTTGGCTGCATTACCACTTTATTGGTTGATGCAAGATTTACCGTTAATTACATACATATCAATAGTGGTTTTGGCCTTTATTGCTGGTATTTGGATCTGTCAGAAATCGGCAGAGTGGTTACAAGCAGACGACCCTTCTGCCGTAGTGTGGGATGAAATTGTCGGTTATCTAATAACTATGATCGCCGCACCTTCTGGTTGGCAGTGGATGGTACTCGGTTTTGTACTATTTCGCTTTTTCGACATTCTAAAACCATGGCCGATTAATCTAGCCGATAAAGCGATTCATGGCGGTTTAGGCATAATGGTTGATGATGTGATTGCGGGTGTTTTTTCGCTGGTGGTGATTCAGTGGTTGTACCATGTGTATCCTACAATGAGTTGGTGATTTTACACTCCGTTCGCCCTGAGCTTGTCGAAGGGTGGATGAATAATCATGGTTCGACAGGCTCACCACGAACGGGTTTTATTCCCGATGAATGACGAGCAAGGTAAATGCCACAACAACGTAAAATAATCCATGTTGATATGGATGCATTTTTTGCCTCCGTTGAACAACGTGATAATCCCGAATTTAAAGGTAAACCACTTATAGTGGGCGGCCAGCCAAATAGTCGTGGCGTAGTGGCAGCATGTAGCTATGAAGCCCGAAAATTTGGTATTCATTCCGCGATGCCGTGTTCACAGGCGTATCGATTATGTCCCCAAGCGTTGTTTGTTCCTCCACGATTTGAAGCCTACCGTGAAGTATCAGAAAAAATACGCGAAATATTCTGGCGTTATGCATCTGAAGTTGAACCCTTATCGTTAGATGAAGCGTCTTTAGATGTGACCTACACGGCAGACTTTGATGGTTCAGCAACACGCATTGCCCAAGCGATTAAACGTGATATTTTAGAAGAAACCAATCTAGTTGCTTCAGCGGGTGTTTCCTACAATAAATTTCTTGCAAAAATTGCATCTGATATGGATAAACCTGATGGTTTATATGTCATAAAACCAGAGCAGGGTGAAACCTTTGTTGCAGAATTAGCGATTGGCAAGTTTTATGGGATTGGCCCTGCGACTGAGGCTAAAATGAAGAAATTAGGTATTAATTCGGGTAAAGATTTACGGAAATGGTCACAGCAAGATTTAACTACTAACTTTGGTAAGTCAGGGCTGTATTATTACAATATCTCGCGAGGTATTGATGAGCGTCCTGTACGCAGTACTCGTATCCGAAAGTCCTTGGGTAAGGAAACAACCTTTTCTACAGATATGATGGATGTTGATGAATTGCTTCGGCAGTTGGAGTTGCTTGCTGAGATTGTTTTTGAGCGATTGCAGACGCTTCAATTAGAAGCGAGAACACTGACGGTTAAAGTTAAGTATGCTAATTTTCAGCAGGTTACTCGGGCTCAGAGTTCACCATCTATATTAGCTACGTTGGATGATTTTAGGGTTTTGTTGCCGGAGCTTCTTGCCCGAACCGATGCGGGTAAACAGGCTGTTCGTTTGGTTGGGGTTACGGCTAGTGGGTTTGTTCGGGGTTCTGATGTTTCTGATATTAAGGGTGTTGAAGAGTTGCAGCTTGGGTTTTCTTTAGAAGATTGATGCTCGCCACAGGGCGTTCATTTCTTTTGTTTGCCCAAAAGAAACAGAACCAAAGAAAAAGGCACCCGGCATTATTGCTATTCCTCAAAAATAAGTCTATTTCACGGAGCAGGTAAAAACTCGCTACGCTCAAACACTTACCTGCTTTATCCGTAAAATAAACTCATTTTTAAGGGCAATAAAAACGGGACCCAATATCACCATACCCCCAAGAACTTACTTGTAGAGTTCGCATTTCTATCCCGTTTTATCGCCGCCATAAATCAATTTTGATTTTGGAAGTAAGGCTATATCGGGTGCTTTTTTGGGGCATGCAAAAAATGAATGCTTAGCGGTAGCGAACCACATAATTTAAGGCGACCTATGGTGTTTTTATTTGTTGCAACTCACGACAGGTTTCAGCAGGACTATCCCATAATGAGCTTCCATCAGCCCATCGTCCTGGAAATACTGCACGAGACTCTGTTATCAATTTAAACATCACGGGCGTTACTTCTATCTTGGTTCCTTTGCGACTTAAACCTTGTATATTTAACTGCAAAGGAACCATATCGTCACGTGTTTTTTGAAATTGTACAATGAGACGTGTCCAGTCAAGAATAAATGATTTTTCTTTGAAAGCTACACCTGTTCTTTGATGTTGATGATCAGTGAAATTGATACTTTCTTTCGGAGCACCTAACAGGGTTTCTTGTTCTTCCCATGTTGTGCCAAATCCACTAACTTGAACTGATAGAGGTGTTGCTATTGTACCATCGTCAAACAGAAGAGATATTTTTTCTGGGATGATAGAGTAGCCACTATTGTTACTACCTAGATTTATTTCTGGAATTATCCATATAGCGACTTTGAAAATTTTGTATGGTGAGTCATAACCAGAGGAAATTTTTGCACTTCGATCGGTGACATAAATACATGCATCACCTGTGAGAAAAGCTATTCCATCTCCTTCCATCGCACTTTTCCGATTTTCAGCAATGGAAGACTGGTAGACCGTTACTGTATTTATTCCTATGCATGCAGAAAGTGGAATCATTAGGAATAAAGCAAGAATAATGCGAAAAGAGTTAAACATCATAATTTCCTATTTGTAGCTGCTAAATAAAGCTATTTTAAAGAGCCCGCCCAAAACTCTGCTCAAACCGCTTAGCAAACTCATCCATAGTAAACGTATGATTCTGTGTACCATGCTGCTCAATTTTAATCGCACCTAATAACGAAGCAATACGCCCTGTAGTTTCCCAATCTTTACCCTGCATAATGCCATGTAATAAACCAGCACGGTAAGCATCGCCACAGCCAGTTGGATCGGCTAGTTGTCCTACTTTGGCACTTGGGATATCCAAGCGGTTTCCGTCAGTATAGATATATGAACCTTCACCACCACGGGTGATGATTAATGCTTCAACATGTTCGGCAATTTCATTGGGCGATAAGCCAGTTCTATCTTGGAATAATTGTGCTTCATAATCATTTAAAGTGATGTACGTTGCCTGTTTGGCAAAGTTTAATAAGTCGTCACCATCAAACATCGGTAGGCCTTGGCCTGGATCGAAGATGAAGGGAATGCCTGCTTCATGTAGCTGTTGGGTATGTTGAATCATGCCGTCACGACCATCTGGTGAGACGATAGCTAGGCTGATGTCTTTTGCTTCACTGATTAATGTTTCATGCGCTAGGTTCATCGCACCGGGATGGAATGCGGTGATTTGATTATCATCCATATCTGTTGTGATAAAGGCTTGGGCTGTGTAGCTGCCTTCTTTGACATGCACATGACGGCGATTGATGCTGTGTTTATCCATCCATGTGGCGTAGCTAGTGAAATCGCTACCAACGGTGCCCATTGGAATGGGATCATCACCTAATAATTTCAGGTTATAAGCAATATTACCGGCACAACCCCCAAATTCACGACGTAAATTAGGTACTAAAAATGACACATTTAGCATATGCACTTTGTCAGGTAGGATGTGATTTTTGAATTGATCGGGAAACACCATAATGGTGTCGAAAGCAAATGAGCCACATATTAATGCTGACATAGTCTTATCCTTTTGTATTTAACTGGGTTGTATCGGCTGTAATAGAGAGTTTACCATCTAAGAAATCTTTTAAATGATGGCCAACTATTTCATTACGCCAACCTTGTAGTATTGGCAGATCAGTTTCGCCACTGACCATTCGTTCAATCTCTTTGCGTGATGCTACGGCGACAGGTGCAATAGATTGTTCGTCACAGAATTTTCTTACTAACGCCATCAATGCATCGACAATGGCATTTTGTTGTTGTGATAATGGTTGTACTTTTTTCAACACAGGCCACTGTTCTTTAGGTACTGATTTTGCCTGTTTTATTTCTGCTAAAAGTGTATCGCCATAACGACTGATAGTATTGGCTTCTAAACCACGGATCATGCTGAACTTATCGATTGATTCAGGTGCTAATTTGGCCAGATCAAGCAGCACATCATCTTTTAGAATCCAACGGCGTGGGCGGTTAGATTTAATGGCTCGTTTTTCACGCCATGCAGCAAGTTGCTTTAATATGGCAAGTTGCACACCTTTTAATCGGCCAAAACCTTTTACTTTTCGCCAAATATTGTCGGGATCAGGCTTGTAAGTATCGATGTTTGTTAACGTTGAAAAATCATCTTCTAACCAATGCGTACGATTTTTATCTGCTAATTGTTGTGTCAGTAATTTATAAACATCTCGCAAATAACGCACATCATCAGCGGCATAGGTAATTTGGGCTGGATCCAACGGACGTTTTGTCCAATCTGTGCGTGAATGTGCTTTGTCGAGATCAACATTAATACATTGTTTAACTAAGTTGCCATAGCCAACTTGATCGCCATAGCCTAAAACGGTTGCTGCTATTTGTGTATCAAATACATTACTGGGTGGTGTGTCTCGTAATAGATAAAACAACTCAAGATCTTGACGTGCCGCATGAAAAACAACCGTTACTTCAGGATTGTAAATAAGTTCTAGCAATGGTTCTAGATTGCTTATCGCTAAGGGATCGATACAAGCGATATGATCATCGTTTGCGACTTGAATCAAACACAGTTGTGGATAATAAGTTTTTTCGCGCAGGAACTCTGTGTCTACCGTTATCCATGTACTATTCGCAATTTGCTGGCAGAATTGGATAAGGTCTGCCTCGGTATCGATATATTGAACGGTCATAATCACGCATTATTGTTGGATGAAAAGACAGATAGTATAACGGCTTTTTAATGTGTTTCGGAAAGCTTTGCCTGCGCAATAACGTCTGAAATGGCATCTAGAATAATTTCAGGTTGGTCATGAGGAATATCGTGACCACTTTGGTTGGCAAATAGATGCTGACTGTAAGGCGAGAGGCGACTTAAATCTTGCTGTAATTCAATCCATATTTTTTCACGTTGGCGCAGTTTTTCATTGCCAGCCCATTCAGGCATGCCACGGCTGATAACAATCAGAGGCACAGTAGGAATGCTGCCATTAAGCTGAACTTGGCGAGAGCTTTGGTATAAGCCTGCAATTTCTTGGCTGGCAGCACGATAAGCATGATCACGCAGTGCTTGAGGTTTATCGCTAGGTGGCAGTTCTTCAGGAGGAGGAGTGCTGATGACGATATCACGCTGTCTTTTATAAGGGCGAGGTAATTTGATATTTAAGCGGTCATATTGTAGTTCATGTGATGCATCAACCAACACTATTCCTGCGACTTTTTCTGGATAAAAATTGGCAAATAATCGTAAGTTATAACCGCCAAATGAATGCCCAACCAAAATATAAGGCAGAGGAACCTGTGCTTGATTAAGTAACAAGCCCAATTCATAGGCGATTCGCCTGCTATTGCGAGGCCTCGGCCCATAGTCGCTCCAGCCATAACCAGGGCGATCATAAATACATGTGCGTGTTATTTTGGCTGATTGTTCAAACAGTGACTGCCAATCCGATGAATCATCGCCAAGACCCACATCCATAATTACAGTAGGCTTACCTTCACCTAGGCAATTTATATGTAAACTATAACCGCCAATATCATAGCGTTCGCCTGGAAGTGGAGGCATATCTGCTGCGTTAGCAATAGGATAGATCCCACAGAAAAATACAATCAGACAAAAAAAACGCATACATGACCTTTAAAATGGCTACAAGTTATCGACGCCTCGATAAAGTAAAAGTTTCATCATTATGATAACTGTAAAATTTTGTCTGTAATATCATGCTGCTCAAAAGGCCAATTAAGCTCGCTATCATCAGTAAATTTTAATACTGGGATACTCGTGCCATAACGGGCAACAAGATCATCGTTATCACCTATTTCAATATATTTTATTATCACTTCCATTTTTTTCAGTATTGCATCAGCAAGTTCACATAAGTGGCAGCCTGCTGTTGTATAGAGTGTGATTTCGGTCATTTTTCTAATAGTCGTGGCATGAGCTCAACAAAATTACAGGGCCGATGGCGGATATCTAACTGGTCTTTCAAAATATCATCCCAGGCTGTTTTGCAGGCGCCTGATGAGCCAGGAAGGCAAAATATAAAGGTACCATTAGCCACTCCGCCGATGGCACGAGACTGAATAGTCGATGTGCGAATATCTTGGTAAGAAATTTGCCGAAATAATTCTCCAAACCCTACGATTTCTTTGTCCAGCAATACGCTAACGGCTTCAGGTGTACCATCACGTCCTGTTAAGCCTGTTCCGCCGGTTGAAATAATTGCCTGCACATCAGGATCGGCAATCCATTGCGAGACAACAGCGCGAATTTGGTACATATCATCTTGTACAATTTGCTGATCAGCTACTAGGTGATTTTCAGCTAAAACACGTTCGCGGAGAACTTTTCCTGATGTATCGGTTTCTAAGGTGCGTGTATCTGAGATAGTAAGTAGGGCAATATTGACTGGAATAAAGGTTTTTTCCATGATGTAGCTCTCGGTAATAGTGTTAAAGACCAGTATAATCATTTAGGTCTTAAATAGGAGTTTTAAAATGAAAAAGTTAGTAATTGTTGCCACTGTGGCTACCTTTATGACAGCATGTACAACGATGGATGATCCCAATCGTCAAGCTAAAATTGGCGCTGCAGTGGGTGCAGCAGCTGGCGCAGTAGCCGGATATGTAGTTGAAGGTGATGCTGGCGGAGCTGCAGTAGGTGCGGTAGTAGGTGCGGCGGCAGGTGGCGGTATTGGTTATTATATGGATAATCAGCAAAAAGAAATGGAAGCAGCCTTAGCGGAAGAACAAGCACGCCACGATATAGAAATAAAGCGCTTAGAAGATGAAACATTAAAAATTGATGTGTCGAGTGAAATTTCATTTGATTTTGGTAGTGCAGATTTGAAACCGGCATTTATGCCAACACTTCAAAAAGTATCAGAAATTCTAGTGCGTTACCCTCGCACAGTGATTCATGTAGTAGGTCATACCGACAGCGTGGGCTCAGAGAGTTATAATATGGATCTTTCACGCCATCGTGCCCAATCTGTGATTAACTATTTTGTGTTGCAAGAAATTTCACAAAGTCGTTTGGTTACAGTAGGACGAGGCGAGACAGAACCTAGAGCTGGTAATGATACAGAAGCTGGCCGTCAACTAAATCGTCGAGTAGAAATATATGTCAAACCCGTCATCGAAGGACAAGAATCACAAGCATACGAAACGCCGAAAGGCATCTAAATCTGATTCTCCTTCCGCGCAAAATGATCTGATTTTTGGTTTACACGCGATACAGGCTGCATTGGATGTGCCTGTGTCGCGGATCAAAGAAATCTGGCTAGCGGACGAACGGCACGATGCGCGTATTGATGGCATTATTAAAGGCGCTAAAAAACACGGCATCAGCATTCAGAAGGTAGCACGAGAAGAACTTGATGAAATGATCCCTGATGTGCAGCACCAAGGTGGCATTGCTAAATCTCGGCCATTGGCAGCATTAGATGAAACGGATTTAGTCAAATTATTAGAAAGCTTAGATGAGCCACCCTTTTTATTAATTCTTGATGGGGTACAAGATCCGCATAATCTAGGGGCATGCATGCGAACAGCTGAAGCAGCAGGTGCACATGCCGTTATTGCCCCCAAAGATAGAGCTTCAAGCCTCACCCACACCGCATTAAAAGTATCTAGTGGCGCGGCAGAGCGATTACCTTTTATTCAAATCACCAATCTAGCGCGAGTATTACGTGAATTACAACAACACGGTATATGGTTAGTTGGCACATCAGGTGATAGTAAAACTACAATTTTTGAAGCGGATTTAAAAGGCCCATTAGCCATTATTTTAGGTGCAGAAGGGCGTGGTATTCGCCGGTTAACGCGTGAGAACTGTGACCAAACAGTTTATATTCCGATGAAAGGTGGCGCGGAAAGTTTAAATGTTTCAGTGGCGGCAGGTGTTTGTTTATTTGAAGCAGGCAGACAGCGCTTACAAAGTTAAAGCAGATTAAGTGCAGCGCGAAGCTTGGCAGGTTGCACAGGCTTGTGAAGCAGAATTAAATCACTTTGCTGTGCTTGTTGTAAGCGATCGGGTGCTGTGTCACCTGTGATTAAGAGTGCAGGGATCGTTTGTTTAAGCTGCGTTCTTAGTTGTTGCACAACATCTATACCAGTCACATGATCTCGTAAACGAAAATCAGAGATAATGACATTGGGCGTAGTTTGATTACAGACAACGGTGGCTTCATCTAGATTTGAGGCTGTAAAAACCTGGCACCCCCAAGCTTCAAGGGTTATTTTCATTCCCTCTAATATGGCGTCATCATCATCAATAATAAGAATATGACGATCAGTTAGTTGCTTTGAAATGATCACATTGGCTTGTATAGAAGGGCCTGAAGGCGGTGTAGATTGTAATTTAAGTCTAAATCGTGTGCCTTTTCCTAGGCGGGATACAAGAGACAGATCGTGCCCGAGTAACTGAGCTTGTTTTTGAACAATAGCAAGTCCGAGCCCAAGTCCTTGTTGGCGATCTCGTTCGGCGTTATTAATTTGATAAAACTCATCAAAAACCTGTTCTTGTTCTTTAGTTGAAATCCCTATTCCTGTATCCCAAATTTCTATCCAAACTTCCTCTTTTCGTTGTCTACAGTTAAATAATATCCCACCCTTATCTGTATAACGAACAGCGTTACTAAGCAAGTTACGAAGTATATTCTCCAATAATATACTGTCGCTTTTAACCCAAGCCTGCTGGCACCTAACTCGCCACTTTAGACCTTTCGATTGACACTCAACTTTGAAATCACCAGATAGATTTTGCATAAGTTGGGATAAATCTACTGCACCAATACTAGGAGTAATAATGCCTGCATCTAAGCGACTAATATCTAATAAGGAGTCTAATAACTTGCTAAGTGATGTAACAGATTGTTTTAGGAAAGAAAGCGTGTTGTGGCCCTTAGATGATAATTTTTCAGTGCTAAGTGCTTCAGAAAATAAGCCTAGCGCATGGATTGGTTGACGCAAGTCATGGCTTGCTGAAGCTAAAAATCGTGTTTTACGATTATTTGCTTCTTCAGCTTTTTTTGAACTAACAGTTAATTGTCGAACAAGTTCAGCATTTTCAAAACGCAGTTGAATTGATGATAATACCGAATGGTTTGTTCTCTTTCCGATCACAAAACAGATCAAAATATCAATAATACATAATAGCGCAATGGCCGTGTAGGCAGGATCACCTAGCGTGAGTAAATAGAGAGCAGTGATACTGAGTGTGCTGAACATAAATACATAAAAGCTTACCACCCAGTGTGATGATACAAAAGCAGAGCCATTAACAATTCCAAAAATAAAAACGAATAAAAATAATTGAATTGATGGTGAGCTAGAGTCAAAGAATAAAATAGCGGATAAAGCGTAGGATAGGCCAGAGGCAAAAGAGGTGATGGTAATATATTTTCCCCACCGGAGGGTTTCTAAAGGAGAAGGAGAGGCTTGGAAATACCGTTTTGCAAGCCAATATCGAGCGACACCGATACTAAGTGCATAGAGCATCCAGGAAAACAAGGTGATATTTTCAACTTTCCCCCACAACAAAAGGGCCATAACAATGGGCAAAAAAGCCATGCTTAAAGCAAGTTTAGGGAAGTTCTGATAAATAAAATCTATGCCTTGAGCATATGTTTCTAAACTAAATTCATTAGAGCGAATAACGAATAGATTTTTCAAATGAGAAAACATTTATGCTTATTTGAAGCCAAATAAATTAAGCTGTTTGGCTGTTTGGATAAGCTCTGTACGGCTGCTAACATTAAATTTACTAAATAAATCTTTCACATAGCCATATATTGTATTTTCAGATAACTTAAGAAGCTTACTTATTTCTTTTGTCGTATAGCCTTTTTCAATAAGCTGTAATACGTCGTGTAAGCGTGCCGAAAGGATAATTTCTTCGATTCCATTATCAACTACAATAGGGGGATTCTTACCTGAAAGGCGAGTTTGCCACTTGGCAGGCAAATAAATATCGCCCGCAAGCACGGTTTCAATAGCGTTGATTAACTCAGAAGGTGACGTTGTTTTGGGTAAATAGCCTGCGGCGCCTTTATCCATAACTAACTGAACATCGGTTGAGCTCTCCGAGGCAGAAACGATAATGATAGGGACAAGTACTTTTTCTTCGCGAAGATCGGATAAAACAGCAGGCGCACCACCGTTAGGCATTCTAAGGTCTAATAAAATTAAATCTATATCATGGTGTAGGCTGATTAAATTTTTAATGTCGCTAATAGTTGTAGTGGTAATAATGTCAGCGGAAGGAAGATATTGATTCAAAACAGCTCGAATACCTTCAAGGTAGAGCGTGTGGTCATCAATGACAAGAATCTTCATTTATTTCCTTTGTTTGCTACATAGCTAGTTACTTAACCTTTGGTAATACTAGCATGATCATAAGAAATAGATTTGGTACAGCGGCGTAATTATCAATAATAGTTATTATAGTATTGAAAACTATACGAATAAAACGTTATAATGTTTGATTACCTGATTGGAAGGTAATACTCCTTGCCTTATTGACTATGTTAATAGGGCTGTATAAACCGTGAGGAGCTCTAATGAGACATTACGAAATTGTGTTTCTGGTCCACCCTGACCAGAGCGAGCAAGTGCCTGCTATGATTGAAAAATATACGCAGATCATCACTAGCGATGGTGGAACTGTACACCGTCAAGAAGATTGGGGTCGCCGTCAATTGGCTTACCCAATTAATAAAGTTCATAAAGCCCATTACATTTTAATGAATGTTGAATGTGGCGTTGCACAAATGGACGAAATTACTACAGCTTTCCGTTTCAACGACGCAGTTCTTCGAAATCTTGTTGTATCAATGGATGGAGCTGTTACTGAGCCATCACCAATGATGCAAAAAGATGAAGATGAAAAACCACGTCGTTCTGAACGATCTTAAATAACACTTAAAAGGAGCATAAAATGGCACGTTTTTTTAGACGTAGAAGGTTTTGTCGTTTCACCGCTGAAGGTGTTAAGCAAATCGATTATAAAGATGTAAATTTATTGAAAAATTACATTACAGAAACAGGAAAGATTGTTCCTAGCCGTATTACCGGTACGAAAGCGCGTTACCAACGCCAGCTTTCTACTTGTGTAAAACGCGCGCGTTTCTTAGCGTTAATCCCTTATTGCGATATGCATAAATAAAGGATTATTTTTAAAATATCTAAATTAATTAAAAGGTAGAATTATGCTGCGAACAATTGCAGTATTCTCAATGCAAGGGGCTTTATATGCTGCAGGCATAATTGCATTGTTTTCACTGGCAGCCTTAGTGTTGCCACCTTTTAATTATATTGCAAGTGGAATTATCGCGCTCTATACCTTACGGATGGGGCCGAAAGATGGAATAAAAGTTATTGCTTTTGCAACTGTGATACTTAGTGTTGTCACAATGTTATTTTCGGATAAGGCATTTATTTCAGGTGTATTTTTGTTATCAAGTTGGCTACCTGTTTTGGTGACTAGTTTGGTGTTGGGTTATACCCGATCATTGGCAGCAAGTTTATTAGCTGCAGGTGGTTTGGGAATTTTGTTTGTTACTGGTATCTATATGTTTTTACCAGAACCTGCATTGTGGTGGAAGGAGTTAATGACACCCTTTTGGGATATGGTCGGCCAACAACCTGGTTGGCAGTTAGACCCAAAAGAAACGCAGGAAATGGTCGCATTGTTATCAACAATGATGACTGGGCTGGTCGCGGCAAGCTTAACTATTAATATAATAGTAGGCTTGTTGATAGGCCGAGCATTACAAGCAAAATTATATAACCCAGGCGGTTTTGCAGGTGAGTTTCAGCAACTCAGCTTAGGCAAACCAGCAGCAGTGCTAGCGGTTGGCTTGATGGCAATTACGATTTTGCCATTAGGGAATGAGTTAGCATTTCTGCGAGAGTGCTTGCCCGTTGTGTTAGCTGTATTTGCTTTGCAAGGTTTGTCAGTAGTTCATGCTATTGTCAAAAACCAACAAAAATCAACATTTTGGTTAGTGGCTATTTATGCCTTACTAATCATGATTCTACCGCAGATGGTAGTAATACTAGCGGTGATAGGTATTTTGGAACAATGGTTTGATTTTCGACATCGTTCAGTGAATGATGCGAGTGACTAAATAAGCAGTATTAAACTGCGAAAGAGGGTAGAACGATGCAAGTAATTTTGCTAGAGAAAGTTCAAAGACTTGGAAACTTAGGTGATGAAGTAGCCGTTAAATCGGGCTTCGGACGTAACTTCTTAGTACCAACAGGTAAAGCGTTACCTGCTAACAACCGTAACCGTGAAATCTTTGAAGCACGTCGTGCTGAATTAGAAGCGGCAGCGGCTAAATTGCAAGCAGAAGCAGAGCAACGTAAAGTTAAGCTTGTTGCTGCAGGCGATGTTAACATCAAAGCAAATGCCGGTATTGAAGGCAAACTGTTTGGTTCAGTTGGCGCAGCAGATATTGCTGAACAATTGAATGCGGCAGGTGCTGATATTGAACGTAATGAAGTACGCTTACCAGCGGGTCCATTACGTCATACGGGTGAATTTGATATTGATATTCAATTACACTTAGATGTTATTGTGACTGTAAAAGTCAACATCACTTCTGAAGCGCAATTGCTAGCACAAGCTGAAGCTGAATTAGCTGATGCTGCAAAAGCAAAAGCACTAGAAGAAGCTGAAGAAATCGCTAAAGCGCAAGAAGACGAAGCTTAGTAAAAAATGTTTGGAGCTGTGCTTAGGTACAGCTCCATTTATACCTCGTGAGCTTGAACTTTCAAGTTGCTTGGGTATATATAACCGTTACCATTCAATTGATAGTTTTCAGAACGAAAGCTAGAAAGCCAGCGCTACGTTGCAATGCTTGATAAGGACTAGTCATTACCTTCGCCTTGCGCCTTGCTCTGACTTCCTATTTTCGCCCTGAAATTCTACAAATTGACCGATAACGGTTATACTTCAATTTTAAAGCTAAATATTATTATTTAGCTGATTCTTGTCAAAAACTTTAAGGTGAACCGTGGAAGAGATAAGCTATCCTGAATCCTATACGGATACTGCCACCGAGGCACTTAAAGTTCCCCCTCATTCTGTTGAAGCCGAGCAATCTGTGCTGGGTGGACTACTGCTAGATAACCGTAGCTGGGAAAAAATTGCAGACTTATTGGTCGAGAATGACTTTTATCGTCGTGATCATCAACTTATTTTCCGTGCGATCTCCGAATTGTTTGAACAGTCACAGCCCGTTGATGTTATTACCCTTGCGGAATGGCATGATAAGCGTGATGAATTAGATCAAGTGGGTGAGCTTGCCTATCTTGGTATGCTTGCTCGCGATACGCCCAGTGCGGCCAATATTGTAGCTTATGCCTCCATTGTGCGTGAACGTTCAGTTCTGCGTCAGCTGATTGCCGTTGGCACATCAATCTCAAATGTTGCTTTTAATCCAGAAGGTAGAAACAGCGATGAGATGTTGGATTTGGTTGAGCGACAAGTATTCGAAATTGCTGAAAAGGGCGCCAAACGAAAAGGGGGCTTTGTTCAAGTTAAAGAAGTGCTTAGCAAAGTAGTTGATCGCATTGATACTTTGTTTGAGCAAGATAGTCCTATTACAGGTTTATCGACCGGATTTACTGATTTTGATATGCAAACTTCAGGTTTGCAGCCTGCTGACTTGGTGATTGTTGCCGGTCGACCTTCAATGGGTAAAACAACTTTTGCAATGAATTTAGCTGAACATGCGGCAATAAAAAGCAAGCAGCCGGTGGCAGTATTTAGTATGGAAATGCCAGCTGATTCATTAGCCATGAGAATGTTGTCATCATTAGGGCAAATTGATCAACATCGTTTGCGGACAGGGCGTTTAAATGATGACGACTGGCCTCGCTTAACATCTGCAATAGCCTTGTTAAATGAAGCCCCTTTATTTATCGATGACACCCCAGCATTGACGGTAACAGAATTACGAGCCCGTGCCCGACGCTTAAAACGTGAACATGGCTTAAGTTTAATCGTGATCGATTATATTCAGTTGATGCAGGGCAGTGGTGGTGAAAATCGTGCAACGGAAATTTCAGAGATTTCACGATCATTAAAAGCGCTAGGTAAAGAGCTCAATGTGCCGGTAGTGGCCTTATCACAGTTAAACCGGAGTTTAGAGCAGAGACCTAATAAGCGACCTATCATGTCAGATTTACGTGAGTCAGGAGCGATTGAGCAAGATGCTGACTTGATTGTATTTATCTATCGTGATGAAGTCTATAACGAGGATTCACCAGAAAAAGGCAAGGCGGAGATTATCATTTCCAAACAACGTAATGGCCCAATTGGTACGGTTGCACTGACCTTCCAAGGCAAATATACTCGCTTTGAGAATTTTGCCTATAATAATTATGATGATTATGATACGGGCGTAGGATTTGATAATAACGCTCAAGTGGGCTTTGACGGAGAGTAGCTGTGCAATCAGATCCTGTTGCTCATATTGATTTAACAGCGCTTCAGCATAATTTAGCGTGTGTAAAACAGTTTGCACCTAATAGCCGAGTCATGCCCGTTATCAAAGCAAATGCCTATGGACATGGCATTGTCGAAGTAGCTCAGGCATTATCAGATAGTGATGCTTTTAGTGTGGCGCGATTATCAGAAGGATTGCAGTTACGTAAAGCAGGTATTAAACAAGCCATTGTCATTTTAGAAGGTGTGAATACAGCTAGTGATCTACAATTAGCAGCAGATAATGACATATCAGTAGTATTTACTACTTTATTGCAAGTTGAGCTTGCTGTATCAACGACATTAAGTAAATCGCTAATGTTTTGCTGGGTAATGGTTGAAACAGGAATGCACCGATTAGGTATTCCTGCTGAGAAGTTAGAACATGCAATACAAATATTAGAACGAACAGGTAATATTTCAGGGGCTATCGGTCTAATGAGTCATTTTGCTAATGCAGACTTACTGGGAGATGAGCGTAATCAGCAACAGTTAGATCAGCTTATGCACTGTGCAAAACAATATGATTTAGCCGTAAGTATGGCTAATTCTGCAGCGATATTATCATTTCCTGATAGTCATGCTGATTGGATAAGACCGGGTATAATGCTATATGGCTCATCACCTTTTAAGACCCAGTCTGCCAGTAGTTTAAACCTGAAACCAGTGATGAAATTAACATCAAAACTAATTGCAATTCAGAATCTAAAATCAGGCAATGAAGTGGGCTATGGCGGCGATTGGGTAGCAGAGCATGCAACACGTGTTGGTATTGTAAATATTGGCTATGGTGATGGTTATTCTCGACAATTATCAAATGCTGGTTCGGTAATGATTCAAGGTGAAATTGTAGATGTACTCGGGCGAATATCAATGGATATGATGGCCATTGACTTGTCTCATGTACTTCATGCCAAAGTGGGTAATGAAGTTGTTCTCTGGGGCTGTGAACAGTTGCCAATAGATGATATTGCAAATAAGGCCGATACTATTTCGTATGAATTATTATGCCAAATAAGTGAACGAGTGATACGAGAATATCATGGCTAAGATAAAGCGAGTCTATAGCTGCAAGGACTGTGGAGCACAAACTCCTCAATGGGCAGGGCGGTGTGGAGAATGTGGTGCCTGGAATAGCTTACAAGAAGAAGTGCAACCGTCAGCATCACCAGCAAGTATAGAAACCATTGTTCGCCATACAGGTTATGCCGGTGAGCAGAAAAATGAAGTGCAATCACTTAGTGAAGTCACATCAGAACAAGCTGTGCGCTGGACAACTGGCCTATCTGAATTAGATCGTGTTTTAGGCGGAGGCTTAGTTACAGGGTCGGTGGTATTAATTGGTGGCGATCCGGGTATTGGAAAATCAACATTATTATTGCAAGCCATGGCTAAAATGGCACAAACAAGTGGAATAACGCCCTTATACATCAGTGGTGAAGAATCACTGCAACAAATTCGACTGCGTGCTGAACGTCTTAACTTGGAACAAACACCACTGGATCTACTAGCTGAAACACACACAGAACAAATAATAGCTGTAGCAAAAGCACGTAAACCTCAAGTGATGGTGATTGATTCTATTCAAACTGTCTTTACAGAGTTATTACAGTCAGCACCGGGCACAGTGGCACAAGTACGAGAAAGTGCTGCCCAATTAGTCCGTTTTGCTAAATCAAGTGGTACAACTTTAATTCTTGTCGGCCATGTCACCAAGCAAGGGGCCATAGCAGGCCCACGTGTTTTAGAGCATATGGTTGATACTGTATTGTATTTCGAAGGTGATAGCTCAACACGCTTTAGAATTCTGCGAGCCGTTAAAAATAGATTTGGTGCAGTGAATGAGTTAGGCGTATTCGCCATGACCGAATTGGGTTTAAAGGAGGTAAGCAATCCTTCAGCTATCTTTTTATCACGTGGAGACGCACCACTTGCGGGTAGTTTAGTGACAGTAATTAGAGAAGGCAGTAGACCCATGCTGGTCGAAGTTCAAGCTCTGGTGGATGAAAGCCCCTTAGGTAATCCACGTCGAGTATGTGTAGGCTTGGATCAAAATCGTTTGGCGATGTTGTTAGCTGTTTTACACCGCCACGGCGGGATCGCTTGTAGTGATCAAGATGTCTTTATTAATGTGGTAGGTGGCGTTAAGTTGAGTGAAACGGGTGCCGATTTAGCGATATTAGCCGCGGTATTATCCAGCTTAAGAAATAAGGCGATAGCCAGTGATTGGATTGTGTTTGGTGAAGTAGGATTAACCGGTGAAATTCGACCTGTGCAAGCAGGTGAAGAACGTATTCATGATGCCGCTAAACATGGTTTTAGCCATGCGATAGTGCCAAAAGCGAATGCGCCTCGTAAAGCGATTAAGGGAATTAAAGTGATTGCTGTGCAGCATCTTTCAGAAGCAATTGATGCTTTGAAGTAAAGTAACTACTCATCGTATTCATCTTCTACTCCATCCCTGCGTTATTTTCGTACTCAAATGGTCACATATTATTATATGCTCACATTTTCCGTGCGAAAATGCCTTGTTATGAAACAGAATATAAACACGCTGAGCAGTTACAAAATAAAGTGTATTTAGCTATTTATTAAAGCCGACAATTCTCGGTGAAGTAATTTTTCATCACCTAAATTAAGCTCCACCAAACGTTTTAAATGACTGATGCTGTCGAGATCGATGTGTTCACAGAGGAACCCGACGGAATCATTATCAATATGTGCGACAGAGGCATACATATTGATGACTAATTGTGCATTTTCTAATAGAAGATCGACTTTGTATTTGTCGTTCATTTCACCTAACCAACCAGTAGGTAAGCTAATTAAAATACCTTTCAAAGATATATCAATCACATCACAATTTAGGTGTAACTCTCCCTTATAAGCTTTAATATGGGCATTGGCTGGAAATGGAATACGGCTGAATCGACGACGTTCAGCAGAAGGGGCATTTGTCATGTTAAGCTTCCCGATATAATTGCAATAATAGTAACATTGATTAACTAAAAAGGAGAAAAGAATGCTCTGGGCCAAAGCCTTTCATATTATATTTGTGGTGACATGGTTTGCAGCATTATTTTATCTGCCACGCCTGTTTGTTTATCACGCAGCCTGCAATGATGAAGCAGGGAATGAACGCTTCAAAGTGATGGAACGCAAATTATATCGAGGAATCATGACGCCAAGTGCCATTTTGACACTTATTTTTGGTATATGGACTCTTAGCTTTTATTCATTTGAGCAGATGTTATCAATGCATTGGCTACATGCTAAATTACTGCTTGTTGTAATACTTTATGGCTATCACGGTTATTGTGGAAAGTTATTAAAACAGTTTAGTAATGATAAAAACACACGTTCACATGTGTTCTATCGCTGGTTTAATGAATTTCCCGTTTTTATACTAATTGCGGTCGTTATTTTAGTGATCGTTAAACCATTTTAATCGGTGTATTCAAACAATTTCACTACGCGCTGTACACCTGCTGATTTAGTGATAACGAGGACTGCTTGGTCTGCTTCAGCATGACTAATAAGCCCCATTAAATAAACAATACCATGCTCAGTAACAACCTTAATATTGAGTGGATTAACACCTTTTTCAGCAGTTAATTTAGCTTTTATTTTTGATGTGATCCACGTGTCACTGCTGCGAGAAGGTAGTGCGCTTGGTGCAGCAATGATAATTTCATTGAAAACACGACGTACTTTTGGAAGACCTTTTACGATAGACTCAACTTGTTGTTTTAATGATTCAGTAGGCGTCTCACCGGTGATTAAAACTAAACCGTTATAGCTTGTGACATTGAGATGACTTTGGTCATAAATTTCTTTATTGGTAAATATGGCGTGAGATGCTTTGAACTCAATGCCTTGATCATCGATCACTGTGCCGGTAGTGCGTCGATCTGCTGCAACCGAGGCACCTGTTGCGGCACCGGTCACAACGGCTGTAGCACAGCTTTGCAATAGTACTGTTGATAATAAAATAAGCAATATGAGTTTATGTTTTTGCATGATTGTATTCCTACATGATTTTTGTTGAGTATATACCTAACTAATATGTCTGAACATATAGATCTAGAAGTAGTTCATATTAATTGAGCTGAAAAGCATTTTTTATCCAGGTAATTTCTGGCTTATCGCTATTTTGCAGTGGCATTATTGCGATAACATCAAAACGATAATCAAAATAATCGTGTTTAGATTGAAGTAAATAGTGTTCAGCAGTTGTGATGATTTTTGTTTGTTTTCTATGATCAATACTTTCGATCGCAGTGCCAAATCGCGCATTTTTTCGATAACGCACTTCAATAAAAACGAGTGTTTGTTGATCTTGCATAATTAGGTCAATTTCACCACGGCGACAGTGAAAGTTTTGGGTTATTAATGTGAGATTATGCTTTTGTAAATATTGACTTGCAAGCTCTTCGGCTTGTTTGCCAGAATCGTTCATTTAGGCAAGACTTGAAGTATGCCTTCATCAAATTTCCCCCAACGCGTTTCGCGCATAATGTAGCCAAATTGGTCAATGGATATGTCTCCTGTGGCACCACTAAAACTTAGTGTTGAGTCATTACTTAACGCGTTTAATTCGGGTACTAAATGATAAGCATCGACTCCCAAAGCATAAAGACGTTTTAAACGATTAAAATTTTCAGGCTTACTGGTTGATAGGGCGATATAAGTGGGATCAGATGCAGCAATATCATCAAAAATCCATGGCACATCGCCAATAACAAGTCTGTTGAGATCAATATCTTGCTGAGCATCTTGGTAACCGGTATAGGCATGCGACGTTGCAATAATAGGTAATCTTCCACTGCGATAAAATTTAAGTTGAGGTACTAACTGCCTTGCTTTTGGCGGTTTGGCAACTAAGAAAAGAAAATCAATATCTTGGCGGCGGCGAGGTTCAAACTCTAAATTCCGGCCAAGTGTTCGCGTAAGTGCTTGGCTACGTTGTTTGCTTGTCACCAAGCCTAGCAGTGGTTTCAGAACATCTGAAAAATCATTTTGTGTTACATCATAAGTGGCTTGATTCAACACTATGCCATTGTTTGTTTGCCATTGGTCAATAAATGCTGTGCTGATACGTTCTCCCCACTTATTTTGTGGAGCAAGCACTACGGCACGTTCAAAACCTTGAGCAAAGGCATAATTAGCTACGGCAATGGCATCATCTTCTGGTGCTAAGCCAAACTGAAAAAGGTTCTCTTTACTTGCTTGGTCAGCAAGTCTATTGAGTGCTAATACCGGTACAGGCAACGAGATTGATTCGGCAAGTAATTGCACAGCAATTTTATCGAGCGGACCAATAACCAAACTGACATTTTTATCGAGAGCACGTTGGTATTGTTGTAAAACATTACTCGAGCCGTATTCACGATCTGTTTCTACGGATAAGAAATGTAGCTGCGTATTTGATTGTGCCGTCAGGTGTGCTGCAATAATACCTTCTCTAATTGCTTTTGCCGCCATTTTATAAGGCCCAGACTCAGGTAATAAAATAGCAATATCAGTGATGTTTTGAGGTAAATCTGTCGCTACTATGTTACCAGTATCCGTATCTCCACCAGATGATGGAAAAAGGGCAGGATCAGCAGGGTGATTGGGATAACTGCGATACCAATCTTCAATGGCGACCGCTAATGAATCTGAATTTGCCGGATAGGCCTTAACGGCATACGCCAAAGCAAACCAACCACTATCAATAGATGGCGGAACGCCAGGGTTAAATAGATCTAAAATTTGAGGTGACAAATGCATTAGTGCTTGCCACAATACTTGTTGGTTTTGCTCACGTTCGGCACTATCTAATAAAGGTGCTAATAAAATATGACTATTTGCTTTTTCTAACCAGTTTTCAGTGAGTTGATAAGCTTGAATTTGGAATTCAAGCATACGTTTCTTTTGCATATTAGGCACAGCTTTCACGTCAAAAGGCTCTAATGCACGCAATGCCTGTTCTGGCTGTGAATTACTAAGCGCAATTTCCGCTTCTAAAAGAGCAGCGTCAATTTGTTTTGGTTCACTTAGTTTTTCACGATTTATTTTAGCTAAGCTGCTTGACGCCTGTTCTAAATCATTGATATTCCAAAAGGCTAAGGCGGCATATAAATAAAATTGCGCTTGTTGCTCATTGTTATTTTTCTCAGCCAGTTCGATATATTGTTTTGCCGCACTGGCGTAATCTCCCGACTGTTCTGCTTGCTGAGCCGCTACAACATCAGATTGATTAGGTCGTGTAGAGATATTTGGGTCTGCAGGTTGACATGCACTGAGGGTAAGGACAAAACAGGCAATCAAAAACAAATAAATGCGTGGATTCATGGTTTAATATCTAATGTTAAGTTTTAATGGAAAAGAACATCTTACCTGTTCGTGTATATTTCGACCAGAATAGATAGAAAAAGAGGAAATCCCCCGTGGCAGATGACCATGCAGCGACGCTTTATATTGTAGCTACACCGATTGGCAATCTATCGGATATTTCGCAGCGCGCAATTGATACCCTGAAAGAAGTTGATATCATTGCCGCAGAAGACACGCGACATAGTGGCACCTTATTGCAACATTACTCTATCTCGACGCCCATGATTTCATTACATGAACATAATGAACAGCAACGTAGTGAAGTGTTACTGACAAAATTACAGCAAGGTGAATCAATTGCTTTAATTAGTGATGCGGGCACACCGCTAATCAGCGACCCGGGATATCGCCTAGTTTCATTAGTGCGTGAGCATGATATTCGTGTGATTCCCATTCCCGGGAGCTGCGCTTTGATTAGCGCACTATCGGCTTCGGGATTACCGTCAGATAGGTTTAGTTTTGAGGGTTTTTTACCGTCGAAGCAAGGTGCACGTCAGCAGGCGTTAGAAGCGTTATCCAATGAGAGTAGAACACTTATTTTTTATGAAAGCCCACGACGTCTACAAGCAAGTTTGACAGATATGGTGGCTAGTTTTGGTGAAGAACGCCTAGTCTGCTTAGCCCGTGAACTAACAAAATTGCATGAAACGATAACTACAAAGCCACTAGCAGAGCTACTCGAGTGGGTGAGCAGTGATAGCAATCAACAGCGTGGTGAATGTGTACTGTTGGTTGAAGGTGTTCAACAGCAAAAAGCAAGTAGTGAAGTCGAGATAAACTATATGTTAACTATCTTGCTGAAAGAGTTACCGGTTAAAAAAGCGGCGGCAATTACAGCATCATTATTAGATGTAAGTAAAAACACAGCTTACGACATGGCGTTGAAACTTAAGCAATAAACCTCACGATACGATAAAATACTCACCAGAGATGGCCAGACAATCGCGCTTTTAGCTAGACTAATTGTGAGGAAAGTCCGGGCTCCAATGGGCAGGGTGCCAGATAACGTCTGGAAAGCGTGAGCTTATGGCAAGTGCCACAGAAAATATACCGCCTGATTTTTAAATTAGGTAAGGGTGAAATGGTGCGGTAAGAGCGCACCGCGCGGTTGGTAACAGCCGTGGCAGGGTAAACCCCACCTGGAGCAAGACCAAATAGAAGAGCAGTTTGCATGCAAACAGATACGGCCCGTATCGTTCTTGGGTAGGTTGCTTGAGGCATGTAGCGATGCATGTCCCAGATGAATGATTGTTCTCGACAGAACCCGGCTTATCGGCCATCTCTTTTTTCTACTATTATCATTTGTAATCAGTGTGTTAGCTATAATCTCAATTGGGAGTGCTAACAAATGGTACACAAACTGGTACACAATTACCTCGTCCGAAGAGGTGATACATATTATTTTCGTTATAGAGTTCCAGCATGTATACAGGATCTTTGCATTGGACATTCGACGGAGATTAAGCGCAGTTTGCGCACGGATTCGTATTCTACTGCATTAGCAGTGGTATGTAAGAAGCTACCACTAATTAAGCTTATACGAAGTTGTAGGCATACTGAAACTATTGAACAGCTTTATCATGAGTTATCAGATTTTTCAGAGAAGCCCACTGCGATAAAGTCCCCAAATGTATCAATAAAATCCAAACAAACAGTACTAACATTATCTGAAGCATGGTTAGGTTTTGTTAAATGGAAGAAGTGGACAGAGAAGCAAGGTAAAGCTAACCAACGAGTATTTAATAATCTTATATTTTTCTTGGGTGATTTACCTGTAAATGAAATAACAAAACCACAAATAAGATCAGCCTTAAATAGCATTGCTAGATTACCCCAGCGTAACAAGAAAAACTATAAACACATTCCTCTAGAGCAACTAACTAGAATGGAAATCCCATCAGTCGATATTGTGTCAGGTAAATACGTTAAAGAGCATTTAAAGCTATGCCAGAGCCTTTTTAGTAGATATTTAAGGTATGAGTTAGATTTACTATCATTACCTCCTACAGACGGTCTGAGATATGACTATCAAGAT
>JBJPGE010000003.1:0-44536 GCA_048595465.1 Methylophagaceae bacterium | reverse complement strand
ACATCTTCTTCAACACCATAATAAGGCGTTAAATCATATCCCCCGCCAAACCACCATATTGGTTCTTCACCTTCTTTTTCGGCAAGAAAGAAACGTACATTGGCATGCGATGTCGGTACATGTGGATTATGTGGATGAATCACTAGCGACACACCCAATGCTTCAAAGCTTCGCCCTGCTAATTCAGGTCGGGCGGCTGTAGCTGAAGGGGGCAAGTTGTCACCAGTGACTTGTGAAAAATTAACACCACCTTGTTCAAACACGGCACCGTCCGTTAAAACACGCGTGCGCCCACCGCCGCCGCCTGAACCTTCTCGCTGCCAATTATCCTCTACGAACTTAGCACCGCCATCGGCTGCTTCAATTTGTTGGCAAATTTGGTCTTGTAAATCTAGTAAGTATTCACGAACAGCATTAATATCGGGTGCGCTCATCGAAGAATTGCTCCTGTTTGTCCATCTCTTATTTGTGTTGGTTTATCAGCATCACCACATTGACCTGATAAAATTGTTTCTACTTCTGTTAAGCGCCATCGAACTTGGCGAGAAGTTTTGGCGGGTTGCATGCCCGTTGCATTAGCACTGGTTGAGACAATAGCGCCACCAAACTGCCGACAAAGCGCAATGGTTTGTGGGTGAGCTGTCACTCTAACGGCAATGGTGTCATGCTCGCCTCGAAGATGGTCGGGCACACCTTTTTTTGCCGGTAATACCCACGTTGTTGGTCCCGGCCATGAAGCATGGATTTCTTGTGCTAAGTCTAGCTTAATAGGCTCGATAAAATCTGCCAGTTGTTCAATTTCTGCGGCAACCAAAATTAGGCCTTTCTGCCAAGGTCTATCTTTAATATCTAATAGCGCATAAACCGCATGTTCATGCCAAGGATCACAACCAAGGCCATAAACAGCCTCTGTGGGATAGGCAATCACCTTACCCTTATTTAATGCGGAAACTGCCTGTCTTATTTTCCAATTGGACATGAATTTTAGGCCTTAAAAACAAAGATACCGCCTATTTAAAGCGGTATCTATCATTATAACCCCATTCGTCCTGAGCCTGTCGAAGGAAGGCCCATGGTTCGACAAGCTCACCACGAGCGGTAAAGAAACTTAACCGCGTTGGCGTTTTTTCACCATCATGTCTTCGATAAATGGTGTCAAAATAATTTCCATCGCCAAACCCATTTTTACTGCCGGAATAACTAGGTTATTCGGACGAGACATAAATGAATCCTTCAACATACTTAAATAATAAGGGAAATCAGCCAGCGCTGGATCTTTAAAACGGATCACAACCAAGCTTTCATCTGGTGTTGGGATTTCACGCATCACAAAAGGATTTGATGTATCAATTAATGGTACACGTTGAAAATTAATATGTGTACGAGAAAATTGCGGCGTGATGTGATGAATATAGTCCGGTAAGCGTTTTAAAATGATATCTACCACGGCTTCTTGAGAATAACCACGATTCGTACAATCACGCTTAATTTTTTGGATCCATTCCAAGTTTATTACGGGTACAACACCAATCATCATATCAACATATTTTGCTATGTTTACTTCATCCGTGACGACAGCACCGTGCAAACCTTCATAGAATAACAGGTCATTATCACCATCAATTTCTTCCCAGGGCGTAAATGTGCCTGGTGGTTGATTAAATTTAGCGCCTTCGGCTTCATCATGAATGTAATAGCGTTTTTCGCCTTTACCCAATTCAGAATAAGTTTGGAACAATTGTTCTAAGCGATCTAAGCAGTTTGCCTCAGGGCCAAAATGGGTTAAAGACACTCCCTTTTCTTCTGCTTTTACGACTTCAGCTCGCATTTCTTTACGATCATAACGGTGAAAGCTATCACCTTCGACTACGACAGGCTTAATGCCTCCGCGGCGAAATATATCTTCAAAAGCATGTTTTACAGTAGATGTACCTGCACCGGATGACCCGGTAACAGCAATAATAGGGTGAGCAACGGACATTCAAGCTTCTCCTTCAATCTGGTTTTATTTTTGTTCGCGCGCTATCGCACGATAGGCTATATCGGTTCGATAATACATATCTTGCCAACTGATACTATTGATTCTTTTATACGCTAAGCCCTGCGCTTCGGCAACTGTCGCACCCAATGCGGTGACGCATAAAACACGTCCACCAGCCGTTACTACCTCGCCATCTTTTAAACTTGTTCCGGCTTGAAATACTTTAGTTTCATCAGCAGAATCAAGGTCTAAACCGTTAATTACATCACCTTTTTTATAGCTCTCAGGGTAGCCTCCAGCCGCTAACACAACACCAACGGCCGCACGTGGATCCCACAGCGCTTGTGTGTGATCTAATTTGCCATCTAGCGCAAGTTCACACAGCCCCAATAAATCGGATTGAAGACGCATTAAAATAGGTTGGGTTTCTGGATCGCCAAAACGACAATTGTATTCCACAACACGAGGTGCACCTTGCTCATCTATCATTAGCCCTGCATATAAAAAGCCGGTATAAGGTCGGCCATCAGCGGCCATACCTTTCACTGTTGGCTCAATAACCTCTTCCATAATCCGTTTATAAACAGCATCAGTCACCACCGGTGCAGGCGAATAAGCGCCCATGCCACCCGTGTTAGGGCCTTTATCGCCATTGTCTCGCGCTTTATGATCTTGTGATGTGGCCAAAGGCAAAATGTTTTTACCGTCAACCATCACGATGAAGCTGGCCTCTTCACCGGCCATAAAGCCTTCAATCACCACACGGCTTCCCGCCTCACCAAACACATTGCCTGATAACATGTCTTCAACAGCATCGATTGCTTGTTGCTCAGTCATCGCAACAATAACGCCTTTACCTGCGGCTAAGCCATCAGCCTTAACAACAATGGGGGCGCCTTGTTCTTTGATATATTCAACCGCAGCGGGTACTTCTGTGAAGACTTTATAAGCTGATGAAGGAATATTGTGGCGAGCGAGAAAGTTTTTAGTGAAACTTTTTGATGCTTCTAATTGTGCCGCCTCTTTTGATGGACCAAAGCAACGTAAGCCAGCCACTTCAAAAGCATCAACAATCCCCATAACCAAAGGTACTTCAGGGCCAACAACCGTTAAGCCAATATCATTATTTTTAGCAAATTCGACTAATGCTGGAATATCTTCAACGGCGATGGCTACATTTTCAATGTTTTCTTCATTTGCGCTGCCAGGATTACCCGGCGCGACAAAAACACACGAACATTTCGGTGATTGAATTAATTTCCACGCCAAAGCATGTTCACGGCCACCGCCGCCAATAACTAGAACCTTCATAACGACCCATTAACGAAATAATAAACAGGTAATTTTACCTTATCCCCAAGCAACATGAAACTCATGCTGTTCCATGTTACTTGGGGATATGTCGTAATCAGTATTGAAAATTTAGATAGATTTTAAACTATTGGACCACTGAATAGCTTCATGCTGCTTGGTATTAACTTCCATAGACGTCAGCCCTAATTTTTCGGCTAAGGGTGATATTACTTCTAGTGTAGATTGCTCACAAGCAATGGCTAAAGTCAGCACTTCTTGGTAACTCCCTTTTTGATGCAACAGTGCATTTAAGACTTCTTCTGGCAAGCGCAAGTTAGCTACAATTTTATCCATCGGCATACCTAACAATGTCGTCAATAATGAAAACATGCCCGTCATGAACAAGCCATCTTTCTCTTCATCAGAAAATGATTTCTCACCTAGCAGCTCCATCAATCGCGCACGACGTGTCGCCAAATCAAATAGTGCATCCTGAGCATCATGATCAATATCATCACTCAGTGCTAATAACACACCCAACCAACGTGCTAACTTTTCATAACCTAGAAACACTAAGGCCGACTTTATTGAGCTCACTTCATTTCTAAAGCCAAATCCTGCCGAGTTGATATACCGCAACAAATTAAAACTTAAACTTGGATCCAACTTAAAGGCTTGCTCGATTTCTTCTGATTCTGCTTTTGAATTAACCAAGTTAAACAGATGCATAATATGCTTAACTTGTGTTCCAATTTGCGTATTCGACAATGTTTCAGGCTCTGAGAAATAGAAACCCTGATAGCCATTTACGCCAATCTCTTTAATACGCTCATGCTGATCCTGGCTCTGAATATGACTGACGATAATACGAAGCTGTTTGCCTCGCAGGGCATGAACCCAATCTTGAATGTTTTCATTTTCATCATGATCGTCAATCACTACAAAATCAGCAATATCAAGCAACACGTGATCTTTATCTACACAGTCTTTGGTTAAAACAGCAAATTGATACCCTAGCTTTTTCAGGCGTTTACAAGGTTCTAAAAAATCTGCTTGCTTCGCATCTGCACTTACCACCAATACCGTTCCATCAGCGGGGAAAAGCGCAATCTCTTCACTTTCTAAGACCGATCCTGCTACAGCAACATACACTTTCTTGCCGCCGCTAAGGTCTGAAAAATCATACTGGCTAATCATTGCAATTAAGGTATTAAAATAATCGGCATCTGAACGCTGTGACGTTTCGCCCATAAATTGTGGAATCAACTGGTAACCAATCACTTTTTGCTGATTATTTAATATAGGTAATCGACGTACAAAAACAGCCTTTGCATCCTCTGCCTCAACCACCTTTATATCATCATCCTCGACAACACTTGGTGGCCGCTTTCGTGTGTAGTACCATCCAATAACAAATAAAGAGAACACTGTGCCAATAATCAGCCAAATCATCACTAATCCATTTTAATTAATTCAACATTGTTAACGGCAAAATGCCCATTATCTTTATATTGACCTGTTGTTAAGGAGCCTCGGATCAAGTCTGGACGTGATATATGAGTTCATAACTTGAGCTGAGGCTCCTTAACTGTGTAATAATTCTTAAACTATCTGAGATATATCTTTATGGAAGACATCAAAAAAACAGAAGCCTGGCGAGTCCTACGAATCCAATCAGAATTGGTAACGGGTATCGATGCCTTACATGAGCTCGGTTCCGCTGTTTCTATTTTTGGTAGCGCTAGATTGCCGCCCGAATCGCCCTATTATCAAGATGCTGAAACGGTGGCACGCCTATTATCACAAGCCAAATTTTCAGTGATTAGCGGTGGTGGCCCTAGTATTATGGAAGCAGCTAATAAGGGCGCCTATAAACAAGGCGGTCAATCGGTTGGATTAAATATCGATCTCCCTTTTGAGCAAACACCAAACTCAGAACAAGACATTAGCCTGTCATTTCGCTATTTCTTCGTTCGCAAACTCATGTTTGTAAAATACTCCATGGCCTATGTTGTCTTTCCCGGCGGTTTCGGCACATTAGATGAATTTTTTGAAGCGCTGACCTTAATGCAAACCAAAAAAATAAAGCATTTTCCAATCATTTTATATGGTTCAGACTTTTGGGCTGGCCTTCTCGACTGGGTTAAAGATCAGCTTTTAACGCTAGGGTGTATCAGTGAAAAAGATTTAGATCTTTTCTACATAGTTGATTCGCCAAATGATGTGTTACCCATCATTGAAAAACATCAGCAATATTTAACTAAACACCCTGAGGATGAACATCGGTATGCCGTTTGATCTAGGTCATTTCTTCGCCATGCATAGAACGTTATAATTCTACTCATTTTAGAATTTAGGAAGAACCTCATTGGAACAGACCGTATCGTTTGATCTCGATCTTATCCGCAGATATGATGCTGCTGGCCCGAGATACACCTCCTATCCAACGGCCGTTGAATTTGATGAAAAATTTAACCCTGATAGTTATCGAAAACAAGTAGAGCTATCTAATCAGCGTGGTGGGCCGTTATCACTATATTTCCATTTGCCTTTTTGTGACACTGTTTGTTTCTATTGCGCCTGCAACAAAATCATCACCAAAAACCGTAAACATGCTGAACCTTATCTAGCCAACTTACACAAAGAAATTGAAATGCAAGCCGCACTATTCGACTCAGATCGCATAGTCGAACAACTACACTGGGGCGGTGGCACACCGACATTTATCAGCCACGATCAAATGCGTGAACTCATGGCTGTAACTCGCCAACATTTCAACTTGGCTGATGATGCCAATGGCGAATTTTCTATCGAAATTGATCCACGTGAAGCAGATGCTGAAACGGTTTCTGTTCTGCGTGAAATAGGTTTCAACCGCATCAGTCTCGGCGTGCAAGACTTTAATCCGCAAGTTCAAAAAGCGGTTAACCGTATTCAATCTGAAGAAGAAACTGTCACCGTAATTGATGCTGCTCGCGCCAATGGATTCCGCAGTGTTAGCCTTGATCTAATCTATGGTTTACCGCTGCAAACCGCTGATAGTTTTTCAGAAACCCTTGATAAAATTATTGATATAAATCCAGATAGAATCTCTGTCTTTAACTATGCCCATTTGCCAGAACGCTTTAAAGTTCAACGCCAGATGAAAGATGAAGATATGCCTCTCCCCGCTGTGAAGCTTGAAATACTGCAACGCTCTATCGAGCAACTTACCGCCGCCGGTTATGTTTATATCGGCATGGATCACTTTGCAAAACCCGATGACGAGCTCGCTATAGCTCAGCGTGAAAATAATCTTTATCGCAATTTCCAAGGCTACTCAACCCATTCAGAATGCGATCTTATTGGCTTCGGCATCACCTCAATTGGCAGCGTCGGTGATTCGTATTCGCAAAATAAACGTACGCTAGAAGAATATGCCACCAGCATCAATAACAATGAATTACCGGTTTTCCGCGGTATCACATTAGATGAAGACGACAAAATTCGAAGAAAAGTCATCACAAAACTAATTTGTCATTTTTCTCTAGATATTCTCGCTATTGAAAAAGAGCTCAACATTAACTTTGCAGATTATTTTGCAGATGTTTACCCAAAGTTAGATCAGTTTTCGGAAGATGACTTGCTGAAATACGATGCTACTTCTATTGAAGTATTGCCCGCCGGACATCTTCTAATCAGAACAATCTGCATGGCGTTTGATCGCTACATTCAACAGAAAACTACGCAGCGATTTTCAAAAGTTATTTAGCCGTTTATTCGCAAAGTATAAAAACACTTTAAAAAAGCAAAAGAACTACGGTATAATACTCTGATGCCTGGGTGGTGAAATTGGTAGACACAAGGGACTTAAAATCCCTCGGCTTCACGGCCGTGCCGGTTCGATTCCGGCCCTAGGTACCAAAATATGAAAGCCTCAGTAGTTTATTCTGCTGGGGCTTTTTTATTGGGCAAGACTTTTTAACATGACCATGTCTAAATTATTTCCCAAGCCAAGCTAAAATGTTACCTTTTTCTGACAAGCGGTTATTTGAAAAATAATATGCATCCTTTTTAAGGTTTATCCGTCTTTAATAGTAAGCAATATTGCTTTTACTTAAATATTAAGGTATCGCTATGACCGAAGTAGACAATAAAAACCCATCTGAAACTGAAAAACAGTGCCGCTGCCAGTGTAATTGCAACTGCGATACATGTAAGCCAATAGAATCATGTTGTTGCCAAAACTGTTGCTGCGCTCCTAAAAAAGATTGTTGCTAATCATTACAGCGGTAATAGCCGCTTAATAATGAGCGGCTATTACCTAAAGGTTTTTTATGATTGAAAAAATATGGAATAATTTCCACAGCCAGTTGCTTGTATTTATTACAAGCAAGATGCATGACTCTGCTTTAGCCGAAGACATTCTGCAGGAAGTATTTATTAAAGTTCAGAAGAACATTAATCAGCTGAATGAGAACGACAAACTAAAATCTTGGTTGTATCAAATCTGTAATCGTACGATTATTGATTTTTACCGCAGTAGAGAAACTGGCGATCACACTGATGATGTAGAAAAACTAATTGCTACCGAAGAGAACTATCAAGACTTAGAACAAATTAATCGCTGCATTCGTATTCTAATTGACGATCTCCCAGAAAATATAAGAACAATCTTAATTGCTAGTGAGCTAGAGCTAGAGAAACAGCAGGTAATTGCAGACCGGCATCACCTTAGCTTACCCGCAGTAAAATCACGTATTGCAAGAGGTCGAAAGAAATTAAAGAACAAACTTCAAGCATGTTGTGATTTCGAGTTCAATGAAAATGGTCCTAAAGCGCACTGCAAAAGTTATTGTGGCTGTGATGATTAATACTGGCAATTTAATCTATCACTAAATCGAGAAATAAAAATCCCTCGGCTTCACGGCCGTGCCGGTTCGATTCCGGCCCTAGGTACCAAAATATGAAAGCCTCAGTAGTTTATTCTGCTGGGGCTTTTTTATGGGCTGAAGTTGAAGGCCAGCATCAACATAAAGTTTAATGCTTGTAAACGGCGTTATTTATATAGTAAATTAATCTTATAAAAATTACTTTAGGTGATAGGCGTATGAAATCTAAAATTACAACCCTTATTCTTGCTACTATTGTGGGTGGATGTGCCATTGAACCCGTTTCAATTGCTGAACCTGATGGCAAACAGAACTACATTATAAATTGCACTTCAGGTATAGATAGATGTCGTCAAAAAGCGGCTGAATTATGCCCTGCTGGTTACGATGTTACGGAACATTCTAAAAAGTCATCTACACTTGTACCCCACTATGGTGAGTATCCTATGACCATTAATATAGAGAATCTAACGATAAACTGTACTTAAAACCTCTCGGCTTCGGCCAGTCTTAGATACCAAATATGAAAGTCTGAGTGTTTAGCTTTTTTATTGGATGTATATTTGTATATTGCTTCGGCTTACACCTAAAACCGTATCAACGTTCAAAACTTTTTTTAAATATTGGGAACCTTTTGTTTTGCTCATGCATCTTGGGGGGTAGATGAAATATATCTACTTTCACAAACCAAGAGGAAACATACCGTGTCATCATATAACCATAAAATAGCAGCACTCCTATCTACAAAAACCATTCGTAATATCTTATTTTCTGCTTCTGTAGCGGCCCTGTCTATCGGGTGTTCAGGCGCTTATTCTAAAAGCTCTTCTCAACAAACGGATACCCTGACAGACGCCAACATTGCCGCTATCGTTGTCGGTGCAAATAAAATAGATATCTCAGCAGGAGAAATTGCACTAGAGCGTTCAAATAATATTGCCGTTAAAGAGTTTGCTGAGCGGATGATCGCAGATCATACCGCCGTCTTAAACTCAGCTGTAGAACTGGTCACAAGGCTTGGGGTTACACCTGTAAACAATGATCTTGTCGCCGCCCTGTCTGAACAATCACGCGACCATGAGGCTAAGCTGAGAACATTGTCAGGAAAGGCCTTTGACAAAAGTTATATCGACCACGAGGTTGCATATCATGAGGCTGTTATTGGCGTAATTGAGAATCAACTTATTCCTGCGGCCCAAAATGAAGAGTTAAAAGCGACGTTAGTGTCTGTTCTCCCTGCATTTAAAGCTCATCTAATGCATTGTAAAATGATCCAGAGTGAGATCTAATGAAATCCGTTACTATTCCACAAAACAAGGTACGAGCTATACTATTGTGGACAACTGCGTGTATTTCATTCTATATTCTGACAAGTAATGCTATATCTAGCGAGCCACCTCGGGAGGTGGCTCGACATATAGTTGAAATATCAGGTTTTGAATTTGTTCCTAAAATACTTAATCTATCTGAAGGTGATATTGTAGTTTGGATAAATAAGGATATTGTTCCTCACAACATTACCATTAGTGACAGCCAAGAGCTCATCTCTCCTGAGTTAGCTTCAGGTGAAGAATTTACTTTTATAGTGCAAAGCTCGATGCGTTATGAATGTGGCTTTCACCCATCAATGAAAGGACAAATAATTATCTCTTCTCTGAATTAAATTGTGGAGCTTCCTGTATTGGCGGCTCCTCTTAAATTAGATGAAAGAAAATAGGATAAAATCATGTTGCAGACATCCCTTACAACGGCTCAAACAGCCTATGTCCAAACCATTATTACACCTTCTGCTGATATTTCAGATATCGATATTATTCAAAATATTAAAGCAGGTGATATTGATGCTTATGGCAGTATTATTAGACGTTACAACCAACGAATGTTTCGCATTGCACGAAGCATGGTAACCGATGATGATGCAGCAAAAGATATTGTACAAGAAGCCCACATTAAGGCATATAACAAACTAGATGATTTCCAAGGAACAACAAATTTTTTCTCTTGGATAGCTAGCATTACTCGAAATGAATCTCTTATGTACTTGCGTAAGTATAAAAAAGAAATCCCTATGGAAGAGAATACGTTGCAATTATTGGAGGGGAATATGGCAGACTTAAACACTCATCACAAAATAGGCTCGCCTGACACCTCTCTAGAAAACAAACAATTGCAAGACTTAATCCATCGCCATCTTGATGAGTTACCAGAAATATTTCGAACGGTTTTTGTATTGCGTTCTATTGAACAGTTGAGCGTTAAAGAAACAGCAGAAATTCTAGATATCAAAGAAGAAACAGTGAAAACACGTTATTTCAGAGCAAAACGCTTACTTCGCACGCAGATCCAAAGCTACCTTGATGACGTGCGAATGAAAATCTATGAATTTGCCGGCCATCATTGTGATTATATTGTGCATAATGTAATGAATCATATACACGACACCAACAAATCATGACACAAGATCAAGAGCCGGAATCCATTTTTATTTCATTATGCAAGTAACTCACTTCTGACCTCTCAACGTGACAAGCAAAAATTATTCTATTGCAATTCTACTGCTTACTGGTATCATAGCGCTCCACTAAGCGTGCTTACAATGGCTTTCATACAGCTGTCTTAGGTTCGATCCCCATAGTGAATAAACCACAGTAAGAAATGTACAAAGGCTGCGTGGCAGAGTGGTTATGCAGCGGACTGCAACTCCGTAAACGCCGGTTCGATTCCGACCGCAGCCTCCATTCACCTTCCTTTTAAATCAATGTGTTACGTGTTTAATCGTGTGGGTGTTTTGCGTTCAAATCAGGCCACCACAAATGCAGCAACAATCGAAAGGGCTTATTTTAGCCATTGCCGCTTACACTATTTGGGGGTTCTTCCCGCTTTACTTTAACTATTTGAACTCCGTGTCTTCAGTTGAGGTTCTAGCTCAACGCATTATTTGGTCTCTAGTCGCCACATTATCAATTGGCTTTTTACTTGGTTATGGCAGAAAGTTATTTTCCGCCATCAAAGATGTAAAACTCATAAGTTGGTTAGGTTTATCGGCACTCTTAATCAGCATTAATTGGTTGGTTTATATTTGGGCTGTGGGTCAACATCGTGTTATTGAAACTAGCCTAGGTTATTTTATTTCACCTGTTGTTAGTTTGATTTTAGCTAGACTATTCTTTAAAGAAAGCTTACATCCGCTACAGATCTGGGCAGGCATAATTGCTGCGATTGCTATTCTCTGGGAGTTTGTCAGTATTGGTCAATTACCGTGGGTGAGTATTATTTTAGCTTTTGCCTTTGCTTTGTATGGTGTGGTTCGTAAATATTGCTCGATAGACGGCATTAGCGGTATGACGATTGAAACAATGTGGTTGCTCCCCTTTGCATTGATTTGGATTGGCTGGCAAGCTTCACAGGCATCAAATTTACTCAGTTTTGGTAGCGATCAAACAATAACACTGCTTTTGATCGGTGTCGGTTTTCTTTCCGCCTTGCCTTTAGTGTTGTTTGCTATGGCAACAAGCCGAATTGATTTATCGGTGGTGGGCTTCATTATGTATATTAATCCAAGTATGCAGTTTTTAATCGGTGTGTTCGTGCTTAAAGAGCCCTATCCACCTGAAAGACTAATCACGTTTGCTTTAATTTGGTTTGCATTGCTGCTTTTTACTATTGGTTTATTTAAATTGCGTAAAGCAACCGCTGCGTTGCCATAAACTTCGTCATTAGATGATTAGTTACTCAAAACTGTATTTTTTCTGCTTCTTGAAAATGCATCAAATAACGCAATAGGCTAATCATTACTGTAGCCCACACAATAAGTGCTGCCCACATCGAAGCGTATGAAACCCAGTACATAGGTTCAAATTCGGCTGCCAGTGTTAGCCGAAAACTAGCCACAGAATACATGCCAAGAGGAAAGACAATATTCCACTGCATCGGGTTATAGCGCAATGGAATATGGCGAATAAAATGTTTCCAATATCCAATAACCACCAATAGCGGAATCCACCATGTGGCCCAAGTCCAACAAAGAAGCGATACCGCATCAATAATAGGGTGTAACGAAGCTAAGAGGGGTAGAATGGGGTCGGATATGGCTAAAGAGCTACCAGCATTAGCACTTATTGCGGCAGCGCCCATAATGACCCACATGAGCGGTGTGTAATCTTCATCATTCATCTCTAAAAAGAAAATTCTATAACAAAACAATGTAACGAAAATGCCATAAAGGATTAAGCCAATTCCCCACAACATATAGAGCCCCATCATCATATATTCAGCGTATGATCCGACTTGGTCGACGACGATTACACCCAATAGCACTAATGATTGCGTCCCCACAATGCAGAGCAGCCAGCCACCATGAACGACATTTACATTTCGCTCCGCACGGTGAATAGTCAGGATACTAAAGCTAACATGAAGCAATGATGCCCAGCTTATAAATGCCAAGATCCAACATGATAATGCAAGAAGATTTAACCCGTGCAAATAAAATAGAATACCTACAACATCTGTTGCGACGACAAAGGTAAAAAATATAAAAGTGGTTGAAGGATTTGTTAGTTCAGACCAGACTGTTTTTGGGGAAAATGCAAGGCGCCAAGTATATAAGCCTAATACTGCCAACCATGAAATCAAGGTGATGGCATAAAACGTATCTGATAAGATTGGCATTTCAAGCATATTCAATGCCACAGCAATGATCCCGCTTGCCATAGTTAAACTAAAATAGCCTGGATATAATTCTTTTAACCAAGTTAGTTTAGCTGTATCAGAACCCATGCTTTTATCTCCGTAATGTGCGGTTAAGCCTGTGAAATAAAACCATCACGGATCATCATCTCGGTCGCCTGTTTTGGATCCTGCTCATCTATTGGTAGACGCAAATAATATGGCAGCAGCGAGGGACGCATGGTGAACTCAATAACCTCATTTTCTGTTAATCGCGTAATAACAGACTCTATCGTCTCAATCAAATTGCTAGGTGCGCCGTCAGGGTATTGAGTCATCATATGCTGAATTAATTGATCGATCGTATGTTGACCATCCGCCAATAATACTATTCTCGCCATCCAAGGATCAAGGGTAGTAAGCGAATTATTATCTTTTACATCCACTACGGAAATCTCATCTCCGTTAACCTTATAAACTGTATTGCGTTTAAAATAATATGCGTGTTCCAAAAGTAGATCCTAAAATTTATAGTAAATGAAACGACAATAAATATCATGGTTTCTAGTAAATGTACATAATTCTCAAAGTGAAAGTGATCTGTATCAAGTTCAAAGATAAGCGGGGCTTTCTGTTATCATTTAATCTAAATTAAAAAATAGTTTGTAAACAAAGAAGTTGATATGAAAATATGGGTTGATGCTGATGCATGTCCATCAGTAATTAAAGAAATTTTATTTCGCGCTGCTACCCGCACTAAAATCAATACCACATTGGTGGCCAACCATCCTCTGCGTGTGCCGCCGTCACCTTATATAAGCTTTATGCAGGTTACCCACGGTTTTGATGTTGCTGATAATGAAATTGTGTCTCGACTAAATAATGATGACTTGGTTATTACGGGCGACATTCCACTTGCTGCAGAAGTGATTGAAAAAGGCGGGCAAGCGCTTAACCCTAGGGGCGAGCTTTATACCGTTGAAAATATTAAAGCCCGCTTAAGCATGCGGGATCTTATGGACTCTCTCCGTTCCAGTGGTGTTAATACTGGTGGCCCGCCAGCATTGAATCAAAGTGACCGTCAAGCTTTCGCTAATCAGCTGGACAAAATACTGCTTAGGCATGCAAATTAAATAAAGATTCTGATACTTATACCGTTAATAATAGTGTAATCATCAATTGAGAGAATCGCATGGCCCACCCCACTTTTTATTCATTAAAGTCTATATTTCTATGGATTGGTTTAAGTATTATTCTTGTTGCTTGCGGCCAAAAACCCGGCCCTGAAAAGGCTGAAATCCCCGAGTTAGATGATAGCAATATCCATGCTTTTTCATTATCTCTTGGTAAGAATTACTACAGCACCGCTAATAAACTAATCGCTGCTTTTAAAGCGCACAAACAGTCAGGTGATAGTTATGGATTTACCCAATATAGAAATGGCACATGGACGCCAGCCTACATAAAAGAAAAAAAATTCTATCAATCCGTATACCAACAAAATAAGGCCTATATCAACGCTAGTAACGCTAAACCACTCTTTTTGGCCTACGAAAATTTAATCTATATTGGTGTGGATCTCAAAAACTCGTTGTTAGATGAAAACGTCGAATTGGAAAAAGGGGCCTTGGCCTCACTTAAGCAAGATAAAATAACGATTAAAGCTATTCTTAAAGCAAAGAAATAATTTTAGGCTTTATAGGTTAGCCGCCCAATAAGCTTTTCTTCAGTTTTGCCTTTACAGGTTTATCGGATAGCCAGATCCCAAACAATGCTTGTTTGAATTCTTGTGATGAAATTATTTGCTGTTGTACGTTATTTTTTGAAATCGCCACACCTTTCTCGGTTGCAACAAATTCAAAGATATCTCCGACTTCAATTTTGTCACTAAAGGCTTCTAGAAATTGCTCTATTTCAGATGAAATGGGCTCAACCTTGCCACCTGTTGATTTTTTAAAACCTGAGCGTGTTGCATTTGTCATCTTTTTTGAAGTGATTTTAGATGAAATAATATGAAGCCGTAATGCCATAGGCTCAGTTGAAGCAATTATTGTTTCTGCATCACTTTCTTTAGCGCCTAAATATAGCCCCGCCACATAAAGATCAAATACGAACTTGCTCCGGATACCCGCACCATTAAGTAATAGTTCCTGGCCATCAGCTTGAATGGTATCAGGTATCTCAATACCACCCATCTCAAGCGCAGACACCGAAAAAGATAAAAATACAAACGAAATAAAAGCAATTAATTTACGCATTTTACAACTCCTTAATTAATAGGTCTCACGGTTCAATTTATTCTTATGATTCAACCTTTTCAGAAAAACCGCATTCTTTTTGTGGGCAAACTTTTTCTGTTCCACGACTTTTGGTCGTCTTAATCGTCAGAATGGGCCATTTACAATCTGGGCATTCTTCTTTTACGGGTTCATTCCACAATGCGTAATCACAATCTGGATAATCAGAACAGGAATAGAAGATTTTTCCACGGCGCGATTTGCGAACTAAGATCTCACCCTTATTACACTGAGGACAAGTAACACCCGTATTAGTTGGCTGCTCTAATGATTCAATATGCTTACATTTTGGATAACTACTACAACCAATAAATTTACCGTATTTACCTGTGCGCACCCATAAATCTGATTCACATTTTGGACACTTACGATCAGCAACTACTTCTGGTTCGCTAGCCGTCGTTTCCTCACCATCAACATTGCGTGTGTAATCACATTCAGGATAAGCCGTACATCCAATGAAACGACCGCTACGCCCTAATCGACTTGATAATGGTTTGCCACATTTTGGACAGTCTTCACCTATATCTTCTTGCGTTACATCGCTACGTTGCACTTCTTTATCTTTGGTTTCGACCTGCTCTTTAAAGGGACCCCAGAAATCACGAAGTAAAGGCACCCATTCTTTTTCGCCACGTGCAATATCATCGAGATCGTCTTCAAGTTTGGCAGTGAAATCATAATCAACATATTTAGCAAAGTGCTTGGCTAAAAATTTACCGACTACACGCCCGACGTCTGTGGGATGAAAGCGTTTTTTCTCTAGTTCAACATATTCACGTTGCAATAATGTAGAAATAATACTGGCATAAGTTGATGGTCGCCCAATATCGCGATCTTCTAAAGCGCGAACCAAACTCGCTTCACTAAAGCGCGGTGGTGGCTCAGTGAAATGCTGTTCCGGACGAATGGCTTTAAGATCCACGATATCGCCTACTTCCATTGGGGGTAGTAAGCGTTCGTCTTTATCTGATTTCGCAGCGTCATCTTTGCCTTCAAGATACACGCTCATAAAACCAGGATTCACTACTGTTGAGCCATTGGCTCGAAAAGTATTGCCTGCGCCGCAACCTAAATCAACCGCAACCGTATTCATAGTCGCATGGATCATTTGACTGGCAATGGTTCGTTGCCATATAAGGGTGTAAAGCTTCAATTGATCTGCAGATAAATAGGCTTTTAATAATTCAGGTGTACGTAAAATCGAAGTCGTTCGCACCGCTTCATGCGCTTCTTGAGCATTTTTTGATTTGGTTTTGTATACCTGTGGTTTAGACGGTACAGAGCCCTCTCCATATTTTTCAGCAATAAAGCCTCGAATTTCTTCAACCGCTTCTCCTGCCAGTGTTACTGAGTCAGTACGCATGTAGGTAATCAAACCTACCGCTCCTTCACCTGTGTCTGTACCTTCATATAACTGTTGAGCAACACTCATTGTGCGCTGTGCGCCAAAGCCTAATTTACGTGAGGCTTCTTGCTGTAATGTAGAGGTTGTGAAAGGTGCCGCAGGATTTCTCTTGCGTTGTTTTTTATCAACTTTAGTTACAAGCAGTTTACCTTCCGCAGCTTTATTTAAAGCTTCAACAACTTCTGCAGATTGCTTGTCATTATTAACCGTAAACTGTGAAAGCTTGTCACCTTTAAAGTGCGTCAGTTTCGCTTCAAATGCTTGCTTCTTAATGGCCGCATCAGCTTCAATCGTCCAGTATTCCTGTGGAATAAAGGCTTCAATTTCAAGTTCACGCTCAACAATCATTCGTAGCGCAGGGCTTTGTACTCGTCCTGCAGATAAGCCTCGTCGCACTTTTTTCCAAAGCAGCGGGGATAGCGTGAACCCAACAAGATAATCCAGTGCTCGTCGAGCCTGCTGTGCATTAACCATATCCATGGATAATTCACGTGGGTTCGCCACCGCATCGTTCACCGCTTGTTTCGTGATTTCATGAAAGACAACACGATGTACCTTTTTATTTTTAAGTGCACCACGCTTTTTTAATAATTCAAAAAGGTGCCAAGAAATCGCTTCTCCCTCGCGATCTGGATCCGTTGCGAGATATAAAACATCAGCTTTTTTCATTGCTTTTGCAATCGCATCAACATGCTTGCTGTTGCGATCAATCACTTGATATTTCATTGCAAAATCATTGCTAGGATCAACCGCTCCTTCTTTAGGCAGTAAATCGCGAACATGGCCGTAGGAGGCCAGCACTTCCGTGCCTTTTCCAAGATATTTTTTGATTGTTTTTGACTTTGCAGGAGATTCTACAATGACTAATTTATTTTCCATATATTCCTTACCGAATCTAACTGGCGGAGCAAGATCTACTTAATGTAAACCTACCTTTTAGTGAATAACAGCTTCCATATCTTCAAATACTAAATCTTCCATCCATGCATAAGCTACATCGCGATCGGGCTGAAAAAATAATACCATCAACACGACCCATTTCATTTGATCCAAATCGATTTCGTCTGCATTTAGCGCTAATAATCGTTCGATCACTATTTCACGGGTACCGGCATCTAACACCCCTATTTGCTCCAAAAACAACATATATCCACGGCATTCAACTGTTAACCGTTCTTGTTCCTGCAGCGTATAGTGGCGCATTGTTAGTTCTGGCTCTTCCGTATTAACAGCTTCAGACTTTTGCCCTACCACTGTCATACTTTCTAGCCATTCAAACGCTTTATGGATCTCACTTTCTGGAAACCCCACGCGCTCTAATTCTGTTTCTAACGTATCTTGATCCGGTTTATCTGCTTCATCATTATCGATGTAGTTTTCAAACAGATACAATAATACGTCGAATACATTTTCTTTCATTTTGTTCCTTCATGTACCGATGCGGGCATAACGCCCTCCAGGTAATGATTCTACCTGACCTTGCAATTCTAATAGTAATAGCATGGAGGAAACCGCTTCTGCCGTCAATCCACTTTTTTGTATTATGGAATCTATTTCGATAGGGTCATAACCTAGATGCTCAAACAAGAGATGGTAATCAGCATCATCATTAGTGGGTATTGTCCCTGTCTCCGTTTGCTCTACTTCTGCCAAACGTTGTGCCCCAGCCAGCGCTCCTAACTCTTCCAATATATCTTGGGCTGTTTCAACTAATTTAGCGCCCTCACGGATTAATCGATGACAACCTCGAGCAAGCGGATTATGAATTGAACCAGGGATTGCAAAAACTTCTCGCCCTTGCTCCAAAGCCATTCGGGCCGTAATAAGAGAGCCACTGCGAATTGCAGCCTCTACGACAAGCGTTCCTAACGAAAGTCCACTAATAATGCGATTGCGCCTAGGAAAATTTTCAGCCCGGGGCAAGGTCCCTAATGCAAATTCAGAAACTATGGCACCCTTTAAGATGATGTCATCTGCTAATGTTCGATTTTTTGCAGGATAAACACTGTCTAACCCTGTACCTATAACGGCAACTGTTTTGCCCGCAGCTAAAGCGCCCTGATGCGCTGCTGCATCAATTCCCATCGCTAAACCACTGGTAATGGCAACGTCACCTTGTGCAATATAGCGGGCAAACTCATAGGCGGTATCTCGCCCTGAAGCAGAGGGGTTACGACTGCCTACTACAGCGATTTGCCATTGAGAGATCAGCGAAACATCGCCTTGAACAAATAATAAACTAGGGGGATCGGCTATTTGCTTAAGTAACGCCGGATAACGAGAATCATGTAATGTAACAATGTGCCGGTTCGGTTCATCAAACCATGCTAGCTCTTTTTCTGCTCTATCCCAATCCGGCTTAGCAAGGGCGGCTCGGGAGCGTTCTGAAATATTCTCAGCCTGATGGGGTGCTGCAAACACCGCTTCTGGATCACTATATTGTGCCAATAATCGAGCAAAGGTCGCGGGGCCCACACCCGGTGTATGGTGCAAGGCCAACCAACATGCTAGTGATCGTTGTTTATCAGAAAACCTTTTCAGACTAAAACCCAATCCTTTTAGGAAATGTTTATTCTATATCACTTATTTTGTCGCCAATATGAATTGCGCGTGTTGCTTTCATTACGATGGCATAGCTCACTTTTTCATAGGTCTTAAATATCATTGCTACACCCGCATTTTCATCTGGAAGAGTAACGACTTCATTTTTATGCTCTCTGTTTTTGAGATTAAAAAAGTCTTCTTCCTGCACGCCTGAAAGTATAATATCTCTCACCGTATCACCTGTTTGCCAAATAGAAACTACGTGACCCACTTCAAGGTTGTCGCGCTCACCTCGGTTTAATACGACTACCTGATACTGACCTACTTGTGAAACGCCATCAAAAACCGAAAGAATAATACCGTCGACTTCATGGGTTGGCTGGCGAGGAATAAAGTTCAAATCAAAGTTTGTATCATCTATTTCTAATAAACGATCACCAATCATGACTTCTCGCGATGTTGTGCGTAAATCTACCGTAGCAGGATCACCCATTTTCTTAATCCAAGCATCTGCAAGATAAATAGCTTCAAAACCCAAAATTTCTTCTGTTTCTGGATCTTTATAAACAGGGCCTTCACGGAAAATATTATAATGTTTTCCATTCTCCGCATCTACTCCACGTGCATAAACTTGATCGCCCGCTCCTGAAATTAAACGCTCTTCTGAACCCGCAACAACGTACGGTGCAGAATCTAATACTTCATCCCCCACAACGCGTGGACGCGAAAGGAAAGGACCAATCGCTGATAAAGGAATAGTTGTAATTGCCGCATCAAATTCTATTTCACGCATTTCTGGTGATAACTTACCGTTTCTTGATCCCCGCGTCAGTTTGAGGCAAGGCTTGCCATCACAATCTGCCAACCAAAGAAGATCGCCCGGATATATTAAATGTGGATTTTCAATTTGTGGGTTAACACTCCATATTTCAGGCCAGTGCCAAGGGTATTTAAGAAACGTCCCTGATATATCCCATAACGTGTCACCTTTCACAACCGTATAACTTTGTGGGTGATTTTCATTCAGCTCTACCGCTTGAACAGCAAGCGCAAAACCAAAGAAAAAAAACAATATACTAAAATTGATACGTCGAATCATTAAAATATCCTCATGGACAACTTTTAAAATCACCTTACAATTCAAATCGAGCAGCAGGCATGAATATGAGTGTAGTCTGGTACAAGCGTAAACGCTAATCAAGCCTTATAGCAACTTTTTAGATAAAAACCGGCAACATGTCACGTAAAACTCATTTATATTATGATGTCATCGCTTATTCATAACCTATCACTTTAAGTTGTAACATCCAATGTAAAACAACTGAAAACGCCCTAAACAAATAGCTCTACCTCTTCTTCGAGTCATGGAATGTTGCCGTTTTCCACACAAAATAATGGCTAAATCTTATCCTTTGCCCCTTTAGCAAGAAATAATGCTTCTTTATTCAAATAAATGTCCACCAGCGCAACCATAGCTATGCATCGTAGGTTATACAAAGCCTGCTAAGCGTATTACAATAGTATCTATTAACTTTTTGAGATAACCCTAATTTCATGGCTTTACTTGATATTCTTCGTTTCCCTGATCCTCGCTTACGCAAAAAGGCGCTGCCTGTTTCAACTGTGACAGGTCAAACTCGCCAGCTGGCAGAAGACATGCTCGAAACGATGTATGCCGCTCCTGGCGTGGGTTTGGCCGCAATTCAAGTGAACGTACAGCAGCGTATTGTTGTGATTGATATTTCTGAAGACAAATCCGCACCGCTTATTTTTATTAACCCTGAGATTATCAATAAAGAAGGCGAACGTGAGCATGAGGAAGGCTGTTTATCCGTGCCTGAAGCCTATGAACTTGTTACGCGTGCTGATACGGTCCGTGTCAAAGCGCTAGATCAGCACGGCAAAAAATTTGAATTAGATACTGATGAATTGTTAGCAACCTGCATTCAGCATGAAATCGACCATTTGGATGGCAAGCTTTTTGTTGATTACATCAGCAATTTAAAACGCCAGCGGATCAAGAAACGTTTAGAAAAACAAGCTAAACAAAATACATAGCCTATTACTTATGCGAATTATCTTTGCTGGCACGCCTGAGTTTGCTGCTGAAACACTCAAAACGCTATTAACAACAGAGCATGATATTTGCGCTGTTTATACACAGCCCGATCGTCCTTCCGGCAGAGGCCGAAAATTAACGGCAAGCCCTGTTAAACAGCTTGCTCTAGAAAATAATATTACAATTGAACAGCCGCTGAATTTTAAAGAGGCCGAAGCAAAACAAATGCTGGCAAGCTATGGTGCCGATCTAATGATTGTTGTTGCCTATGGTTTATTGTTGCCGCAAAGTGTGCTCGATATGCCCACGTTAGGCTGCATCAATATTCACGCATCATTACTTCCTCGCTGGCGCGGTGCTGCTCCTATTCAACGCGCTATTCTTGCTGGTGACTCCCAAACCGGCGTGTGCATTATGCAAATGGAGGCGGGCTTAGATACGGGCCCCGTTCTAGCGCGAGCAGAATGTCCAATCCATGTTGATGACACCGCTCAAGTTTTGCACGATCGATTGGCGCAGCTTGGCGCGCAAACACTCTTAACTACGCTACCCGATATTGTTGAATTGCAACAATCTGCAGAAAGCCAAAATGATAGTTTGAGTTGTTACGCCTCAAAACTGCAGAAACAAGAAGCTAACATTGATTGGCAGCAAACGGCTAGTCAAATTAATCGCCAGATCAATGCGTTCAATCCTTGGCCCGTCGCACAAACACTCTGGCAAGATAAAGTCTTCCGAATTTGGAAAGCAATAACGTTAGAAGGAATCAGTAAAGCACGAGCAGGCGAAATAATTGCAGTGAATCGTGAAGGTATTGATGTGGCTACCGGTGATGGAATAATTCGCTTACAACATGTTCAAATTCCTGGCAAGAAAGCCATGCCTGTCGCTGATTTTTTAAATGCTAACGCTCCAATAATTGGCGAAGAACTGGGTTGATGGCTAAAGCAAAAAAGTCCACCGCACGCTCAGTGGCCGCTCGCGTTATTGCTGAGGTTGTTCATAAAAAGCATGCCTTAAATGCCGTCTTAGCACAGGCATTAACGGAGCTCCCTGAAAATGAACGAAGCTTATGCCAGCAACTCTGCTATGGCGTTATTCGCTGGCATTCACAGCTAGATGTGATTAGCCAGCAATTACTCAATAAACCTTTGCGGGCTAAAGATGGTGATATCGCAGCCTTATTACTATGTGGCTTATACCAATTGCGGAGTATGCGCACACCGGCCCATGCGGCACTTTCTGAAACCGTTAATGCCTGCAAAATACTTGGCAAACCATGGGCTACCGGCCTAATCAATGCCAGTTTACGCAATTACCAACGTAAACAAGAAGAGATCGACGCTTCATTAAAAACAAATGAAGCAGCTAATTATGCCCACCCTAGTTGGCTAATAGATCGCTATAAGCATGATTGGCCTGAACAATGGCAAGCTATCTTAACAGCCAATAATCAGCAGCCCCCCATGATGTTGCGAGTGAATCAACTGCAAAGCACTCGTGATAACTACCTCACCCAGCTTGCTGAAGCAGATATTAATGCCTGCGGCATAGAGCCGTGTCCCGACGGCGTACTGCTAGAGTCACCTTGTGATGTGTATGTATTACCTGAGTTTTCAACCGGCAAAGTGTCGGTGCAGGATGGTGCCGCTCAGCTCGTTGCTGGCATATTAGACTTAAAACCTAATTTACGGGTCCTTGATGCGTGTGCCGCTCCAGGCGGAAAAACAGGGCACATTCTTGAGCATAACCCTGACAACCAAGTCGTCGCGCTTGATATTGCTCCTTCCCGCCTGAACAGTATTGAACAAAACATGGACCGCTTAACACTCAACGCTAAGCTTATCGCGGCTGATGCCGCAGAAACCGCATCATGGTGGGACGGTAAACACTTTGATAGAATTTTAATTGATGCGCCATGTTCAGGCACAGGCGTTATTCGTCGAAACCCAGACATTAAACTGTTGCGAAGACCTGATGACATTGCTGCATTAGCTATACAACAAAAACGTCTTTTGGATAATTTATGGCCACTATTGAAGCAAGGTGGCTTATTGGTCTACACTACCTGCTCAGCACTAAAAGAAGAAAATGAACAACAAATAGCTCATTTTTTAGCTCAGCACCCTGAAGCGCAAGAATGTGAGCCTCCTAAAGCGCCAGCAACACGACGAGAATTTGGCTATCAACGCTTACCTGGTGACGACAACTTAGATGGTTTTTATTATGCCTGCATCCAGCATCGCTAGACTGTTTTTATTGCTTATTATCAGCATACCCATCCATGCTGAAACCTTTAGCGTAGACTATGCGCGTGTTACCAAAATCGGCAATGGTTATGTGCTTAATGCACGCATTAATTATCCGCTTAATGTGCGTGTTAAAGAAGCAATAGCAAACAGTGTCCCCATCGTATTCTCTCAGCAAATCAAGCTTATCCGACAAACACCGCTACTCGGAAAATATTGGATCTGGGAGCAAACTCCATGGCTCACTGAAATTCGCTATGAGATTCGTTATCATGCGCTCTCACAACAATATATAGTTCGAGACTTGGGTACACAGAATCAAAATACTTACCCCTATCTAAATGATGCATTACAGGCGCTCGGTAACATTTATACGCTTACCCTGCCTCCTGAACATCTGATTGAAACAAGCAACTTGTCACTGCAAGTTCGCAGTGAATTGGATCTCTACGCCCTACCCACTCCCATGCGCCCAGGCGCACTTCTTTCTAAAAAATGGCAGCTCGCTAGCCCGTGGGTAAACGCACAATGGGATTAAGCCTAGCAAAACGCCTTAGCTCAGGTGCTGCACCTTATTTATACTTGGCTGTATTATTGGTCGCTTTGGCTTATTTTCTCAGCATTGCTACCCAAGATAGTTCGCGACTCAACGACCTATTCCTTGTCATTTTTGGCTTGGCAATTGTCATTACCCTGCTGCTACTCGCGCTACTAGGCCGTAGTGTTTATAAACTTTATCGTGATTACAAAAATCAAGTTGAAGGCTCCCGACTGACGGTTCGTTTGGTTAGCCTGTTTGCTTTACTCATCATCATCTCAACAACCATCGTGTATAGCTTCTCCATCCACTTTTTACACCGTGGCATCAATAGCTGGTTTGATGTTGAAATTGAGCAAGCCCTAGATGACGCCTTGGAATTAAGTCGTTCATCTCTTGGTATTCGAATGCGAACAATGCTTAGGCAAACACGTATGATGTCTGGCGTATTAAGCGATCTGCCAGAAAAAGATCTTAATCATAATGTCCACGAATTAACAAAACTCAGTGGTGCAATGGAAGTCAGTATTTGGAGCCTAGATGGCCAATTAGTTATCTCTAGTATTGAAAATGATTCCATCATTCTCCCAAACCGACCGAGTGAAACCATCTTTAATCAGGTCAAACAAAAAGAGGACTACATCAGTCTTGACCCCAGTGACAATAATGGTTTTCAATTGCGTGCAGCAGTACTTTTGCCGAAGAAGTTACCCAATCAACAAGAGCGGTTTCTGCAAGTTATCTTCCCTGTTAATAAGCGTTTAAGTGCGTTAGGAAAAACGGTTCATGAGGCTTATGCTGATTATAAAGAACTGAATTATTTACGTAAGCCATTAATCACCATCTTCACCCTAACCCTCAGCCTAATCGTATTACTGACCACTCTTGCCTCAATTTGGTTTGCCATTTGGATTTCACGTCGTATTGTAGAACCTTTACAGGCACTTGCCGCCGGTACTCAAGCTGTCGCTGCAGGTAATTTCAATATGCAGTTAACCGCTCAAGGCCATGATGAAGTTGGATTTTTAGTGCGCTCGTTTAACCAAATGACACAGCGCCTCACCCATGCCCGTAATTCCAATCAAAACAGTCACCGTAAACTAGAACAACAAACAAATCACCTTGCTACCGTTCTTGGCAGTTTATCGAGTGGTGTAATCACCATTGATAGCCGACATTATTTGCGTACAGCAAATATCGCCAGCAGCAGAATTCTAGGCGTTGATTTACAGCAACGTATTGAGGGAATGGTGAGTAATTTAAGCGCCCATCACTCTAAATTGAGTCCGCTTATTTTAGTCATAGAGCAACACTTCACCTTACAAGAAAGCTGGCAACAACAAATTGAAGTACAACAACAAAAAGGCATGCAAACCTTAATGTGTAACGGCACGCCACTACCGGATAATACGGGTTATGTAATTGTGTTTGATGATGTTACGGCACTTTTACAAGCGCAACGGAATGCAGCATGGGGTGAAGTTGCAAAGCGACTCGCCCATGAAATTAAAAACCCATTGACCCCCATCCAGTTATCTGCCGAGCGTTTGCAACATAAATACCTACCGCTATTACCGGCAGATCAGTCTGAAACACTCACCAAACTGACAAGCACTATTGTCCAACAAGTCGAAGCAATGAAAGGCATGGTGAATGATTTCTCTGATTACGCGCGTAACCCTGGGCTCACCTTAATCCGACAGGATATTGGCGAGTTGATTCGTGATGTGCTTACACTTTATCAAAGCAATCCCCAACATCAATTTACCTTACTTAATAGCCCTAAAAATATAGCATTGAACCTTGATACTAACCGTTTTAGGCAAGTCTTACATAACCTACTTAAAAATGCTATCGAGGCTAGTGAGGATGCCAAGCTGCAAGTTGATATCGTTTTAAGTTATCGTACCCTTATGCAAGATGAGCTATCCCTTTTAGAAATAATTATTCACGATCATGGCCCTGGAATTCCAGATGAGAAGATCAATTCAATCTTTGAACCCTATGCGACCAACAAGCAGAAAGGGACGGGCTTAGGCCTAGCTATTGTTAAAAAAATAATTGAAGAGCATCATGGTCATGTGTGGGCAGAAAATGACGATGCTGGTGGGGCCCGCATTGTAATGCACTTGCCATTAGAATTAGAGATAAAAGGTACACCCTGAGTATGAATGATAAATCACTCTCCGTTTTAGTTGTTGATGATGAGCCCGACATTTGCGATCTCATTAAAGACATTCTCAATGATGAAGGCTACCAAGCAACTTCCGCTGCCAATGGTGCCAAGGCACGCACTGCTTTTTCTACTCAAAAACCTGACCTTATTTTATTAGATATTTGGATGCCTGATATTGACGGTATTAGTCTACTAAAAGAATTTAAACAGCTTGATCCCGGCACCACCATTATTATGATGTCTGGTCACGGTACGATTGAAACAGCCATTGAGGCCACCCGCTTAGGCGCCGCTGATTTTATTGAAAAACCTGTGTCGATAGCTAAGCTATTGCGTAGCATTGAATCAGCGCTAGAAAAACATGAGAAACAAACCATTATTGAACAGCAACACGTTGCCGAACCCGTAGGGAAAAGTACACAAATAGCTTTGTTGCGAGAACAATCTCAGCGTGTTGCCAAGCATGATATGCCCATATTATTACTAGGTGAAGGCGGCGTGGGTAAACACTGTTTTGCTCACTACTTACATCAGTTAGGCGCATATTCAGCCAACAACTTAATTGAGCTCACGCCAGAAAGTTTTCCAACAGATAGTGCGAAACTCACCGCTCTTGCTGAAAATAACTGTCTTTTTATTAATGATATAGCTCTATTGCCCGCTAATGCACAAGCGCTATTATCACACATGATTGATAACCAAAAATTAGCGAACTGCCAATTAATTTGTGCTACCCAGCACTCACTCGAAAATGCAATCAATCAAGGTGAATTTCTTGAAGGCCTGCTTTATCAAATCAATAGCATCACGCTTTCTGTCCCCGCACTCAGAGATCATATTGAAGATGTGCCTGACTTAGTGCATTACTTTGTTGATGAACAAACATCTCAAGGCAAGCTTCCTTATCGCCACTTCACCGTTGCCGCCCAAAACCGACTTCGCAATTATCCTTGGCAAGGAAATGTATTAGAATTAAAAAATGTAATCCAGCGATTATTAGTGTTAAGTGATGCTGAAGAAATTGATGTTGAAGCTGTTGAAGAAGCCCTGAAAACAGAAGCTGCTTCAAACTCTGAAACCATCGAAAATATGATTAATTATGATTTGCCTTTGCGTGAATCTCGAGAACAATTTGAACGTATTTACCTGCTTCACAAGTTAAAGCAAACCGATGGTAACGTAGGTAAAGCCGCTAAACTCGCAGGAATGGAACGCACGCATCTTTACCGTAAGTTGCGCACTTTAGATATTGACGCCAAACAAGTTTAGGATATAAAAGTATGCAAATTCTTATTCTAGGAGCAGGGCAAGTAGGCTCATCTGTTGCGGCAACACTTGCCCGTGAAGATGATGATATTACCGTTGTTGATGAAAACAACGAACTACTTCAAGAGCTGCAAGATCATTATGATATTCGTACCGTCCAAGGTCATGCCTCACACCCTGATGTATTAGCCAGGGCAGGAGCTGAAGATGCCGATTTGGTCCTTGCCGTGACCAATAACGATGAAACCAATATTGTTGCCTGCCAAATTTGCCATACGCTTTATCATACGCCAACAAAAATCGCCCGTATTCGTAGCAATGAATACCTATTGAAACCTGAACTTTTTAATGATGATGCGCTTGCCATCGATATGTTAATCAGCCCCGAACAGCTCGTGACAGATTATATTGAGCGCTTAGTTCAACATCCTAACGCCCTGCAAGTGCTTGATTTTGCTGATGGTAAAGTGCAGTTGGTTGCGGTTAAAGCGTTTCATGGTGGCCCGCTAGTTGGCAATCCTTTGTCCGAGTTACGTGAACACATTCCCAAAACACAAACACGTGTAGCCGCTATTTTCCGAAACGGTAGCCCGATCATTCCCAAAGCTGACACTATTATTGAGGCTGATGACGAAGTGTTTTTCATTGCTGCCAGTAAAGATATATTATCAGTGATGGCAGAATTACGTCGGCTAGATAAGCCCTACAAACGCATTATGCTTGCCGGTGGTGGGCAAATTGGTATGCGGGTTGCCAAAGCGTTAGACGGTAAATATCAGGTGAAATTGATTGAATCTAATGAAGAACGCGCGCGTTTTCTATCTGAAGAGCTCATTAACACTATCGTCCTTCATGGTGATGTTGCTAATGAAGAGCTTCTACAAGAAGAAGATATTGATAGTATCGACCTATTCTGTGCGCTCACCAATGATGATGAGGCCAATATCTTATCTGCCATGTTGGCTAAACGTATGGGCGCACGAAAAGTACTGTCCTTAATCAACCGGGCAGCCTATGTTGATTTAATTGAAAGCAGTAATATTGATATTGCCTTGTCACCCCAACAAGCGACTATCGGCAGTTTGCTTGCACACATTCGTCGCGGCGATATTGTGGCTGTTCACTCTTTACGTCGTGGGGCGGCTGAGGCACTCGAGGCCATTGCACATGGTGATAAAAAATCTTCACTCGTTGTCGATAGGCGAATTGATGAAATAGAGCTACCTCCGGGCACAACTATTGGTGCCCTTGTTCGCGGTGATGAAGTGATCATTACCCATCACAATACAGTCATTCAAGCAGAAGATCATGTTATTTTATTTGTAATAAATAAACGCTACATTCCTGAAGTTGAGCGTTTGTTCCAAGTAGGACTTAGCTTCTTTTAGCAAAGGAGCCCCCTGAATAGTTTTATGCTGACTGAAATCACCCCAAACTTCTTCGAAAATCGCCGCAATAGAACAACTATTACAGCTCATTTTGAAGAAGTTTGTTACCATTTCATCTCAGCCTAAATTCAACCAGACTTAATCAGAGGCTCCCGAGGACATCATTAAATGGCAACATCTTTAAAGGGTCATTTTTTAATTGCGACACCGGCATTAAATGGATCCTATTTTCATCATTCTGTTATCTATCTATGTGAACACGATGATGAAGGAGCAATGGGGCTTGTTATCAATCAGCCTGCAGACATCATGTTAGATGACTTGTTAACACAAGTTAATATCGAGAACAATATTCCCAGCACCGCGTCGACACCCATTTTACGGGGCGGCCCCATGCAACAAAATCAAGGTATTATTCTTCATGATTCACCAAGCAATGCCGAAATAAGCAGCCAAATTGCCGGTGACGTTTACCTTTCCGCGTCAACCGATCTTCTTAGAATGCTGGGCACAGATCGCTCACCTACGCACAGTTTAATTGCCTTAGGTTATTCTGGCTGGGCTGCCGGTCAACTTGAACAAGAAATTGTTGAAAACAGTTGGCTAACAACCACCGCTAATAACAATATTTTATTTAACACGCCTAGCGATAAATGCTGGCATGCTGCTGCTGAATTATTGGGAATTGATATCAATCTAATGTCAGATACCGTAGGTCACGCATGACGCGAACACTACTTGGCTTTGATTATGGCCTAAAAAATATTGGTGTTGCTGTTGGTCAAGAACTCACCCAAACGGCAAGCCCCCTTACCGTAATCAAAGCACGAGATGGCATTCCCAACTGGGATGATATTGAAGCACTAATAACAGAATGGCAACCAGAATTGCTTATCGTCGGTCTTCCCCTTAATATGGACGGGACAGAGCAAGAAATGACCCTCGCAGCCCGAAAGTTTGGCAATCGCTTAAATGGCCGATTTCAAATCGCGGTAGAATGGCAAGATGAGCGCTTGAGTACGTTTGAGGCACTTGAACAACTTGGTGTTCGTAGCAAGCTACAAGCAAAAAATCGAGATGATGTTGATCGCATCTCAGCACAATTAATTCTTCAATCATGGTTAAATGAGCATCCGAAATGACGACTTCAATCTCAAGTATCGATACATTATTAACCTCCATGGCCAATGATATACGCCATCAGTTAGCCGATAAAAACATCTTACTCATTGGCATTCATACTGGCGGTGTATGGGTTGCTAAGGCCCTCTCTGAATTATTGGGTGACGCCTTTTTTGATGGCTCGCTAGGCACATTAAATATCGCTTATTACCGCGATGATTTCACTCGCATAGGCATGCACCCGCAAGTCGCACCCTCCGACCTGCCTTTCAGTATTGATGATCGACACTTACTTTTAGTCGATGATGTGCTTCACAGTGGCCGCACTGTGCGCGCCGCACTCAATGAGATTTTTGACTACGGACGCCCCGCAAGTGTCAGCTATGCGGTGCTCATTGAACGCTCAGGTCGCGAACTACCCATCCGAGCTGATATAATAGGCCAATCCATCAATTTGACTGATGACCAACATATAAAATTGAGTAATGGTGACTCGGGCTTGCAACTAGAATTACGATCTAATGACCAATAACCAGCTTACCGATAGCGGCCAACTTCGTCATTTCCTAACTATTGAAGGGCTTAAACGCCCACTGCTCACCGAGATCATGGATCGAGCAGAACAGTTCTCCAGCATTACCCATCGACAAGTCAAAAAAGTCCCCTTACTACGCGGCAAAACCATTATGAATCTGTTTTTTGAAAACAGTACCCGCACCCGTACTACGTTTGAACTTGCCGCCAAACGCTTGTCTGCAGATGTAATGAATCTGAATATCAGCACCTCGGCCACATCAAAAGGTGAAAGCCTATTAGATACGCTTCACAATCTTGAAGCTATGCATACCGATATGTTCGTGGTTCGCCACAATCAAAGCGGCGCTGCAGAATTTATAGCCCAGCATGTTGCGCCACACGTAAGCGTCATTAATGCTGGTGATGGCTGTCACGCACATCCAACCCAAGCCATGTTAGATATGTTCACGATTCGTCGCCATAAACAGCACTTCCCGGATCTTCGAGTGGCTATTATTGGTGATATTTTGCACTCGCGAGTAGCGCGTTCGCAAATACAAGCCCTGTCCACATTAGGCGTGGGTGAAATTAGAGTGATTGGCCCCAAAACATTACTCCCATCTGACTGCCAAACCTTAGGCGTTCATGTTTATCATGATATCGACGAAGGTTTGCGCGATGTCGATGTTATCATCACCCTTCGCCTGCAAAATGAACGTATGGAAGGTGCTTTATTACCCAGCTCTCGTGAATACTTTCAATGCTTTGGCCTGACCGAAGAAAAGCTCAAACTGGCCAAACCTGATGCCATTGTTATGCACCCCGGTCCAATTAATCGCGGCGTTGAAATTGCTTCAACGGTGGCTGATGGTCCCCAGTCTGTCATTCTCGAACAGGTCACTCACGGAATAGCCATTCGAATGGCCGTAATGGCTATGACGCTAGGCTCTCAAGCAGAAGAGGGCACATCGTCATGAAGCTTCAAATAACAAATGGACGCGTTATTGATCCTCTCAGCAATCTTGATTCACACCTTGATGTCTTCATCGAAGATGAGAAAATTGTTGCCATCGGAGAACATAACGATGACTTTTATGCCGATGAAATTATTGATGCTAGCGGCTTAATCGTTTGCCCTGGCTTAGTTGATCTCTGTGCACGATTAAGAGAGCCCGGCCAAGAACATACAGCCACAATTGATAGCGAAACTCGTGCTGCTGCAAAGGGCGGCATCACTTCGCTCTGCGTTCCCCCTAATACAGCACCGATTATTGATTCGCCTGCTGTCGTTGAGCTGATTGAGGATCGAGCCAAAAAAGCGGGCAGAACCATGGTCTACACCATTGGTGCACTCACTCAAAAACTTGAAGGCGAATTGCTCAGTGAAATGATGGCGTTAAAAGAGGCGGGCTGCATTGGCATCAGCAACGGGCTTTCGCCCATAAAAAACAGTTTAGTACTACGCAGAGCAATGGAATATGCTGCCACTTTAGACTTCACTTTATTCATTAATGCCGCCGACCCATGGCTACAAGCTCAAGGCTGCATACATGAAGGCATGGTCAGTGCTCGCCTTGGACTCGGGGGCATCCCTGAAGCCACTGAAACCGTTGCTGTTTCAAGAGATTTATTGCTTATTGAACAAACAGGCGTTCGTGCCCACTTCCACAATTTATCTACCGCTAAAGCCGTCGATATGATTCAGGATGCACAACAGCGTGGACTCAATGTAACAGCCGATGTCAGTGCCCATCATTTACACTTAAGCGAGCATGATGTTGGCAATTACGACAGCCTTAGCCATGTCATGCCACCACTTCGTAGCACCCGTGATCGCGATCAGCTTCAACAGGGCTTACGTGATGGTGTAATTGGTGCTATTTGCTCAAACCACCAGCCATTAGATAACGATGCCAAACAAGGTCCATTTGCTCAAACAAAGCCCGGCATTTCAGGTCTAGAAACACTTTTACCGCTCACCATGAAGCTGGTTGATGATGGCGAAATATCCCTCAAGCAAGCTATTGCCAACCTTACGAGCAATCCCGCCCAAATACTCAATCTTGATGCCGGGCAGCTAAAAATAGGTGGCGCGGCAGACATCTGCATTATCAATCCCGCAGCTCATAATGAATGTCAGCCCCAACAGTTTGTGAGCGCAGGTAAAAACAGCCCCTTTGCAGGCTGGTTATTTAACCATAGCATTAGTCACACCTTGTTTAACGGCAAACTTGTATACCAACAATTATAGTGACTCAAACAAACATCAAGCTCTACGCCTTAGATTTTGATGGCGTTATTTGTGATAGTGCCGTAGAAACAGGCATCACTGGCTGGAAAGTAGCCCACCAAATTTGGCAGGATATGCCTTCCCTTCCTCCGCAAGAAAGGATCGACCTTTTCCGCCAAGTTCGCCCCGTTATGGAAACAGGCTATGAATCCATTTTAATCATGCGCTTGTTAGATGAAGGAATATCGCCAACACTCTTGCTTGCTGATTTTGCCAACCAAATAAACATCATCATCAAACGGGAAAAACTCTCTACCACGATACTCAAACAACAATTTGGTACAACCCGTGATCACTGGATCAGCCATAATCTAGCAGAATGGGTTGAGATGAACCCTCTCTTTGAGGGTGTGGCCGATAAGCTCCGTCAAATTGAGGCTGAGCAATGTTATATCATCACCACAAAACAGGAGCGCTTTGTTAGCCAGATCCTGGAAGCTAATAACATTGCTTTTCCTGCTGATCGCATTTTTGGCCTTGATCGTAAGATGAGCAAACCGCAAATTCTCACCGATTTGTTAGTACAGCATCGGCAGAAAACTATTTTGTTTGTTGAAGATCGCTTGCCAACATTAATTAATGTTATTGATGATTCACAATTAAATGATGTGCAATTATTCTTTGCTAACTGGGGTTACAACACCAAACAAGACAAGCTGGATGCTGCTGGACAAGCTACGATTACAACGATAGATTTAACTGGCTTTATACGTTTGTAATGAGCCAGAATCAGCGGCCTCTAATCCTACTGGCTTTATCCTTTGTACAGGTATTGTTCATAACAGGCTTGTTATATATTCGCACTACAGATAATTTTTCTGGTTTCTACAACACACTTTTCATCATTACAGTTATATGCAGCAGCCTTCTTTTTACGTTTGGCTTTTCTATTTTTAAACAAATGTCTTTAGTGCTTAACGATCATTCCAAATCAATCAGCACTATTGTTTTTTCTCAGCTTTATTTGCACATTATTATCGCCGCATTCATTATTTTTGATCACCTTTATGGGCGAAACCACATAGCAATATTACTGCTTTCACCCTTTTTGATTGCATTTTTTATAACGGCGAGAATCACATGGCACGCATGCTTCACTGTATTAAACTCTAAGATCTACAAGGTGTTTGCCACTGGCTCCACAGCATTGCTCGTTTGGAGCATCGTGTTAACCCTACTAGGTTTATTCTATCAACAGCGTTTTCTAACCGAAAACCTACACACCATCGTACTTGTTTACTTTGCACTACATTTTGCCGAGCTTGGTTTTGTATTATTAAAAATCAGAAAAGACCTTCAGGTATCAGGCGGTTAGTTTAAATTACGCTCGTCTAAGGTGGCCAAGATTTCATTATGTGTCTTCCTATCAAGCTGATATTTAGATGCAGTCCAATATATAAATGGTGCCAAGGCTAACAACATCCACGTCGGTACCATCGCTAGATTATAAGTCGTTATCACAGACTGTTCTGTCAGTGTTGAATCAAAGCCAATAACATCCAATAAGATTCCGCCAATCAAAACGCTAATAGAAATACCTGCTTTATATGCAAAATTATACATGCCAAAATACAAGCCCTCTTGCCTCTGCCCTGTTTTTACTTCTGCTTGATCAGTCACATCAGCCACCATAGAAAAAGGCAGTGACATAAATGCGCCGTTACCGATACCAGATAACACACTAAATCCCATCATGGTATATACCGTCTGAGGCTGATTGAGGGGCAACCATTCTAAGCCGACATAGGCCATAGGCAAGCCGGCAAACCCAAGAATCGCGGCAAACATGCCGATAATAATTGCCGTTTTTTTCTCAAAGCGTCGACTTATATAAACCCAAAATGGTTGCGAAAGAATAGAAAAAATAAGAACGGTGATCCCAATCGCACCAATCTGTGGCCCGGTTAGATTATAAGTATAGGTACTTACATGAAACCCGATACTTATTGAGACTTGAAAGGCGATTTCAATAATAAAAATCATTAAAATAATCGCCCGAAAATTGCTGTTTTTTAAACTATTGTATGCCAGCTGCCACACTTTTGTTTTTTGTTCTAGCTCTTGCCCACTAGGTTGATTTCTATCTTTAGGTAAAATCATAACCGCGATAAATGCAATTACTAGCGTAATCAAAGCAATGGTATAACCCATCGCCGGATAGGCCTCAGGGTTCATCTGACCTTTTGGATACTCTGCTGTTGATCTGAAAAAAATAACCGTCATGCCTGCCACGGCGATGATCATTCCTATTATATGAAAGGTTGCACGGTAACTTTGTATGCTTGATCGTTCATCATAATTATTGCTAATGGCTCCGCCAATAGCAAAGTAGGGCGCACCATAAAATGTCAGCATAGTTTTGGTAAATAATACCAAAACTAACAACATGGTTATTTTATAAATCTCACTTGCCTCAGGCGAAATTGACCATAAAAAAGCCGTACCTAATGCTGTTCCTAAACCACCAATCATTAAGTAAAGATGACGCCTGCCAAAACGGGCTGATTGCGTTCGGTCTGAAATATGTCCGACCCAAGGATCAGTGATGGCGTCCCAAATAACCGATATTGCTACAATAATCCCCGCGATCATCGGTGAAATATGTAATACCACCGTGACATAAAACAGAAAGAAGCTGGCCATTATCTGATTTGGCACAGCATAGGCTATCGCGCCTAAGCCATAACCTAGCTTTCGGCTGACGGGGAGTGAATGATGTGTTGCCATTTTATGCTTCCTGCTCAGTATTAAGATTTTCTCGCACTTCACGTCGTAATACTTTACCTAATAAACTGCGCGGCATTGCGTCAACAAATTCGATCCTTGTTGGCATTTGCCATTGATGCATCCGTGAGCTTAACAAATCTAAAATCTCATCATTAATGAGCTGTTTCGGATTATTCTCAAAAGCTTGTCGCAATGAAACACATAAAACCGGCTTCTGGTGAACGGCAACCAAACAACATTCTTTAACGGCAGGGTGGTCATGCGTCTCTTCTTCAACAAGACGTGGATAAATCATGCCTCCATCGCTTGCAATTAAATCAGGTTGACGATCAAGAATGTGTAAATAGTTTTCTTCATCAAGATAACCGTGGTCACCAGTAACAAAAAAACCATCATCTAAAATAACGCCTTCATTTTGCATAGGGTTAAGATATGTTTTAAAGCGTGTTGGCGTATTAACCTGAACAGCTCCCATTTCACCCGCAGACATGGCGTTGCCTTCTTCATCAACAATTCTCACTTTGACGCCCTCTACAACTTTACCGCATGAACTCAAAATTGCTCGACTCGCTATTTTTCCATCTTTCATGTGACCACCACTACTTAACATGCTGACCGGCGGCAAAACTTCAGCTTGACCATAACCTTGTTGAAATATGGGGCCAAAACGCTTAATGGCTTCTTCCAGTTTAACTGCAGGCATAGGGGCTGTGCCATAAATAATGTGATTCACTGTTGCTAAATCTTTATCTACCAACTCCGGCATATCTAACAAATCAATCAACTGACTTGGCGTAACAAATAAGCGCGTAGCCGAAAATTTCTTCACTGTAGCAATAAGACGTTCAGGACTATATTCGTCCATCAAAACTAATGTACCACCACTTAATATCGTCGGCATCACTAAACCTGATCCGGCTCCAACCAAAGGTATCGCTGTTAAATTAATATTTATTGCAGATCGATCGGGCGCCTGCTCAAGATTTTTTATCATCATTTTCAAACTAGTAATCGCAGATCCATGGCTTGATATTAAACCTTTTGGTACACCTGTTGTGCCTGATGTAAAGCCTAAAGCCATCGGATCATCGGGGGAAATCTCCGTTTTGGTAAGTATCGGTTGATGAGCGGTTAACTCTTGCTCGTAAGCATCACCAGCACCGGCTTTCCAGATTGGCAGGTCGGCAATCGCTGTACGCACTACTTCTGCAGTACCAACACCATAAGAAGGGTCAACAATGAACAATTTCGGAGGGGCTTCACCGGCAGCATAAACGATAAATTCAGCAGGGTGTGCCTCGTGAAACGTTGTTAGAATAATGCCTAGCTCAAGTGCTGCTGTGCGAATTTCAAACAATTCTTTCTCAGCCCGTACCTGAGCAAAAACGATATCACCTTTTCCTAATCCCATTGCCTGCCATGCAGCAACAAGACGGTATGATCTGTTTTCCAATTCACCATAAGTTAGTGTTGTGTCTGCTGTTTTCAATAACACACGAGATGAGAATTTAGTAAAAGCATACCGATGCACATCACGCGGTAATTTTAATTTTGATAAAAACCAAGTTAATAATAATTTTTGGAACATCTTTCAGCCTTTAGTCCTTGTCAGCCAATGCGGGGATCATTCGCTTTAACACCTTCATTCGCAACCTTTGAAGTGGGTTTTTAGCCCCCCACCAGCGATAGCGTTGTTTGTATGTTTGAGAATAAGTATCATATTGAGCAAACCATGGAACAAATTTAGGCTTACGCTTATTAAGCACCAAGCTCATCACCTCTGTTGCAGCTATGCCTGAACCAATCTGACAAGCTAAACCAAGAGAGGGTGCCGCGCCCGTGCCAGGATTTATGCCCTTTACGTCCATATATTTTAAGTGTGGTCCTTGGCCCGCTATACCCGCCATAAACCGCAAGACCATTTCATTTGTGTCCATACCGTCTTCAAGACCAAAAAACGTATCATAATCCATACCTGTTGGCGAAAAAACAAATAATACGGTACTGAAACCAATAGGGCCAATTGAAATAATCGGAATTCCAAGCTCACGAGCACGTTTAAAAATAAGTCTCCGAGCATCCATTGCGAAGACCTCTAGCGCGTCAATCATGACATCAACACCGGCTAAAAACTCATCGATATTGTCATGGCCTATAGCTTCATTAATAACCTTAATATCAGCCTCTGGACTAATATCTTTGATCATTTCTTTCATCACTAAAGCTTTGTCTTGGCCAACCGTACTTGCCATTGCACCATGTTGGCGATTGATATTATGCACTTCAAACTGATCAAAATCAGCAATGGTAAATTTGCCAATGCCCGTGCGAGCTAATGCAGCGGCATGTACACCGCCCATACCGCCCATACCTGGTATCGCTATTCGGGTATTTTTTAGTATTTGCTGTTCCTGTTCGCTAATCAAGCCACGGTTACGGCTAAATGCACGATCATAAAAATTATCTATTCCCATTACCAATCCTTTAGTCACTTAATGCCGGCACCATCTTTCGCAACACTTTCATCCGCAGTCGTTGTATCGGGTTACGTGCCCCCAACCAACGATAGTGGTTTTTATAATGACGCGCATAGGGGTCAAATTGTTGAAAATGTGGAACGGCTTTAACCGGACGGCGTTTGAGAACCCAATTAACAACCTCGGTGGCCACCATGCCCGCACCAATATTACAGGCCATACCTACTGAAGGCGCCCCTCCCGTCGTTGGATCTATTTTTGTCACGTCCATATATTTTAAATGTGGACCGACACCGCCTATTCCCGCGAGAAAATATAAAACCAATTCATTGTTTGACATCTCATCAGTAAAACCAAAAAAGGTGTCGCAATCCATGCCGTCAGGAGCAAAGAAAAATGCGGCCGCACTAAACCCTATTGGAGCCGTGAATAAAACAGGAATACCTAATTCTTTTGCTCGGCGATAGATTAGCCGACGAGCATCCATTGCAAACACATCTAAAGCATCGATAACAAGATTAACATCTGTCAAGAAGTCGTCTACATTATCTGCTCCAACCGCTACATCAAACACGCGAACATCTGCTCCGGGATTTATCTCTTTAACTTTCTCGGCCATTACTGAGGCTTTTAATTTGCCCACCGTGCTCGCCATAGCTCCAAATTGGCGATTAATGTTATGCACATCAAACTCATCAAAGTCTGCCACGGTAAACTTACCAATACCCGTTCTTGCTAATGTCGCAGCATGTGTGCCACCCATACCGCCCATGCCCGGAATAGCCACGCGTGTATTTTTTAGCTTTTGTTGCTCTTCTTCGCTTATTAAGCCACGGTTACGGCTAAATGCGCGATTATAAAAATCATCTAAATCCATCTTATTACCTTCTTACAAGAGCTGTCATTGATCCTTCGGTTACTACGTTTCGGTAGCTTTAAGCCGGAATCTACATTGCCAACAAACTGGATCCCCGATAAAAGATCTCGAGGATGACATGTTTAATTTAAATTCGGTATCTTCCATTTAACAATCTGCTTTTTTAATTTAAATAATGGGTTTCTACCACCCAACCATCGATAGTGCTGTTTATAGTACTGGGCATACGGATCAAACTGAAAAAACCACGGTACCGCTTTCATATTTCCTTTTCCCAACACATAACGAATAACTTCTGTTGCCGCCATGCCCGCCCCCATCTGACAAGCCAATCCCAGTGATGGCGCAGCGCCACTTGCAGGATCAACACCTTTTAGATCCATATATTTCATATGGGGACCCATCGGAATCCCAGCAAAAAAACTGAGTAATATTTCCTTTTCTGACATATTCGGTTCAAGGCCAAAAAAATCTTCAAAGCTCATACCGTCAGGTGAAAATACATTCACCACCGCACTAAAACCTATCGGCCCCGCAGAAATCACAGGAATACCTAACTCTCGTGCTTTTTTATAAAGCAAAAGGCGCGCATCCATTACAAAAACATCTAAAGCATCAATCATTACATCCACATCGGCCAAAAAGTCATCGGCGTTGTCAGGCCCGATTGCTTCATTGATAAGCGTCACCTCAGCACCTGGGTTTATATCGTTGATAATATTCGCCATTACTTGCGCCTTATCTTTATCAACCGTGCCGACTGTTGCACCATATTGGCGGTTGATATTATGGACACCAAATTCATCAAAATCAGCGATAGTAAACTTGCCTATTCCTGTTCGAGCTAAGGTCGCGGCATGTGTACCACCCATTCCGCCCATACCTGGAATTGCCACACGGGTATTTTTTAGCTTTTGTTGTTGTTCTTCGCTAATTAAACCCCGATTACGGCTAAAGGCTCGATCATAAAAACTATCAATCATTATTTATATCGTTTACTGTATTTACATAAAGCAAAGCCATTTACACCGCTTCTTGTGTAAATGGCTTTTTCTAAGCTTATAATTGCTAATTAAAATTTAACACTAGCAGTTACTCCATATGTCCGCTCTACTGGCCCTTGTACTAACCCTTGAAAATGGGGAAAAGGAAGAGCCGGATTAGGGATCACAACGGCGCCAGTTGCTGCATCCTCATCAAATAAGTTTTTCACCCAGAAGGTGACTTTATACTTGTCATTACTCAAGCCTGAACGGAAGTTAACAAGCGTACGATTCGGAAGCGTACCAATATCATCCATCGCTTGTACTGTTTGGTCCGATTGATACATCACATCAACGCGCGATTGCCAATCAAAGTCAGCTACTGCCAAAGGCTTAACGTACTGTACTGATGCATTTGCCGTCCACTCTGAAACAAATTGGATTCGATTGCCATCTAGATTTGCATCCATCGTAAAGTTAGGGAGGGCATCAAAAGAATATTTATCATACTGGGCATCTGTATAAGATAGCCCAGCCATTATATCCCAGTTTTTAGCAGGTTTAGCCGCAATTTCGAACTCAACCCCTTTAGATGAAGATTCGCCAGCATTAGTATTTAATATCGCTGTTCCACCCACACCACCCAAAGATCGAACGATTTGGTCTTCCCAATCAATATAAAACAAAGCCACATTTGTAGTTAGACGGTTATCGAACCAAGAGCTTTTAACCCCTATTTCATAGTTAAGGCTTTTTTCTTCATCATATGCCCGCTCGCTAGGCTTAGGAACATCCGCTCCACCAGCTGGTACCGCTGTGTTAAAGCCTCCAGCCTTAACAGCTTTGGCTACACTAGCATAAATCATCGCATTGTCTGTCACTTGATAATCTAAGGCTATTTTTGGCGTAAAGTTATTAAATGTTGCGCTTTCATCAAATCCTACCCCCGCTAGTTCTAGCTCTGAATCTTTACGTTCATAAGAGTAACGCCCAGACAATGTTAATGCCAATTGATCTGTTAAATCAAAACCAAGCGAACCAAAAGCAGCCCAGTTACGGGTGCCTTCTGTAGAAACCGATGTTACGGTGGTAGCGGCTACCGTGGAGTTAGTCGTTTCTCTATCTAGATCATAAAAATATATCCCTGCCATCCAGCGTATAGGCTGATCAACTGAAGTCAAGCGAAACTCTTGGCTAAACTCATCTTGATCTGTTTCTGCAAAACTAAACTGAGTACTTGCAGCTGTGTAATCTGAATCTGTGGCCAGATCTATTTCCAAATCGTTATAACCGGTAATTGAAGTGAATGTTACCGTATCCAAATCCCAGTCTAGGCGAAATGAAGTTGAAATGCTATCACGCTCATTATGTCCCGGAGTAACAGCAAAGCCATTGGTAAAGCTGGGCAAGTCTCCAGTAAATAACTGGAATCCTGGAAAGCCCACACCAGGAAGTGGGCCATTAGCATTGTTATCTGCAAATTGCACAGCATTATCGCCATCATTAGTGTTTTCAACACCTACACGGAATACCATTTCTAAGTTATCCGTTGGCAATGCTACTAACGATAACGAGTAAATATTACTTTGTTTATCATCTAAGCTGCTGCCATCAATCTCATTTTTATAAAACCCATCAAAACCAGAATGCATGGCACCAACACGATAAAACAAAGTATCCTCTGTTATTGCACCGCTATGAGAAAAACGCACATCTTTACGTCCTTCATTTCCCAGTGTTACTTCAAATCTTCCTTCTGACTCATTGCCGGGTTGCTTAGTGATATAGTTAATGGCGCCAGCAAAAGTATTGCGGCCATATAATGCACTTTGAGGACCTTTGGCCACTTCTATCCGCTCAAGTTCATCGCCAAACATGGCCTCCATCGCACCCCGAGCATCTTGGTAAACACCATCAAGGAAGAATCCCACATTTGGCTCACCAATAGTTGTGCTGGCTCCTCGAATAACTGGGTTACCTACATTCCCAAACAGCTGTGTAAACGTAAATCCCGGCGTCATTAATGCTATATCCTCAATGCTCTGCAAGTCAGCATCTTCAATCAACTCTGCTGAAAAAGCAGTAATCGCAATAGGCACTTCTTGTAATGTTTCTTCACGTTTTCGAGTGGTTACAACCATTTCACCTAAGCTAAGTGAATCGGCGCCGGTAGTGTCAATATCGTCTGCAGCAAATGCAGTGGCGGGTAATGAAAGTATCTGGCAGCAAGCCAAGCTAAGAACGGTGCGTTTAAACATTTGGTTATTCTCCTTAATATTGCTGTAGCATAAGAGGTTCATATCTACATTCGGATGAGAATGATATAACACCATGATTTTAAAGAACGTGCGTTATCTCTTGTTTTTCAAACATCACTATGCGCTACAATTCTCCCCACAAATACTAAAGTGAATTATATAAATGATTAATGGAAAAACTACAGCAAACCACGGATGGCTTTTATACTTATTTATTACATCACTGCTTCTTAACTGTTATTTTAATCTCGCTACTGCAGGCGATGATGACCAGCAACGAGCGTTCGCAACCCCAGTATCAAGTACAACATTGGATCAAATTGTTTTTTTCCCCTTACGTGAAGCACCTGCAACGGTTGTCAGCCTCAATAACAGCATGATCAGTGCCGAAATTTCTGGTGAAATTCTTGAATTATTGGTTCAAACCGGTGATGAAGTTAGAAAAGATGATGTGCTCGCTAAGATTGATTGCGAAGCATATGAAATAGCCAAACAACGTGCTAGTTCGGCGTTGAATTCTGGCTATGCCCGTAGCAAATATGCAAAACAACGACTTAGCGATGCTGAAAGACTGCGGAACAGCCGAGCCATTTCATCTGATCAGCTCAATATGCGTAGCTCAGAAGCGAGCGCACTTGCATCTGAAATTGGTGTGCTGTCAGCAGATTTAAAAGAAGCAAAACGTCGTATCACCAAATGCATTGTCACAGCCCCCTTTGATGCAGTTGTGGTCGAACGTGAAGCGAGTGTCGGCGACTATATTCGTCCCGCTTCTGTTTTGGTTCGCTTATTGGACCTTAATAATTTGGAAGTGAGCGCTAAAATTCAGCAGCAAGACGTAGACAGCCTAAAAATAGCAGGAACCATTTCTTTTATCACATCAGGTAAAACGTATTCCGTAACAAACCGCGCTGTTGTGCCATTAGTGGATAGTAGAATTCGCAGTTATGAGGCACGATTAGATTTCACTAAAGATGTGGCGGCCACTGGCTCCGCTGGACGTTTAAGGTGGGAAAGCAATCACGTTCATATTCCTGCTGATTATTTGGTTGAACGAAATGAACAGTTAGGCATTTTTATTAATAAAGATGGTGCTGCTTATTTTCATGTATTAGATACGATGGGGAATGGTTTACCTGCCCCCATTGATTTGCCTGAAAGCACCGAGGTTATAACAACGGGGCGCTATGGCCTTATTGATGGCCAAGCTATAAAAATAGTTAACCCGAAGTAGGCATTACATGTATCGCAAGCTTCTCACTAATACGGTTCTAGTTAATCTTACTTTCTTGCTTGTTGTTATCGCAGGCTGGATTAGCTACACCTCCATGCCGCGCGAACAAGATCCCGATGTGAACTTTAACTGGGTCGTTATCAGCACATCTTGGCCGGGCGCGACGGCTGAAGATGTTGAAAATCAAATTACCAACCCCATTGAAGATGAGATTGAAAAAATACCAGATGTAAATAGGGTCTCGAGCAGTAGCCGCGTTTCATTTTCATTTATTACCGTACGCTTTGCTGATATGGATCCGAGTTTATTTCGTCAGCGAGTCGAAGAGATGCGCCGAGGCATTCAGGCGGCCGTTGATGATCTGCCTCCTGATGCCAAACAGCCTTTAGTTACAGAACTTTCTAGCTCTAATACTTACCCTACCGCAGTTATCACTGTTTCGGGTATTGAAAATGATGAGTTGCTGCGCAAAACTTCTCGCAATGTTGCAAAAGATATTGCGCGTATAAAAGGGGTTGATCGTGCGGATACATGGGGTACAGAGGATCCAGAATTACAGGTGCATTTTAGTCCTGAAAGCTTAATTGGCTTAGGTGTGTCTCCCACTGTTTTATCGAGCACGGTGAATGCTTATTTTAGAGATCTCACTGCGGGCAGTATTCAACTCGGTGAACAGCAATGGCGCGTTAGACTCAGCGGCACAAGCAATGATCCCAGTTATCTCGCCGAGCTACCTATTCTAACTGTTGAGGGGGAGCTTCCGCTTCGTAGCGTTGCCACCATTATTCGTGGCCAAGAAAAGCCCGCTCAACTGGTTTCGTATGAAGGTCGCCCTGCCTCAATGATCTCCATATTTAAGCGTGCCAATGCTAACAGTCTTGAATTGCTAGAAAACCTACAAGCCTATGTCTACGAGCGCAATTACGCCTTAGCAGATCAAGGTATCCAGCTTGATATTGTCGACGATCAAACCGTAGCGACGCGCACCGCTATCGGCATGATGGAAAGAAATGCCGTTATTGGGCTTCTTCTCGTAATGCTCGTTACGGGGATATTTCTTGGTTGGAAGATTGCCCTTTTTACCAGCATGGGGCTTATCTTTTCCTTAATGGGATCTTTCTGGATCTTATCTGCCATGGGTGAAACCTTAAATATCATGGTTTTACTGGGTGTTGTCATTGTTTTGGGAATGTTGGTCGACGACGCTGTTGTAGTGGTTGAGTCCATGTATGTCAACCTCAGAAAAGGCATGTCAAGCACTGAGGCCGCAATCAGCACTGTTGATGAAATGTGGGTTCCCGTCATGGTGTCCTC
>JBJPGE010000002.1:0-53308 GCA_048595465.1 Methylophagaceae bacterium | reverse complement strand
TATCAACAAGAACAAGCGGTACTAGACCAAGCTAAAATAAATAATAAAGGCATCTTTATCAAAAAAGCCCTAGCTAGCGGACACCTAACACCCGATAGCGTCCAAGATAACTTCAATCTGATTTATGCTAATCAAGCCGTGAGCAGTGTCATCATTGGTACTATTAATCCGGTACATCTTGAAGAGAATGTTGTTAAGACATTAAAGGCATTCACTACTTGAACAGCCCATGGATTCCCGCTAAAAACATGCGGGAATGACGGAGTTTTTAAATCTCGTTTTTATCGCCCTTGAAAAGAGTGTATTTTGTGGATAACGTGGATAAGTGTTTGAGCGTAGCGAGTTTTTATCCACGCCACAAAATAGGCTGTTTTCAAGGATAAGCAATAATGCCGAGTGCCTTTTTCTTTGGTTCTGTTTCTTTTGGGCACGCAAAAGAAATGAACGCCCAGCGGCAGCGTTAGGCTGAATAATTTATCAAAATCTTATATTTTCTTTTCTAGAGTAAAAATCATCCTAATCAGATTACCCATATATATGAAAAATATAAGCATAAACCACTCCCACACAATTATAAGAGGAGTATCAAAAAATACTTGCCTAATCCACAGGGTGCTCTTAGGCAGCCCTGCTCTATCAAATCTCACCCACTCAGCATAAAAAAGCCAATAAATAACAAAAGCCATGACAATAACCCACCAATACTTCACAATCGGATCAGTAATTTTTTCACGGCCAAAATTCCGTGGCTCAGATGATACCGAAGCAAGAAAAACAATGTATCCACTCAATAAAGAAAGGTAATAAACTGGGATAATCCCTTTATTATAGCCACTTGTTTTAACTACCCATGACCGAGGATTACCCACACCAACTGAGTTTAAATATGTTGCTATAGATGTTGCCAAGTCAGCAGAAAATTGGTGGTTGTAGATTAACAAATGAATGAAAATAAAAACCCAAACTGTTAAAGCATAAATTGAATAACGGATATTTTTTGTGGTGCTAAATGACGAAAGTTTCTTCGCAAGAAAGAAAGTCGCAACTAAGATGCATAGATTAATCATTAATCTCTATTCTGATTAATCTTCTCAACAATCGCTGTAGTAGAACAATTCGGCGTCATCCCCATAACCCGAACTTCCCCACCATATCCCTCAACAATCTCCCAACCAACCACACCCTTCTTATCGTAATCGCCACCCTTAACCAAAATATCAGGCTGAATCTCACGCAACAAATCTTCCGGTGTATCACCCTCAAAACAAGTCACCCAATCTACCGATGCTAAACCCGCCAACACCGCTAAACGTCTATCAGCCGAATTAATAGGTCGTCCTGCACCCTTTAATTTAGCCACTGATTTATCCGTATTAATCGCTAGCACCAAACGATCACCTTGTGCCCGTGCTTGTTCTAAATACGCCACGTGACCGGCATGCAAAATATCAAAACACCCATTGGTGAATACCACTTTTTCACCGCGTTGTTTAGCTTGCTCAACTGCTAGTTTTAACTGCTCAACCGTAACTACACCCGCAATACTATGATCGGTATTATTGGAGCCTTGATGACGTTGATATTCCGCCTGTAGCTCTGGGCCACTAACTGTTGCTGTACCTAATTTACTCACTACAATGCTGGCAGCTACATTAGCTAAGGTTACGGCTTTTTCTAAATCTTCACCCGCCGCTAAGGTCGCCGCTAAAATTGAAATAACCGTATCACCTGCACCGGTTACATCAGCCACTTCTTTGGCTATAGCGGGCAAATGGAATTCTGGTTGATCTTTGCGAATTAATGACATGCCGTGTTCGCTGCGGGTAATCAATAAGGCATTAATATCTAGCTTAATAATCAACTGTTGAGCTTTTTCAATTAAATCAGCTTCAGATTCAACCTTGCCCACCACAGCTTCAAACTCAGTCATATTCGGCGTGATTAGATCGGCACCACGGTATTTTTCAAAGTCATTGCCTTTAGGATCTACTAGCACGGGGATATTATGTTGTTTAGCCAATGTAATCCAATATTGCGGATCGGCTAAGGTGCCTTTATTGTAATCTGATAGCACCATCACTGATGTGTCTGCCAATAATGGTTTAACGATATCTTTTAGTGCTAACCATTCATCTTTGCCAAAAGGTGATTCAAAATCCATTCGCAATAATTGCTGATGATTACTAATCACGCGCCGTTTGATAATGGTATTGCTGGTTTCTGAATAATTAAACGCGCAATCAACACCGACTGAATTCAGTTTTTGTTGTAATACTTTAGCGGCGTCATCTAATCCTGTGATACCACACACTTGGCTTTTTGCACCCAGTGAGGCAATGTTCATCGCCACATTGGCAGCGCCACCGGGTAGCTCTTCTATGCGTTCAACATTGACTACGGGAACGGGGGCTTCGGGCGAAATGCGGTTGGCTTTGCCATGATAAAAACTATCGAGCATTAAATCGCCGATAACGAGGACGTTTGCAGTATGGAATTGTGGGAATGTATTTTTCATAGCCCTATTTTGCAGGCAAAAGGCTTTCCAGTCTATCCCAAACTTGTTGTGCGCTTATATTTTCCATGCAAACCGGTTCTCCATTTGTAGCATTATCAAGTGGACATTGTCGTTTGTAACAAGGTGCACAATCAAAATCACTAATGATATGTTGCTGGTTTTTACCATACGTGCCAATTAATTTTGTGTCGGTTGCACCATAGATTGTTACTGCTGGAAGCTCTGCAACCGCTGCTAAATGTGCTAGTCCGGTGTCACTGCATATTGCACCTACGGCCTTATGCGTAATCGCTGCTACTTCATTTAACGATAATCGTGGCAGTGCATGGGCTTTCTCACTAACACTGGCGATGTGTTGTGCACGTTGATATTCCTCATCATTGCCACAAGGTAATAAAACGGAATAGCCCTGTGCCACCGTTTTATCCACCAGCAATTGCCATGAAGCTAACGGCCATAATTTAGTTAGCCAACTGGCATTGTGTACAAATAATAAATATTTTTCTGGTAACTCAAAGTCTAAATCAGGTAATTTATATGCGCTCAAATCAACACCATAATCTGCTGCTTTGTCTGGCATGTCATATTTCAATGCCTGCGCCATTAACTCACGCATTTTTTCTATTGAATGCTGTTTAGTATTGACCGTATACCGATATTTATATGCCCAATGAGCAGGTTTTTCACGAACACAGTCTTTATCTAGACCATGCACTACCCCTTTGTGTAACCAGGACACCACTGCGCTTTTAAGATTGCTTTGCAGATCAATAACCACATCGTAGTCTTGCTCGTTGAGCTGTTTGTAGAAATTGGGTAAGCGGCCATCTTTCCAAGCCGTAATAGGTTGTTTACGCCATTGTCTATGCGCTGTCTTAATCACTCGTTTTACGTTGGGATGCCATAAAGGCACATCAGCAAAGCTTTGATCAACCACCCAGTCAAACTCAATCTCTGGGATCGCTTTCGCCGCATCAGTTATTGCGGGCAGGGCATGCATTAGATCGCCCATTGAGGTTAGTTTTATAATTAAAACGCGCATGCAATAGGCTAGGATAGGCTCATTTCAGCTTATCTTCATTGCCTTGGTGTTGTTTTAGAATTTTCAAGAATGCATCAGGATTTTTGATTTGGGTAAGCTCACCTTCTCGTGGAAAGTGCTTATCTAATAAACGTGAAATCCAGAAGCGTAATGCCGCTGCTCGTAATACTAGGTTCCAAAATTCTTGCTCTGTTTCTGTCAATCCTCGATGTAACAGATAAGCATGCATTAAAGCTTGGTAACGTCGGTGTTCTATCAAACCATTTTCATCAATACACCAATCATTAACAGCCACGGCTAAATCATAAAGCAGGTATTCGTCACAGGCATAATAAAAATCAATAATACCTTGTAGCTCATCACCATTAAATAAGGCATTGTCGCGGAATAAATCTGAGTGTGTCATGCCAAATGGTAAATCCAACTTGGCATACTGAGCCTGAAATACCAATTCACTTTTCAATAAATCGGCACTTTCATCGTCTAATAGCGACAATAATTTATTCGCACTGATTTGTCGCCAATCATGGCCTCGCTGAGTAACTCTTTTAGGCTTAAATTCTTTTCCTGCAAGGTGCATTTTCCCTAATACATCACCAATAGCTTGGCATTGATCTAACGTGGCAACCGCATCCACACCGCGTCCCGATAGCCGCATAACTAATGCCGCTGGCTTGCCACATAATTTTTTTAAATAGTTTCCATCTTTATCAGATGCGGGATGCGCTGATGGAATATCATGCTGATAAAAAAAGGTCATTACATCAAGGAAATAACCTAGTTCACCAAATGAATGTTGTTCAAACAAGGTCAGTACAAATTCACCTTGCTCGGTAGTAACAAAATAATTGGTATTTTCTATACCGTCGCTAATACCTTGGTATGAAACCAAGTCGCCGACCGTATAATCTTGCAAGAATGCGACTAAATCATCGCGCGAAACATCTGTATAAACTGACATAAGAACCTAAAACCTAAAACCTAAAAACAGTGGCTTACCACTTAAATAAAATCCAATTAGGCACTATATGACCTGATAATTCGTGTTGTTGCGACTCTAAAGAGCCGTCGCCATCGGTATCAATAAAATAATATGGAACACCCACGTCAGGCACGACTTTAATCATATAAAGCTGGCCGTTAATGCGATATTCTTCAATGGTACGATCATCTTTTTGAATAATATTTATTTCGGGCTCAATGCTCTCACCATCCATTAAAGGCTCAGGCAGAACCGGTGGTTGTGGAACATTTGAATCCTCTGCCCAAATATTAGCTGACATTAATAATGCAGCAGCGCATACAATATGTATGAAAGACATTTTATAATTCATCATCGTACTCCGATATATAGTGCTTCAAATATAGCATTTTCAGCGTGACGATTAAAGATTTATTACCCTATAATTTTAGTGATATTCAAGCTTATGAAACAGACTGCACCTTTTATCTTAGTTGATGGCTCTTCTTATCTATATCGCGCCTATCATGCGATGAGCCAAGCCAATCTCACTAACGCTCAAGGACAAGCAACTGGCGCAATTTATGGCGTAGTGAATATGCTTAAGAAGCTGCTTGTTCAATATAAGCCCGAACTGGTTGCGGTCGTTTTTGATGCTAAGGGTAAAACCTTTCGCAACGACATGTATTCTGAATATAAAGCAACGCGCCCGCCTATGCCAGATGATTTGCGCGAACAAATAGAGCCATTACATGATGTGGTCCGCGCTATGGGGTTTCCACTCATTATGATTTCAGGTGTTGAGGCAGATGATGTTATCGGCACATTGGCGGACCAAGCTACTGAACTGAAAATCGATACTGTTATATCGACGGGCGATAAAGATATGGCGCAATTGGTCAATGAACATGTCACGTTAATTAATACCATGAGCAACACCATGACCGATATTGCTGCTGTGCATGAAAAATATGGCATTGCGCCAAATCGTATTATCGACTTTCTCGCGTTGATGGGTGACAAGGTCGATAATATTCCTGGCGTACCGAGTGTGGGCCCTAAAACGGCTACTAAATTATTACAGCAATATGATTCTTTAGAAGGCGTCATTGCTCATGCCGATGAAGTGAAAGGCAAAATGGGCGAGAAGTTACGTGAAGCGGCAGCAGATCTGCCACTGTCTTATCAACTGGCTACTATTAAGCTCGATGTTGAATTAGACGATACACCCACAAGCTTGAAATTGAAACAGCCTGATAATGAGGCATTATTAGCCTTATTTAAGCATCTTGAATTTAGGACTTGGACTACCGAATTGCTACGCGGTGATAAAGCACCCGTAGCAGATGCACCGTCGTCAGAAAGTAACGAAGCGTTTACAATTCCTATTCCGCCAGCAGAACAGCATTACGAAACCATTCTGACTGATGCTCAACTGCAAACATGGCTTAAAAAACTTAAAGAATCCGAGCTTTTTGCTTTTGATACCGAAACCACTAGCTTGAATTATCTTGATGCACGTATTGTCGGCTTATCATTTGCAGTTAAGGCTGGGGAAGCAGCCTATCTGCCTCTAAAGCACGATTATATGGGCGCGCCAGCACAGCTTGATTTTGATTCTGTAATGGCACAGTTCAAACCGCTACTTGAAGATCCCAAGCAATTTAAAGTGGGGCAAAATCTTAAATACGATCGCCATATTTTGCTTAATCATGATATCGATTTGCAAGGCATTCAGCACGATACAATGCTGCAATCATATGTGTTAAACAGCACGGCAACTCAACACAATATGGACGCATTAGCGGAGAAGTATTTAGGTCGCACTACCATTCATTTTGAAGATGTCGCTGGTAAAGGTAAAAAACAGCTCACCTTTAATCAAATTGATCTTGAGCAAGCTTCACCCTACGCTGCTGAAGATGCCGATATCACATTGCAGCTACATAAAACTTTATGGCCTCAATTACAAGCCGTACCAAGTTTAGAAAAAGTGTATTCCGAACTTGAGATGCCTTTGTTACCCGTGATCAATGCGCTGGAACGTAATGGTGTAAATATTGATATTTGGATGTTACAACAACAAAGCGATGAGCTTGGCCATAAAATAGATAAAATGGAAAAACAGGCTTGGGACATCGCCGGTGAAGAATTCAACTTGGGTTCACCCAAACAACTCGGTGTGATTTTGTATGAAAAACTCGAATTGCCTATATTGAAAAAAACACCTAAAGGTCAGCCCTCAACAGCAGAAAGTGTATTACAAGATCTGGCTGACGATGGCTATGAATTACCGCAAGTGATTATGCAATATCGTAGCTTAAGCAAGCTTAAATCAACGTATACCGATCGCTTGCCAGAGCAAGTTAATAGCGCAACGGGGCGGGTGCATACCTCTTATCATCAAGCCGTGACCGCAACAGGACGTTTGTCATCATCGGATCCCAATTTACAGAATATTCCCATTCGCAGTGAAGAAGGTCGACGTATTCGTGAAGCCTTTGTGCCACCAGAAGGGTTCACACTATTTGCTGCTGATTATTCACAAATCGAATTACGGATCATGGCGCATTTATCGCAAGATAAAAGCTTACTAAAAGCATTTGCTGCCGGCGAAGATATTCATCGCCACACTGCATCTGAAATATTTGGCGTAGCCTTAGACGATGTCAGCAGCGATCAACGCCGCAGCGCCAAAGCGATTAACTTTGGTTTGATTTATGGCATGTCAGCCCACGGTTTGTCGAAACAATTAGGCATTGAACGGCGTCAAGCTGTTGATTATATGACCACCTATTTTGAACGATATCCAGGTGTTAAAGAGTATATGAATAGCACACGCGAGCAAGCCAAATTAGATGGTTATGTTGAAACATTATTTGGTCGCCGTTTATATCTTCCCGAAATTAATGCAAGCAACGGGATGCGTCGCCAATATGCTGAACGCACAGCGATTAATGCGCCCATGCAAGGCACCGCAGCAGATATTATCAAGCGCGCCATGATCGCCATTCAACAATGGCTACAACAAAGCAATAGTGATATTCGAATGATTATGCAGGTGCACGATGAATTAGTATTTGAAGTACCGCTTGATCAAATTGACGCTGCAAAATCGTATATTGAAAAATATATGATTGAGGCTGCTGAGTTAGATGTGCCATTAGAAGTAAGCATGGACACTGGCGATAACTGGGAACAGGCACATTAGATTATTTTCACCCTAGAGAATGCGGACTCAGATTCCGGCTACAAGCCTACCGGAATGACGAAGCGGTTTCTTCAATAATCACGGATACACCCAAACATATAACTAAAACATATAAATAATGTACTTTTTATTATTTGTAATTATAAGTCAGCCCTTTTAAACTATGCCTCTTTATTTAATTTAGTTAATCTTTTAGGAACTCCATCGTGACCAAGTCAGCTTTAAAATTTTTGGTATTTTTCTCAGCAATCGCATTCAGTTCAACGATTTTTGCTACAAATGGCTATTTAGCACATGGCTATGGTATTAAATCTAAAGGCATGGCGGGAGCAGGTGTTGCATTACCTCAAGATACGTTAATTGGTGCTACTAACCCTGCCGGTATCGCTTTTGTCGGTGACCGTATTGATCTTGGCATATCAGTATTTAGCCCACGTCGCAGTTATGAGGTAGAAGGAACACCTTCCGCTCCACCATCACCTGCACTTGCACCTGGAAAAGTAGACAGTGACCGTGAATATTTTATTATTCCTGAGTTTGGCATGACATGGCAGTTAGATGAACATAAAGCGGTGGGTATTATCGTTACTGGTAACGGCGGTATGAATACTAAATATGCTTCTAGCGATAATACCTTTGGTGGCGGTGCTGCCGGTATTGATTTAGCGCAATTATTTATCGCTCCTACCTTTTCTTATCGTTTTGATAATGACGCCGCAATTGGTGTATCGGCTATTTTAGCTTATCAAGGATTTGAAGCTAAGGGTTTAAGCCAATTTGCCGGCTTATCAAACAGCGCATCAGATTTAACAGATAATGGACATGATAGTTCATATGGCGCGGGCATTAATGTTGGCTTTATTCTACCGGTAGGCTCTAAAGTAACTTTAGGTGGTGGTTATCGCTCTCGTGTTTATATGTCTGAGTTCGATGATTACAAAGGCTTGTTTGCAGAAAAAGGAGGCTTTGATATTCCCGCTTCTGCCACCATTGGCTTGGCATGGAAAACAACGGAACAGTTGACTGTTTTATTAGATGTTCAAAAAACATGGTATAGCCAAGTTGACTCAATTGGTAATAGCCAGAACCCAGCTATGGGTTTATGTGGCGCGGCTAAATTTGGTGGTGCAGTTACACACCCATCGTGTCTTGGTGGTAATAATGGACTTGGCTTCGGCTGGGATGATATGACTACTGTTAAGCTCGGCATACAATATGAAGCATCAAATGACTGGACATGGCGTGCCGGTTATAGTCATGGCAACCAACCTATTCCTGATTCAGAAGTATTCTTTAATATCCTAGCACCAGGCGTAATGGAAGAGCATTTCACCGTTGGTTTCACCAAAAAATATGATGGTGGTCGCCAAGAAATTAACTTCGCAGCAATGTATGCGCCAGAACATAATGTAAAAGGTGCCATTAGCCCAACACAAACGGTTGAGTTAGAAATGAAGCAATATCAACTTGAATTAGGTTGGTCTTTACTGTTCTAAACAATACTCATCATTAAAACTAATCATAGCGGCAACTTATGCCGCTATTTTTTTAGCTGTCATTTCATATAAGCCTAAGCTCATCCTAATAAATTAGCTATTCGACAGTGTAATGGCGGTCTATCCAACACAAATTACTCAATGGCACCAATATTGCTTTTACTTTCCATATAAACACTGTTTAACCGGAAATGAGCATTATTGTGAGCATGAAAATTACGCCAACATCAGCAGAAGTCAAGCTAGAAGAAAATGATTTCATCACGTCTAAAACAGATCTCCAAGGCAAAATAACCTACTGTAATGAGTCTTTCATTTTCTTCTCTGGTTTTGATGAAGCTGAGCTTATTGACCAACCCCATAATATTATTCGCCACCCAGATATGCCCCGCGCAGTGTATCGAATGATGTGGGAAAACCTGCAAAAGCAACAAGAGTTTTTCGGGATTGTAAAGAACCTATGTAAAAATGGCGCCTATTATTGGACTTTTGCAAATGTAAGCCCAAGTCTCGATGTAGAAGGAAAACTCATTGGCTACTATTCTGTTCGCCGGCAAGCACCACAAAACATAGTCGATACTTTTTCGTCCATTTATCAACAAATGATTACTGAAGAAGCTAAACATAACAGTAGTAACAACGCGATGGATGCATCAATCAAAATACTAAATGATTGGATTGCAGACCAAGGACAAAGCTACAATGAATTTATTTATACCCATGTCTAATAAAACAATAAAGTTATTTTTTACCGGCATAATCATATCAATGACGCTTGCCTTGGTTTTTATCTATAACGCAAGTCCGTGGTTTTTGCTTGCTATTGTGGTTTCAGTAGTTTTATTAGTAATCGGTAAAGCTGAAATAGATCTTAACGCATCTCCTACTTTGATAAAAATCATGAAAATGTTACATGATATGCGTAATGGTCAATTAGAATATCGTATAATTTTAATTGCTAAGGATGATCCTTTTTATGCGATTGCTTGGCAACTTAATAATGCCGCTGATCAGATTGAAGCGGTTATGCGTGAATCTCAATCATCCTTTATTGCCGCCGAATGGCAAGAATTTTATAGAAAGCCATTATTTAAAGGTATTAACGCTGGCTTCCATCCCCAATTTAAAAATGTCTCCATATCGATTGATTCAATTGCCGATTCTTATTGGAGTCATCAAGAAGATGGAATGTTTTCTAAACTAGGCAAACAGAAATCTGAAAATTTATTAGAGAATATCAGCCATACTCAAAGAGATCTTGGCATTATTTCTAACGATATGGTATCTGTGGCAGATCTAGCCAAAGAATCTTCAGAAAGTGCTGTGAAAAATCAAAATACAGCCAACACTCTGCATGACCGTCTTAATATTATTGTTAATAAATCAGCGGCAATGCGTTCAAGCTCTGGCGAACTTGCAGAAAGTAGCGAGCAGATCAAAAATATGGTCTCGATGATTGTAGGGGTGGCGGAGCAAACTAATTTATTAGCTTTAAATGCCGCTATTGAAGCAGCCAGAGCAGGGGAACATGGCCGAGGTTTTGCCGTGGTGGCTGATGAGGTTAAAAACTTAGCCGCAACAACTAAAGATGCAGCTGAACAAATTGCCAAAATTATCGGTCGGTTTGCCACAGCGAGCAAAACCATGTCAGAAGATACTGACACTATGGCTACGCTTTCAGAAAATTCTAAAGATCTTATTGATGAGTTTAAAATTAGTTTTGATCGCTTAGCTTCTAGCTCTCAAGCAACCTATGAGATGGTGTCTAATACCAAAATAATCTGTAATACCGCACTTATCAAAGTAGACCATATCATTTATATGCAGCGCGCTTATTATGCTGTTGAAACAGACGCGCCGACAGGTGATGCGGGTCAATCCGTAGCGGTTAATCATCATAATTGCCGCTTTGGTCAATGGTATGACACTGGAGATGGACAAGAACAGTATAGCCATCTACCTATCTATCCTTCAATTATTGAGCCGCATAGCCAAGTTCATAGCAACGTGCATAAGGTAATGGATATACTAGGACAAAACTGGCGCCATGATAAATCACTGCAATTAAAGATTATTGATTATCTAGATCAATCAGAAAAAGCAAGTGCTGAACTTATTGTTTTACTTGACACCCTTGCTGATGAGAAAAAACACTTTGAATCCGTATCTGCGGATACTGTTGGTGAGGTCGATTTATTTTAGACTTAATTTATTGCGTGGCAATCGCATTGCCACCTTGTTGTTTGACTTGGTAAAGCCCCTTATCAGCTGCCTCAATCAAGCTATGTATTACATCACTTACATCTTGGCCCTTTTCAGGTTGGATACTAGCAACACCTAAACTAAGCGTCACATATTCAGCTGCCGATGAATGAGCATGTGGTATTTGATTCGCAGTAAAAATATTTTTCACTAACTCAGCGACTTGACCTGCAGCAATAATATCCGTTTCAGGAAGGACAATAGCAAACTCTTCTCCACCATAGCGTGCGACTAAATCACCCGGTCGCTTAATGACTGACTGTATTAATTGTGCAACGGTCTTTAAGCAATCATCGCCTGCTTGGTGGCCATAATTATCATTATAGAGTTTAAAGTTATCGATATCTGCCAAAATAAGTGAAAGCGGTGTTTGGCTACGCATGCTACGTTTAAATTCTTTTGCCATAGCCTCATCAAAATGCCGACGATTGGCTAGACCTGTTAAGCCATCTTTCATCGCCATTAATCTTAATTTTTGATTCGCTTTTTGCAAGTCCTGTCGCATAGTAGCAATACGTTGCATTGCATCTAGTTTTGCATTTAATACAACAGCATCAACTGGTTTCGTAAGATAATCATCTCCGCCCGCTTTAATACCTTTAGCAATATCATCTGACTCTGTCATTGCAGACAAAAAGATAATTGGCACCCAATCATTGTCTTGCTCACATAATGCCCGAATTTCTCTCGCCGCTTCAATACCGTCTTTAACGGGCATAATAACGTCTAACAAAACTAAATCGGGTTCGGCGATACTAAATTGTTCCACCGCTTGTTGGCCATTATCAACCGCAATCACCTGATGACCTGCGTCTTCAATATAAGACCGGATCACGATTTGGCTTGAGCGGGAATCTTCTGCAACGAGTATTTTCATATATTATTTTAGTAAAAATAACCTTATTTTTATGTGTTTATCTTATCTTATTTATCCTTGCGATAACATAGTACAGTTAACGCTATTGATAATTAATGCAAGGTATATTCCAGGCCTATTGTTTTATTTACCTTTTTTAGCCCTGGGATGTGAACTATCATACACTTTCGCTAACTGCTGGAAATCAACATGTGTATAGATCTGTGTGGTCGATATATCTGCATGACCTAGCAATTCTTGAACTGCTCGTAAATCACCGCTCGCTTCGAGCATATGCGAGGCAAAAGCATGCCGTAAACGATGCGGGTGAACACGATCCGATACACCTTGTTTTTTACCCCAATAGTTCAATCGTTGTTGAATAGCTCGCGCCCCTAACCGCCGACCCTGCTTGCCAACAAATAATGCTGCTTGCTCAAATGATGCCCACTGCGTTCTTTTTTCTAACCAATCCTTTAGTGCCGAAATAGCTTGCCTACCAACCGGTATTACACGACTTTTATTACCCTTACCCGTGACATATACAAGCTGATCGCCAAAATCAACATCACGCATATCCAAGTCCGCCAATTCGGCCAAACGTAAACCTGATGAATAAAACAGCTCCATAATGGCGCGATCGCGACAAGCAATAACACTGTCTATCGCCGATATATCTAACAAACCATTCATTTGGTCGACATCTAATGTTGAAGGTAAACGCTTTTTTGATTTGGGTGCTTGTACGGCTTGGGCAGGGTTTAAGTCTGCAAGGCCTTCACGAATTAAATATCGATATAAACTCCGTATTGCTGACAATGCCCGTTGAATTGTTTTTCCTGACAAGCCTTGTTGATGAAGTTGCGCTATAAATTGTCGAATATGTTTACTTTTCAACGCTGTCCACGTTAATAACTCTTGCTGCTCACAAAAAGCTAATAATCGTTTTAAATCTCGTTGATAATTTGTCACTGTATGGGGTGACATGCGTTTTTCTTGCGCTAAGTAGTGCAAAAATGAGGTGATCTCACTATCCATATGGCCGTAGTAAACGCATTGTAACTTCACCTAAGAAACTCAAATAATCTGTTGCCATATCAGCATGAAAGCGATCTTCATCATAACTGGCAATGGCTAATATCCCTGCACAAGGTTCATGGCCTAATGGCAAACAAGCAACAGATTGCACCTTATCTGCTTTTTGAGAAAATAATAATTCATTTTGAGCCTTGGTTAAGCGGCCACACACGGGATCTTGTTTTGATAATAATTTATCAAATATGCGTAAATCTTCCGCATCAGCATGCTGCTGCACAACATTTTCGCCTGTTTCAGGTAATGCTGGCGGTGTGTCACCCGCATAAAACCATCTTAATGCCACTTCATCAGCATTAAATTCTTGTTTTAACTCGGTCATCAGCATTGGTAATAAAGCACCGAATGAGGGGGCATCCATTAAGCGTAAACACAGTTGGTGAATGCGTGCCTGCAAAGCAGTATTTTGACGGGCATTATCAATAAGCATGCTTAATTGCTCATGCAATTGCTGATTTTTTCCTTGTAAGCGCTCAAACTGTCGTTGGGCCAGTGAAATTGTTCCTTCTGGCGACTGACCTAATTGCAATGAATCCATTGCTTCCGGCTGATGCAGAAAAAAATCTGTATGTTCAGCCAAATAATCTTTTACCTGTTGCGCCGTTATTGATTGTTTATCGTCGCCCACGCGATTTCTCCGTCAAATACTTGTGTTGCTGGTCCAGTCATCCACACTGAAGCACTATCATCTGGCCAAGCAATGGTTAATTGTCCGCCCAACAATGATACTGTAACTTCGCGCGATAACAAACCTCGTTGTATGCCGCTGACTACTGCCGCACATGCACCTGTGCCGCAAGCTTGTGTTTCACCCACGCCTCGTTCAAATACTCTTAATTTAATTTCCTTCGCATTAATAATCTGCATAAAACCCGCATTTACACGCTCCGGAAAATTTGTATGACCCTCTATCATCGGTCCTAATCTTGCAATATCGATCAAATCAACATTATCAACACGTGTTACCGCATGAGGATTCCCCACTGAAACAGCACTGATGTCTATTTGCTCATTATTTGGTAAATTTAAAATATAGTTCGTTGCTTGCTGCTCAGCAATAAAAGGAATGTCATTTGGTTTAAAATGCGGCACACCCATATCGACACGTATATCACCATTTTCTCGTATACTTGGGTAAACAAGACCCGAGTTAGTTTCGACGGCAATGGTAGTTTGATCCGTTAAACCTTTGTCATATACAAATCGAGCAAAGCATCGTACACCGTTGCCACATTGTGCTACTTCGCCACCATCAGCATTAAAAATACGATATTTAAAGTCAGCATTTTGCTGTGTTGCTTTTTCGACTAACAGTATTTGGTCGCAGCCAATACCAAAATGGCGATCGGCTAAAAACCGGAGCTGACTTGTCGTTAAATCTACAGTCTGATTAATGGCATCAATAACAATAAAATCATTGCCCAAACCATGCATTTTGCTAAATTTCAGCATTATTCTGGTAACACCTGCTCGCCAGCGTATAAAGATTCGATCGTTTCTCTTTCACGTATCACGTGCATTTGATCGCCGTCCACCATTATTTCAGCAACGCGTGGCCGCGAGTTATAATTTGAACTCATGGTAAAACCATAAGCACCTGCACTACGAATAGCCAATAAATCACCTTGCTTAATTGCCAATAAGCGACCTTTTCCTAAAAAATCACCCGTTTCACAAATGGGGCCTACAATGTCATAGGTCGCCGCTTCAATCGTTTCATCCACTATCACAGGCTGAATCATTTGCCATGATTGATATAAAGCAGGACGCAACAAATCATTCATCGCCGCGTCGACAATAGCAAATTGTTTGTCATCTGTTGGTTTTATGTACTCTACTTTAGTCACCAAAATACCTGCATTTCCTGCAATGGCACGACCTGGTTCCAGCAGGATTTCTAAATCACGCCCCACCAATAATTCACGCAGAGCCACTGCATATTCTGTTGGACTAGGTGGCATTTCATTTTGATAAGTAATGCCTAGACCACCGCCCACATCCAAGTGAGTGAGTTTGATTCCTTGTGTCGCTAGCTTATCAATTAACACCAAGACGCGTTTTAATGCATCAACAAATGGCGTGACCGATGTTAACTGTGATCCAATGTGACAATCAATTCCTATTATCTTTAAATGCGGTAATTGTGCTGCTTTTTGATACACCTTTTCAGCATGCTCAATCGCAATACCAAATTTATTCTCTTTTAGCCCAGTAGAAATATAAGGATGCGTTTGCGCATCTACATCGGGATTGACCCTTATAGAAATAGGCGCACGAACTCCCCGTTCACCGGCTATATCATTAATTCGCTCTAACTCAGCGATTGATTCCACATTAAAACAGCGTACTCCTTGCGCTAATGCATAATTAATTTCCGCAACAGTTTTACCTACACCTGAAAAAACCGCTTGACCAGCTTTGCCTCCAGCCGCTAAAACGCGCGCTAATTCACCCGCAGACACAATATCAAATCCTGATCCTAGTCTTGCCAAAACATTCAATACCGCTAGGTTAGAATTTGCTTTTACGGAATAACATATACAATGTGGCATTCCTTCAAAAGCACTATCAAAGGCTCTCCAATGGCGCTCTAATGTCGCGCGGGAGTAAATATATAATGGCGTACCGGCTTTGCTCGCAATCGACGACACCGCAAGGTTCTCAGCAAACAGTTCATTCTCTTTATACTCAAAATAATCCATCTTGTATCTAACCCACCCAACTTATCAAGGCATTTCCTTCCGGCAAATAAAGATCGCCTTTTTGGCCACAGGCTGTTGCTAATAACACGAGGCAAATTACAGCAGCTACTCGCCTACAAATAATTACTTTTTTCATTATTTCTATCCCACGTCCGATATATACATATAAGTATATACGGGAATCTAGTTTGCCGTCTCAACTTGCACACTAGAATTTATATGCCAACTTGCATAGTATTACTGTTTTAGTATAAAACGAGCTCATCTTGAAAATAATGATAATTAACATTAATAATCTGGCTTAACTATTGGTTTTTGCCAACTATACAACGAAAATAATCATATTTTAATGATAAGCTAACATTTGAACATATACATATTTTTTAGAGTTGCACTACACATATGGAAACAACTGAAACACCAGCACGGTTGAATGGCCTAGCTAGACGCCTTGTTAACGACAAGCTGTTAGATGAAAATGATGCTTTAGCAGCACAACAAGATGCGAAAGAAGCAAAACAAACCTTTGTAAGTTTTTTAGTAAAAAATGATTTGGTCGCCAGTCCAAAAATTGCATTAGCAGCATCTCAAGAGTTTGGAGTTCCTCTTTTTGATCTTAGCACCATGAATATCGAAGCCGTTCCAACAGGACTCATTAAAGAAGAATTAATCCACGAACACAATGCTTTGCCTCTTTTTCAGCGTGGCACGCGGCTTTACGTTGCGGTGTCGGATCCCACCAATTTACAAGCCATGGATGTATTTCAATTTAATACTAGTTTTAATACTTTCCCCGTACTTGTTGAAGAGCATTTATTAGCGTCTACAATTGAGCGCTCTTTAAATGCTGATGAAGTAGATGATTTTGATGATTTTGGTGATGCTGACTTAGATGACCTCGATGTCGGCCAAGATGAAGTCGATCAAAAGGATGACGGTGCTTCTGGCGCTGATGAAACTCCTATCGTACGGTTTGTAAATGGTATTTTAACCACCGCCATCAAATCTGGGGCATCTGATATTCACTTTGAACCTTATGAAAAAAAATACCGCGTACGCACACGTATTGATGGTATTTTGCATGAAATCAAAGCCGCTCCTATTAATCTTGCTGGCCGAATTGCTGCTCGTCTAAAAGTATTATCACGGTTAAATATTGCTGAACGACGTGTTCCACAAGATGGCAGAATGCGGCTTAAATTATCAAAAACAAAAACTATCGATTTTAGGGTGAATACTTGCCCCACTCTGTTTGGCGAAAAAATAGTATTGCGTATTTTAGATCCTACTAGCGCCCAGCTCGGTATTGATGCTCTTGGTTATGAGCCTGAACAGAAAAAAATATTTATGGACACCATGCATAACCCATACGGCATGATCCTAGTAACAGGTCCGACCGGTAGCGGTAAAACAGTATCACTTTATACTGCACTTAATATTTTAAACACTGAAGATAGGAACATTTCTACTGCTGAGGATCCCGCTGAAATTAGTTTGTCGGGTATAAATCAGGTTAATGTAAACCCTGGGGTCGGCCTTACTTTTTCTGATGCTTTGCGTGCATTTTTACGGCAAGATCCAGATATCATCATGGTGGGTGAAATTAGGGATTTAGAAACTGCAGAGATCTCTATTAAGGCAGCACAAACAGGCCATATGGTACTGTCAACACTGCATACAAATGATGCACCTCAAACATTAACGCGTTTAGCCAATATGGGCGTGCCGCCATTTAATATAGCTTCTGCAGTATCGCTCATTATTGCCCAACGTCTAGCACGCCGATTATGTAGCGCATGTAAGGCTCCTGATAACATCCCTAATGATGTATTACTAGAAGAAGGCTTCACTCAAGAACAAATTGACGAAGGGGTAACCATTTATAAGCCCGTTGGTTGTGATAAATGTACGCGTGGTTATAAAGGTCGTGTCGGCGTTTATCAGGTTATGCCAGTGTCTGATGGTATGGCGAGAATCATAATGGAAGGCGGCAATTCAATTCAATTGGCCGATCAGGCCGAAAAAGAAGGTATTGATGATTTGCCAAAATCAGGTCTTAAAAAAGTAGCGGCTGGTTTAACTAGTCTTGAAGAAATCAATCGCGTAATTAAGGAGTAAATCGTGGCTCAAGCTATATCAAAAAAGAAAATCAAGGTTAAAGTCGATCCCATTTTTACTTGGCAAGGCACCAACAAACAAGGACGAAAGATTAAAGGTGAACACTCGGCACCTAATTTAAATGCTGCAAAAGCTATCTTACGCCGTCAGGGTATTGCTCCGATTAAAGTTAAGAAAAAATCAAAAGACTTATTCGCACCTAGAAAACCTAAAATCAAACCTTCAGATATTGCTATCTTTAGCCGCATGTTGGCCACCATGATGTCTGCTGGTGTGCCTCTCATGCAATCAATGGAGATTATTGGCGAAGGCCATGAAAATGCCAGTATGCAAGAAATGATTCTTGCCATTAAGTCTGACGTGGAATCAGGAACAAGCCTCGCTGAATCATTAGGCAAATTTCCGCTACATTTTGATGAATTATTTGTGAGCTTGGTTCATGCCGGTGAGCAATCCGGTACATTGGAAACATTACTCAATGAAATTGCAACCTATAAGGAAAAAACAGAAGCATTAAAAGCAAAAATCAAAAAAGCCTTAGTTTACCCTATTGCAATTATGGTCGTTGCTTTTGTGGTGACAGCTATTTTGATGATTTTTGTAATCCCTCAATTTGAAGTATTATTCGCCGGATTTGGAGCCGATTTGCCGGGGCTGACAAAATTCGTTATTAGTGTTTCTATATTTTTCCAAGAATGGTGGTGGTTAATTTTTGGAGGGATTATCGGAGTCGTTTTAGGTATCAAAGAAAGTATACGCCGCTCAACCAAAGTCGCGCATTTCTTTGACCGTATGTTATTAAAAATCCCCGTCATTGGCATCATCATGACAAAAGGATCTATTGCCCGTTTTGCACGTACTTTCTCCACAATGTTTAAAGCCGGCGTTCCCATGGTTGAAGCTATGGTTTCTGTTGCTGGTGCTACCGGTAATATCGTGTATAAAGAAGCCACACTGAATATGCGGGAAGATGTCTCAACTGGAACGCAGCTGAATGCTGCAATGACAGTACATAAGGAATTATTCCCTAATATGGTTATTCAAATGATCGCTATCGGTGAAGAGTCAGGTGCATTGGATGCCATGTTGGCTAAAGTTGCTGATTTCTTTGAAGCAGAAGTAGATGATGCTGTTGATAATATGACAGCGCTCATGGAGCCGATGATTATGGCGTTTTTAGGTGTTGTCATCGGTACGCTTGTTATCGCTATGTACCTACCTATCTTCAAGTTGGGTGCCGTTGTTTAATAGCGCCAAGGTTTAGAAATGATAGCTATCGTTGAAATACTACAAGCATCACCTGTATTATTTATCACTATCATTTCGATCTTAGGATTATTAATTGGTAGTTTTTTAAATGTTGTTATTTATCGTCTGCCAGTAATGATGCAGCAAGAATGGCATCAGCAATGTGACGAACTAAATGGAAAAGAGCTCGAAGCTTCAGAGCACTTTACACTTAGCCGTCCTCGTTCTCGCTGCCCTAAGTGTAATCATGAAATTACTGCTTTGGAAAACATTCCCGTACTAAGTTATCTTGCATTAGGTGGAAAATGCAGCCAATGTAAGGCTGCTATTGCCGCTCGTTACCCACTCATTGAAGCTTTCACCGGATTGCTGTCAGGTCTTGTTGCATGGCAGTTTGGTTTTGACTGGAGCTGCCTTGGGGCCTTATTGCTCACTTGGTCACTTATTTCGCTCAGTTTTATTGATATTGATCATCAATTATTGCCTGATAGTATTACCCTTCCGCTTATGTGGCTAGGCATTATATTCAGCTTCTTCACAGTTTACACTGGCCTTCATTCCAGTGTTATCGGCGCCATTGCAGGTTATTTATCTCTCTGGCTTGTCTATCAAGGCTTTAAACTGGTAACAGGTAAAGAGGGCATGGGCTATGGCGACTTTAAATTATTAGCAGCCTTAGGTGCTTGGCTTGGCTGGGCGCTTCTACCCACCATTGTATTGCTCTCTTCTCTTGTCGGCGCTATTATTGGAATTTCGTTAATTGTTTTCCGCAAACATCAGCGTGATATTCCCATTCCTTTTGGCCCATACCTCGCTGCTGCAGGCTGGATAGCATTAATGTGGGGACACCAAATTAATGTTCTCTATATTGATTGGATAGGATAAAACAGTATTGCTTAAGATAGGTCTAACAGGAGGTATTGCCAGCGGTAAATCTACCGTTTGTGCTTTATTTAAGCGTTATGAAGTGCCTATTATTGATGCTGACACTATTGCTCGCCAACTTGTCGAGTCAAATGAAGACGCTTATGCTGAAATTATTCAGAACTTCGGGCAATCAATTCTTCAAAAAAATAAGGCCATCAATCGCAAAAAACTTCGCCAAATAATTTTTTCAGATCCTACTGCAAAACAGGTATTAGAAAATATTCTTCATCCTAAAATACGCCAACAATTAATCTTAAAATCCCAGCAACAATATAGTTCTTATGTCATTCTTGATATTCCTTTATTGATTGAATCAAAAATGGTTGATTTAGTTGATCGCGTTCTCGTTATTGATATTAATCCAGACTTACAACGCTCCCGTCTACAACAACGTGATGACATCTCATCAGGTCAAGCACAAATAATGATCAATACACAGTCCAGCCAAGACCAACGTTTAGCTCAGGCAGATGATATTATTGATAATAACAATGACGCCTCCACCCTAAGCAAGCAAGTCGAATTATTACATAAAAAGTATATTAAACTGAGCAACGGTTGCCAGCGCATCAATAGTCATGGACAATAGCCATCATTATCATTGCCATAAAACTCATTGCCCGTGACTGACACTATTATCTACGAACAGCCTTTGAATGAACGCATTCGCACCTTTCTTAGAATAGAGTTTCTATTCAAGCGAATTGATCATATTTTGCAGCATGGAAACATGGCGCAACACCGAGATGCACTAACTAATTTGCTCAGTATTTTATCTATTTTTGAACGCTCTGATCTAAAACAAGAAATAATAAAAGAGTTAGAGCGGTTAACTTCGACATTGTCCGCATTAGAAAACAAGCCCGGTGTAGATATGGATGCACTTAACGACTTGTTAGGGGAGCTAGACCAGATCCTTGATGAGCTTCATTTAAAAAAATCTTCTCTTGGTCAATCACTACGTGACAATGAATTTTTATCAAGTATCCGTCAACGCTCTACTATTGCTGGTGGTAGCTGTGACTTTGATCTTCCTGCCTATCATTATTGGTTAGAACATTCGTCTAGCGATGATCAAAAACAGCAATTGTTAGCATGGACGGAGCAGTTAGAAAGTGCGCGGGCGGCTATCGATATTGCTCTTAAACTAATTCGCAATAGCACTGGTTTTAATGAATATTTGGCACAATCAGGCTTTTACCAAAAAAGCCTAGATAATGGCCACTCCCACCAGCTCATTCGTATAAAGATACCTAAAGAGGCCAATTGTTATCCAGAAATTAGTGGAGGAAAGCATCGTTTCACGGTCAGGTTTATGGCGTTTGATATCGAAGAACGCGCCAAGCAAGTAGCCGATGATATCGAGTTTTCACTTAGCTGTTGTGCAATGTAATGGTTAAATCCGTTAAATGCCCTACATGTAGCAAAGATGTTCTCTGGCAAAAAGATCAGAAATGGAAACCCTTTTGTAGCGAACGCTGTAAATTAATTGACCTAGGTGAATGGGCCAGCGAGGGTCATAGTATTGCGGGTGAATCGGTCCAAGTCGAAAATATGCTCGATCCCGATACGTTTAATCCCTCAGATTATCATTAAGTCAGAAATCTAAGCGCTAATGAGGGAAGCTACAAATTGTGCATTTTCCAAGAAAAAATAAGGACAAGTCTAGTGTCTTTTCCGCTTTTTCCTTGGAAAAGGTGCTGCTTGTAGTTTATCTCATTAATGCTTAGGCATCGCCAGCTGTTAAAATTCCTTGCTGGCGTGAAAAATCAATCATTTTATTAAGCGGTAGTAAGGCTTTCTTACGTGTTTCTTCATCTACCTCAATGGTATTCGTACCTTCACGTAACGCTTCATACAAATTCACTAAGGTATTCATCGCCATCCACGGGCAATGCGCACAGCTTTTACATGTTGCACTTTTTCCACCTGTTGGTGCTGGAATAAGCAATTTATCCGGCACGGCTTGTTTCATTTTATAAAACAAACCATGATCTGTTGCAATAATCAGCGTCGGTGCTTTTGATTTTTTTCCTGCTGCAATAATCTGCTTTGTTGAACCGACAAAATCAGCCTTAGCAATCACTGACTCGGGAGATTCGGGATGCACTAATACTTCTGCTTTCGGGTGTTTCTTTATTAATTCTTCAAGCTCATAAAGCTTGAATTCATCATGCACCACACAATTGCCCTGCCACATAATCATATCGGCATTGGTTTTGTTTTTAATGTACTGACCGAGATGACGATCTGGTCCCCAAATAATCTTTTTACCTTCAGCCATTAAATGGGTAATGATTTGGATCGCATTGCTTGAGGTTACAATCCAATCTGCACGCGCTTTTACTTCAACACTAGTGTTGGCATACACTACGACTTCACGGTCTGGGTATTGGTCGCAGAACTGGCTGAATTCTTCGATGGGACAACCTAAATCCAATGAACATTCAGCATCTAGCGTTGGCATGATAATCGTTTTTTCAGGGCTCAATATTTTTGAGGTTTCACCCATAAAGCGAACGCCACAAATTACTAATGTTTTAGCACTATGTTGTGCGCCAAAGTTTGCCATATCCAGTGAATCAGATACATAGCCTCCCGTCTCTTCTGCTAAAGCCTGTAACTCATCATCAACATAATAATGGGCTATGACAACAGCATTTTTCTTCTTCAACAATGCTTTTATCTTGGTGATATAGTCCGCTTTTTGGGCTTCGTTTAACCACGCGCTGGGCTTAACATTATCAATAATGTTATCAATGCTTGCTTGTAATTTATACGGAATTGTTTCAGCTAGGCTCATCGTAACTCACTTTTGATTGCATCAATAATCGCTACATTTGCAGCAGGAAAATCATCTTCTATTAAATTGCTTACAGCACACCAGCGTAGCTGCTGGCCTTCCCGCCCTTGGGCTTCCCCTGAAAACTCATCAACAAGCCACACATCTAACAACACAGCTTTATCACCATAATCGTGGCATATCTCCACTAATGCGTGGGCAGCGCTAATGGTCAACCCAATTTCCTCATCAATCTCACGCACCAGCGCATCATAAACCTGCTCGTTTGCTTCCACCTTACCACCAGGAAACTCCCAGAGCTTACCTTGATGCTGATAAGACTGGCGTAGGGCTAGCAATACTTCTTTGCTTGTATTAACAATCACCGCAACGGCTACATGAATAACGTTTGTCACGTTTATCAGTTAATCCACTAAAGTATAAACGGCACCACAATAAGGGCATGCTACTTCGCCCTTCGCTTTGATATCCAAATAAACTTTTGGGTGTGCATCCCATGCATCCATTTCAGCCGTTGGGCAACTTAACGGTAAATCAGAGAGATGAATTTCATAACGCTGTTGTGCACATGATGCAACTGTTGTTTTTTCATTCATCTTTTAATTCTCCTCAATATTACCTATTAATATTTCTCGCCAGACCAAACCCATTCTTTATTTTGCTTACCAAAACCAAGGTAAGACTTTGAATTTGGCTTTTCGTTTTTAAGGTAAAAACCTCCGGCCTTCTTGCCGCCCCACATAACTACTTGATCGTTGAATAGGTCATCTAAAAAAGCTATAACTTGATTGCAAATATTTTCAAATTTTTCTTTTTCACTAAAACTCTGCTCGTAACAGCCTATATGCCAATGCGTGAAGTTACCAATAAACACAATCATCTCATCCATTTCATCTTGAATTTCTATTCCGCCAACACTTTCATTTTTGGCTGGAATAGAAATAAAATAATGCTCTCTATCTACACTGTATTCTAAGGAAGGAAAGGTATCTTCCAGTTTTTTTATCATCATTTCAAATAACATGGACCATCCTATAAGCTTTTACAGGTAATTTACTCAGCTCCACCTTCAGAAATAACAGGCGCTTTACGCAAACGAATATTCAGCTCTTTCAATTGTGCTTCGCTTACATTGCTTGGCGCATCGGTTAATAAACAGCTTGCTGATTGTGTTTTAGGGAAGGCCATTACATCACGAATCGAAGCTGAACCTGTCATTAACATTGCTAAACGATCTAAGCCAAAGGCCAAACCACCGTGTGGCGGGCAACCAAATTTTAGTGCTTCTAATAAGAAGCCAAATTTATCATCAGCTTCTTCTTTAGAAATGCCTAATAATTCAAAAACTTGGCTTTGCACATCTGCTTTATGAATACGCATTGAACCGCCGCCTAATTCGGTGCCATTCAAGACCATATCGTAGGCGCGAGATAGACATTTTCCTGGATCAGTTTCTAATAAACCAAGATCAGATTCTCGCGGTGCGGTGAATGGGTGGTGTAATGCTGTCCAACGATCTGATTTTTCATCCCATTCAAACATTGGGAAGGCAACAACCCACAAAGGCTGCCAGCCATGTTTTACTAAGTCTAGATCATGGCCTACTTTAACGCGCAATGCGCCAATTGCTTCATTTACGATGCGCGCATTATCGGCACCGAAGAACACTAAGTCACCTGTTTGTGCTTCTGTACGCTCCATAATAGCCGTAACCACATCATCAGGTAAGAACTTTAAGATGGGTGATTGCAAGCCTTCACGACCAGCAGCAAGGTCATTCACTTTAATATAAGCCAGACCTTTTGCGCCATAAATGCTGACAAACTTGGTGTAATCATCAATTTGTTTACGGCTTAAGCTTGCACCATTAGGCACCCGCAAACACGCAACTCGGCCTTTCTCATCATTAGCTGGACCTGCGAATACTTTGAAATCGACACCTTTCATAAGGTCGCTTACTTCAACCAACTCTAAGTCAATACGTAGATCAGGTTTATCACTACCGTAACGCGCCATTGCTTCGGCATAAGTCATGCGAGGAAATGGGTTAGGTAATTGCTCCTCTAATACATTAGCAAACAAGCTACGTATCATTTCTTCCATCATATTCATCAAATCTTCTTCTTCAACAAAAGAAGTTTCAATATCTACTTGGGTAAATTCAGGTTGGCGATCAGCACGTAAATCTTCATCGCGGAAACAACGCACGATTTGATAATAACGATCCATGCCCGACACCATCAGCAACTGTTTAAACAATTGTGGCGATTGCGGCAAAGCGAAAAAATCACCTTGATGAGTACGGCTCGGCACTAAATAGTCACGCGCACCTTCAGGCGTTGCTTTAGTTAAGATAGGCGTTTCAATATCTAAGAAACCATTGTCATCTAAGAATCGACGTAATTGGCTGGTTATTTTTGAACGAAAACGTAGTTTTTGCTGCATTTCAGGACGACGTAAATCAATATACCGATGACGCAACCGTACATCTTCACTGACTTCTGCTTGCTCTGTCAGTGGAAACGGCGGTGTTTCAGCACTGTTAAGAATAACAACGCGCGAAGCTACAATTTCAATCTTACCGCTTTTCAGATCAGCATTATCACTACCCTCTGGGCGCAAACGAACACTACCTTCAATCTCTAATACATATTCACTACGCACACGTTCGGCAATGGCGAAGCTTTCTGCATCTTCAGGGTTACAAACAACTTGTACTAAACCTTCACGATCACGCAAATCAATAAAAATAACACCACCATGATCACGACGGCGGTGCATCCACCCCGCGACAGTAACTGTTTGCCCATCTAATGTTTCGTTTACATCGCCGCAATAATGACTGCGCATAATTCTTCCTACTTTAAATCTTAGTTAATCTTTTCGTCGGCAGTATTGCCTTCGACTAATTTGTCTTTTTGCCACGGCGGTACTACAACCCCCATGGAAATAATCATTTTTAAGCCGTCTTCAACGGACATATCGAGCTCAATCACATCTTCTTTAGGTAACATAATGACAAAGCCCGATGTTGGATTTGGCGTTGTTGGCACAAATACACTGATAAGGTCTGCCCCTGCTTTTACTTGCACTTCACCTAGATCATCAGATGTCATAAAGGCTAAACCCCATAGACCTTTGCGCGGATATTCTATTAAAATCACCTTGCTAAATGACTTAGCATCAGTCGCCAGCACTGCTTCCATTATTTGTTTCACGCCAGCATATAAGGTTCTTACAATAGGAATTCTTGCTAACAACGATTCCCATGCAGCTACGATCCGTTTGCCTAACAAATTGGCCACGATCATGCCTGTTGCCAAAACTAAAACTATTGCTAACACCACACCCAAGCCTGGAACATGAATGCCTAGCAGGTTATCTGGTTGATATTGTTGCGGCAACAGCAATAAAATTTTATCTAAAAATCCGACAATAGCCCTCACAACTAGGAAGGTAATTCCTAGCGGCATCCAAACTAATAAACCGGCAATCAGATATTTACGCATTAGGCGGCATCATTCTTTTTTTTGGTTGATTCTTTTTTACTACTGTCCGCAATATTGCGCTTATTCTTTCCACCTTTAAAGTCAGTCTCATACCAGCCATCACCTTTTAGACGAAAGCCTGCGGCAGAAACAAGTTTTCTTAATGTCGCCTCATCACAAGCGGGGCAATGAATCAACGGCTCATCACTCATTTTCTGCAATGCTTCGAACGAGTGTTCACATGCATCACAACGGTATTCATATAATGGCATCCAGCTTTACCTTCTCTCATCTTATTTGTATAGCTTCTGCATCTTTCACATACGCAATATGTGGTGACTTTTTATATTTTCAAGCTATTAACCGATTGATTATACCTAAAAATGAATATTGAAGTATCATGGGCAGCTATGAAAAACAACCAAGACTGGCGGGCTATCCGCAGCCTACTTCCTTATATATGGCAATTCAAAGGCCGTGTCATGGTTGCTCTAGGTCTACTTACGTTGGCAAAAATAGCCAATGTGGGCATTCCGCTTGCGCTAAAAGGTGCAGTGGATGCGCTTGACCCTCAGCTGCAAGAATTTATTTATCTGCCCGTGGCAATGCTTGTCACATATGGTTTATTACGTTTCGCTAGCAGCCTTTTTAGTGAGTTGCGTGACGCCTTATTTGCAAAAGTAATCTTCCGCTCCGTCCGCCGAATTAGCGGAAAAATCTTTGAGCACTTACATAACCTATCATTACGTTTTCATTTGCAGCGCCAAACGGGGGGAATTTCGCGTGATATTGAACGCGGCAGCCGAGGCATTAGCTTTCTGCTCAACTTCATGATTTTTAATATCATCCCAACATTAGTTGAAATAGCCTTAGTAACCGTTATTTTACTGAGAAATTATGACAGTATTTTTGCAATCATCACGACCGGTACCATATTGCTTTATATTATCTACACTCTCGTTATCACCGAATGGCGAATGCGCTTTCGCCGCAAAATGAATGAAATGGATTCTAAAGCTAATAACCAAGCCATTGATAGTTTGTTGAATTATGAAACCGTTAAATATTTCAATAACGAACACTATGAATTGCAGCGCTATGACAAAACACTTTCTTCATGGGAAACGTCTGCCATTAAGAATCAAACATCATTATCCCTGCTCAATATCGGGCAAGGTGTCATTATTGCTGTCGGGCTAACAAGTTTGATGCTACTTGCAGGTCAAGGTGTTGTTGCTCAAGAACTGACTATAGGTGATTTGGTTTTAATCAATGCCTTTTTATTGCAACTTTATCTGCCGCTTGGTTTCTTGGGTTTTGTTTATCGTGAAATTCGCCATTCTTTGGCAGATATGGAGCGCATGTTCAAACTGCTTGATGAAAATCAAGAAACCGTAGATAAAGAAAATGCAATCCCTTTAAAAATAGAACAAGGCGCTATTGAGTTCAAACAGGTAAATTTTCATTATGATCCTGCACGATCAATTCTCAATGACATCAGCTTTACCTTGCCTGCCGGACAAAAACTCGCCATTGTCGGTGCCAGTGGTTCTGGTAAATCAACATTGGTTCGATTGTTATTTCGATTTTACGACATCCAATCAGGCTCAATCACAATTGATGGTGTCAATATTCAAGATGTTCAGCAACATTCGTTACGCCAAACCATTGGTGTTGTGCCGCAAGATACCGTTTTGTTTAATGAATCAATTTATCACAATATACTTTATGGTAATCCTAGTGCTGATAATGATGCCGTTATTGCTGCGGCTAAGCAAGCGCATATTCATCAATTTATTGAACGATTGCCTGACGGTTATGAAACTCTTGTTGGAGAACGCGGTCTAAAATTATCAGGAGGGGAAAAGCAACGCGTAGCTATCGCACGCACATTATTAAAAAATCCTCAGGTTCTTATTTTCGACGAAGCCACATCGGCACTAGACAGCCACTCTGAAAAAGCCATTAACCATGAATTACAAGCGATTAGCTCCGATAAAACAACGCTCGTTATTGCTCACCGCTTATCAACCATTATAAATGCTGATATGATTCTAGTTTTAGAGCACGGTACTATTGTTGAGCGCGGAAGTCATACTCAATTATTAGCTCAAAAAGGGCACTATGCTGCCATGTGGGCATTACAGCAATCGGAAGGTTCTACACATAATGAATAAACTTTTTTTCCTGATAACTCTATTCTTCTCCTCAGCACTCTTTGCAGACTGGGGAGTAGAAACCTTTACCCATGCAGCAACGGGAACTCAATCACAATCTGCCACCGTCAGAAACGAAGAGGGTTACGAGCTTGCTGTTTTTAAAACAAGTGAAGGTTATGTTTGGCTAGATTTTAGTTTATCTGATTATGGTTTTGATGAACTAGCTCAGCGTCCATTGCCTCTTTTTCAAATAGATGATTTCAAAGCAGTGCAAATGCTGCGAGGTTTTGTGGCAACTATTGTGCCCGCAGATGAAGGGATTGAAGCAATTGTTGTTAGTGATGATAAAAGCATTTCCACAGATAGAGATTTCAGCGTCAACCACATCATTGCTGAACGGCTACCTGAACGTGTTATTTGTCCTATTTTCCAAGGTACTTCACGCCCGCATCTTGATACAATAAAACAGTTATCGACAGGCAAACTAATCACATTTTCTTTTACTCTTTTGGATGGTTCAAAAGGTGAAACGATATTTACCTTAAAAGGCGCTCAACAAGCACTTGATAGTGTTCTTTAAGGACAAGAAATTTTGATCTGCTGATAAAACAGCATCAAATTGTGATCTAACTCAAAAGCCTGCTTAAATTTATGCAGGTTTTTTTGTTTTAATCTCCCGCAGCTATGGTAAAATTATTAAGATTTTTTATCCTAAAGTCGATATATATTTACAGTAATCAGTAATTTTATCGATTAAAAACAAATTTCTTAGGGATCTTGCCTTATGAGTAACACCGTTGATAATGGTAAACGACGTTTTCTAACCACTGCTGCTAGCGTAGTCGTGGGAGGAGCTGGCGCCGCAGCCGTTGCCGTACCCTTTGTCACATCCATGTTACCAAGCGCAAAAGCACAAGCTGCTGGCGCACCGGTTGAGGCAGATATCAGTAAGCTCGAAATGGGTCAACAAATGACCATTGAGTGGCGTGGAAAACCCGTTTGGATAATACGCCGATCGACTGAAACAATCGAAAATCTTGCATCACTTAATAGCCTACTTGCTGATCCAGGCAGTAGTGTTGCGGCCCAACAGCCGGAATACTGTAAAAATGACACGCGATCAATTCGTGATGAGATTATTGTTTTAGTCGGTGTCTGTACCCATTTAGGCTGTTCTCCAACCTATCGTCCTGAACTGGCACCTGAAGATTTAGGTCCTGAATGGAAAGGTGGGTTCTACTGCCCTTGCCATGGTTCTAGATTTGATTTGGCTGGCCGTGTTTATGCGGGCGTTCCTGCACCAACAAACCTCGTTGTTCCACCCTATTATTTCCAAGGCGATAATCGCATCGTTGTTGGTGAAGATGCACAAGGAGCCGCATAATGTTTTCTAGTTTAATGGGATGGGTGGATGCACGTTTTCCAGCCACAAAAATGTGGGAAGATCACCTTTCCAAATATTATGCTCCAAAGAATTTTAACTTCTGGTATTTCTTTGGCTCACTAGCCATGTTGGTATTAGTGCTTCAAATTGTTACGGGGATTTTCCTAACAATGAACTACAAACCTGATGCTGCACTGGCCTTTGCCTCTGTCGAATACATCATGCGTGATGTGAATTGGGGTTGGTTGATTCGCTACTTACACTCTACGGGAGCTTCGGCATTCTTTGTTGTTGTTTATCTACATATGTTCCGCGGTATTCTTTATGGCTCATACAAACAACCTCGTGAGTTAGTGTGGATCTTCGGCATGTTCCTTTATATGGCTCTCATGGCTGAAGCCTTTATGGGCTATCTCCTTCCCTGGGGGCAAATGTCATTCTGGGGAGCTCAAGTTATTATCAACCTATTTGGCTCCGTTCCATTTGTTGGGCCAGACATAGCATTATGGATCCGTGGTGATTTTGTTGTTGCTGATGCGACATTGAATCGTTTCTTTGCATTCCATGTTATCGCTGTACCATTAGTATTGCTTGGTTTAGTTGTTGCCCACATCATTGCTCTGCATGAAGTTGGTTCAAATAATCCAGATGGTGTGGAAATTAAAAAGAATAAAGATAAAGATGGTATTCCACTTGATGGTATCCCATTCCACCCATATTATTCAGTGAAAGATATGGTCGGCGTAGTTGTATTCTTATTTATCTTTGCTTTAGTTCTATTCTATGCCCCCGAATTTGGCGGCTGGTTCCTAGAGAAAGATAACTTTATCCCTGCAGACGCACTTAAAACACCTGAGCATATTGTGCCATTATGGTACTTCACGCCCTTCTACGCCATCTTACGTGCTGTTCCAAGTGTGGCTGGCTCTGCTTTCGCTGGTGTTGCAGCAATGGGGGCGGCACAGGTCTTACTCTTCTTGCTTCCTTGGTTAGATCGCAGCCCTGTTAAATCTACTCGCTATCGTGGCCCACTTTGGAAAATAGCATTAACACTATTTGTTATTAGTTTTGTGGCACTAGGTTACCTTGGCACACAGCCATCGGCAGATACGACATTACTAGTAAACAACACCATCCTAGCGCGCATATTCAGTGTGATTTATTTTGCATTCTTTATTCTAATGCCCATTTACACTAGCATTGATAAAAACAAACCTGTTCCAGAAAGGGTGACAATGAAATGAGAAATTTAATCTACGTACTTTTTATTGGTTTAATGTCCATTTCATCAACACAATTGATGGCATCTTCAAAAATCCATCTTGAACCTGTTGATATTGATTTATCAGATAAAGCATCATTACAGCGCGGAGCTAAAACTTTCGTCAACTATTGCCTTAGTTGTCATAGTGCTTCATTTATGCGTTACAACCGCATGGCAAAAGATCTTGGCCTTACAGACAAACAGGTCGTAGATAATTTGATGTTTGCTTCAGATAAAATAGGTGACACCATGACGATTGCCATGCGCCCTGCCGATGCTAAAAAATGGTTTGGGGTTACACCTCCTGATCTTTCTGTTGTCTCTCGTGCACGCGGTACAGATTGGTTAAACACCTACATGCGTACCTTCTATTTAGATGATGAAAAAGCTATGGGGACAAATAATTTAGCATTTAAAGATGTAGGTATGCCGCACGTCTTATGGCAACAACAAGGCTATTTAGAAAATGACCACGGCCATTTAACAGCTACAAGTAAAGGGACAGACTCCGACTATAACCTAATGGTCGCGGATCTTGTAAATTTCCTAGCCTATATTGGTGAGCCATCTAAAATCCAACGTCTAGCGTTAGGAAAATGGGTTTTACTTTACTTATTCCTATTGTTCTTAGTCGTCTATCCAATGAAGAAAGCATTCTGGAAAGACATACACTAACCATTGAAAATTTTCTTTCGGTATCGTTATTGAATTGCTGATGACTATGCCGAGAGAAAATCAATCGAGCCGCTATCATGAATAATAATAACCGCCATGCAGCAATGACGGTATATTCAGACCCTAGCTGCCCCTTCAGTCATCGCACCCGTATCGTTCTCAATGAAAAGAATATAAGTGCCAATATCGTAGATGTTAGTGACGGTCAGTGGCCTGAAGACATAGTATCAATAAACCCTTCGGGGATAAGTCCGACCCTTATCGATCGTGATGTTGCATTATTCGATTCTAATATCATTATTAGTTATTTTGAAGAACGTTTTTTACAACCTTCCTTAATGCCTAATGATCCTGTTTCACGTGCAAAAATGCGGTTAATGCTACATCAAATTGATACAGACTGGTATGCTCAATGGGGAATATTATCTGGGTTAGAGAAAGGGAAAGCATCAAAAGCCCGTAAAGCGCTGCAAGAAGATCTGACTGTGCTTGCTCCCCTATTTGCAGAAGGCCCTTTCTTTATGAGTAAGGATTTCTCACTCTTGGACTGCAGTTTGGCAGCTTTGCTATGGCGTTTACCGTTGCTTAATATTAAACTACCTACAAAAGCGAAAGCCGTGGAAGAATATGCCACACGTATTTTTGCACGAGATAGTTTTCAAGCCAGCCTGAGTGATATTGAACGAGCAATGCGACCATGACCCCTCAAAAACCTTATTTGATTAGAGCTATTTATCAATGGCTATTGGACAATCAAAATACACCTTATTTGTTAGTAAATACAACTTTTGATGGCGTGCAAGTCCCTCTCGAGTATATAAATGATGACAAAATCATTCTTAATGTTGAACCGGGAGCGGTCAATAATTTTCATGCAGACAATGAATGGATCAGCTTTTCAGCTCGGTTTTCTGGCAAACCTATGGAATTATTTATTCCAATCGTCGCTGTACTTGCGATCTACGGCAAAGAAAACAATGAAGGAATGTTCTTCACTGAAGAAGAATCTTTACCATCACCATCAATGCCGCCAAGTGAGCCTAGTCCTCCAAAGAAAAGTAAGCCTGGCTTAAAGATTGTAAAATAATGCGGATTAAATAGAAGCCTAGTTCTTCTCGGCCGTTTCATAAGAAACACCATCAAACGTTAGAATTTCTTCCGTCACAACTTCATCACCTTCTTGCCATGTTTTACCATCTGGCACTATCGTCCGAACTTGATATATTTCACCAGGAATTTCTTCTGATAAGGTGAAAATATAATATTTGCTCGCGTATAGCGTGTATCTAGCATTTTTAGGGTCATTAGCAAAAGGTTGAATGGTATATTGCACTCCTTTTATTTTTTTACCTTGATAATCTATCTCAATTTCTTCCTTTTTAGCGCCTTTAGATAAAGCCCAACGAATCTTTCTTTGGAAATAAGCCCAATCACCGCCTGTTAAACGATCAAGTTCTCGGATATCAAATTCAAGATACAGGACAAAGATACCATTACCTTGTTGATTATTACGATCTTGATATGGACGATTATGCTCACCTGTAAAAAACTCAAAGTGAGAATCACGACGTCCTGTATTACGAATATTAGTAATCTCGACATTAATAGTATCTTCACGATCACCGTCGATATAGCTTTGCTTTTTATATTTATAATGAAGCGTTGCTGGCTTTAAAATATTTTTTAAATGCGCTTTATCAAATAGCTCATTGTTAATATCTGAAAAGCCTGTAACCGCCGATACGTTCATAGCAGATAATGCTAAAAAACTCGCTGTAATTAAAGAAAACCAAAATTTTTGCACAACTACGATACCTCTGTAAATTTAATGTTATTCTACCTTTATGGGACACTACAATACACTAAAAATATGACGTGTAAAGTCTTCTAACACGTAATAAAAGCTATTTCTAAATGTGAGTACTACTATGACTACAAAACATACCTTAAAGATTCATTTTATCTTCATTTTTATATTTACATGCTTAACCGCATGCAATGCTAATAATGAAACCTCAAATCGAATATACCAACTTTCTAGTGAATATGATTTTGAAGAAACCTTATTAAATTTAGACATTGCTATCTCAGAGCATAATTACCGCATTATCCACCGTAGTAATATTGGTCAAGCGGTGCGTGACCGTGGTGAAAAAGACTACCCACTCTCTACGGTTATTAGTTTTTGCAATATCACTTATGCAAAAGAAATGATGGAAATAAACTCCGATCTTATAAATGATATGCCTTGTATCGTTACTGTACGTGAAGAAAAAGAAGGGGTAATTATTGGTACCAAATTAATGATAACTAATACTACAAATGAGCGCCAAAATGACTTTGCAAAACGAATTAATGCAAATTTAATGGCTATCGTTAAGGCTACTATAGAATAAGAGTAGCCTTAACGACCTCCACAACACTTACTTTTCTTCCAGTCTCTCTGGCCGCGCTTCACCCAAAGCACCGTCTGAACGTGCCTTCAAATAAGCATACAGGTCACTAATATGAGGGCGGATATTAGGATCATCGTCCCATGTAGGCATTTTAAACTGAGCTGCATCTTGTTCGGCAATCTGTTCAAGAAATGCTGTACGACCATTGGGATCATCAAGATTTACAGTTGCAAAGTATCGGCCTAATATTTTTCTTCTGAATGCCCTCGGACTCATATCCTTAAGGCTCACGAGTAAATTCGGAGCAACACTTGTCCCCGTTGCATTTCTACCATGACAGACAAAACAAGTGGAATTAAACAAACGCCATCCCACATACGTTTTATTATCTACTTTACCATCAACGACGGTATAAGGCGCTTTTTGTACTTTTTCTTTTGCAGGCTCTACATTGGCAAGTGACGGTAAATTGTATTCATTAATAATTGCAGCGATATCATCTTTACGTGCTTCCATAATATTATCAAGCAAGTCTCGCCATGCTTTATCCTGTTTGCGGACTCCCATTGCAAAGCTAAATATATAATTTTCACCAAATTCATTGAGTGGTACAACCGTCATTGGTACATCAGAATGATTTGCATAATAACTCGCTATTGGCCCCCATAGGAATGCCACATCGACCTTGCCTTGTGCCAGTTCATCTTCAACAATACGTCCAGGGTAAACACGTGCATCACCCGCCATAAATTGATAATATTCAATCTGGTCCGTTAATCCATTTGCTAACAATTCTTCAGTTGCCAAGGCTCTATCAAATAGGCCAACCTTTAGTTCTTTGCCTTGCTCTTCTTTTACTTTAGCAATATCACTAATTCTATTTAACTCAAAGCCTTCATCACTGCGATAAACCATCGCGTCAATTGAACTAAAATAAGGTTTTGTCGTCAGATACCGGCCCGGCCCGGCAGGTATACTCATTGCTACATCACATAAAAAGCGCCCTGTTTCAGGATCGACTTTTTTTATTGTATTCCGTGAAAAACCAATTCGTTGTGGAAACCAGTAATACTCAACGGGGATACCAAGCTCTTCACCAATTATTTCTGCAATCTTATTATCAAACCCTTCTAATGTATCACTTGAGTAAGGTAAATTATGTGCATCAGCACATACTCGAACTGCAGTTTGTCCTTTTAATGGCTTAAAGTCGCCGGCATGAGAAAGGCCGATATTGACCATCAGCCCTAATAGAAAAGTTGATATAAATCTTACAAGCATTACGTTTTCCCTGTTCTTCAAAATTATTCGAGCATAAACTATAACCATAAAAAAAGCCCGACACAAGTGCCGGGCTTCTTTATTTTAGGTTTTTATGTATTAAATAAATTTAATATATAAAGGTCTTATAGGCTAAATACGCTTAAAACACCACCTAAGTTAGTCCAGCTAGATAAAGCTGCGTACGCACCTACCGCACCCAAACCATCAGAGCTGTTTTCTAAGCTAGGAATCGCAATACCGATACCAGCCCAACCACCAATACCCGAAAGTACTGAGATGTACTGCTTACCGTCATGCTTGTAAGTGTTTACGTTACCGATAATGCCTGATGGAGTTTTGAATCTCCATAATTCACGACCAGATTGTGCATCTAACGCTTTGATGTAACCTTCTAGTGTTCCGTAGAATACTAAATCAGACGCCGTTGCTAACGCACCACCCCATGCTGAGAAACGTTCTGGGTTAGACCATACGATCTTACCTACACGTGCATCCCAAGCGATGAAGTTACCTAAGTGTGTACCACCTGGAGCAGGGAACATTTCAAGAGTCGCACCAACATATGGTTGACCTGAAGTGTATTCAACTTCAAATGGTTCATAATCCATACATACATGGTTTGTTGGAACATAGAATAAACCAGTACGTGGAGAGTATGCAGAAGGCTGTTGATCTTTAGAACCTAACGCAGCAGGACATACACCTTGTGTATTAACGTCTGAACCGTTACGTGCTGTAGAGTACTTAGCTACACGATCATGAAGACCAGTCTTAAGGCTTACACCGTTAGACCAGTTAACAGCTGGATCGTATTTTTCAGCAACTAATAATTCACCAGTTACGCGATCCATTGTGTAACCAAAACCGTTACGATCGAAATGCACTAAAGTTTTACGCATTTTACCGTTGATTTTTTGATCTGCTAATGGAACTTCATTGATACCATCATAATCCCACTCATCGAATGGAGTCATTTGGTATACCCATTTAGCCATACCTGTATCTAAATCACGACCGAATAAAGACATAGACCATTTGTTGTCACCTGGACGTTGTACAGGATTCCAAGTTGATGGGTTACCGTTTCCGTAGTACATCAAGTTTAGATCAGGGTCATAAGAGAACCAACCCCATGTAGTACCACCACCGATTTTCCATTGATCGCCTTTCCACGTTTTCAATGAAGAATCTTTACCTACAGGTTTGCCCATAGATGTTGTTTTCTTAGGATCGAAACCCATTTCAGCATCAGGACCTGTGCTGTACATTTGCCATGCTTCTTTACCATCTAAGTCATAAGCTTTAACGTAACCACGTACGCCGAACTCACCACCAGAGATACCAACTAATACTTTGCCGTTAAATACGTGCGCAGCACCAGTTGAAGTAGCACCACGTTTAGCATCATCACGTTTGTGAGACCAAACAACTTTACCGTTACCCATGTTTAGAGCAACTAATACGTTATCAGCTTGAGCTAGGAAGATTTTTCCGTCGCCGTAACCTAAACCACGGTTAACCGTGTCACAACACATAACTGGAACAGTTTCGTCGTAGTTTTGTTTTGGCTCATATTTCCACTTGATAGCGCCGTCATTGTTTAAATCTAAAGCAAAAACGATGTTAGGGAAAGCAGTGTGTACATACATAGTACCGTCGATAATTAGAGCATTACCTTCGTGACCACGTAAAACACCTGTTGAGAAAGACCATGCCATGTTCAAATCAGCAACGTTATCTTTGTTGATTTGTGCTAGTTTGCTATAACGTTGGTTGTTATAGTTACCGGCTGCAGACACCCAGTTGTTTTCGTTTTCTTGCATTGTTGCAATTTCGTCCGCTACTGCTACACCAGATGTAGCAATTGCGAGCATTGCAATTGATAATGTTTTCAGCTTCATAAAGTTTTCCTCTATTGCTTTATTATAATAAGACACAATTCTGTTCAATTAAACAGAACGCGTTGAGGAACATTAATCCCCATGAAATTATTAGTCAAGCATCTTCCCCATTTTTTTTAAGTCTTTTTCCTTATTATTTTCGGGAAGTTTTTCCCGAGACCATAACTGACTGAAAATAAAGGGGTAATATTCTTGACCTAGATCTCACTTTTGATCATTGATCCATTTCATTGCCGACTTGATCGCAGCCAATGTGCGCTCAGATCCCAATAATTCAAGTGTCACATCGAGTGGTGGCGACATGGTATTACCCGTGATGGCAACACGAATAGGTTGTGCCACTTTACCCATGCCAATCTCTCTGGCTACTGAGCATTCTTTTATGTGGCTGTGAATAGGCTCAGCTTGCCATTCAGGCAAAGTCGATAACCGTTGATACATATCTTCTAATATCTCTGCACTGACGGGCGTGAGATTCTTTCTAGCTGCTTTTTCATCGTACTCCATCACTTCCTTATAGAAGAATTGACTATTGTTTGCCATTTCAACTAAGGTTTTAGCACGCTCTTGTTGAAGTTCAACTACTTTATTCAAATCAGGACCTCTAGCTGGATCAATATCTAATTGTCCCATGTGCCAGCTTAAGTGATGAGCAATATGCTCTGGAGCGCTTGTTTTAATATAGTGTTGGTTTAGCCACAATAATTTATCGGTATTAAACGCGGAGGCTGACTTATTGACATCAACGATATCAAATAATGAGATCATTTCATCAATTGAAAATATTTCTTGATCGCCATGTGACCAACCAAGTCGAACTAGATAATTTAATAATGCCTCAGGTAAATAGCCTTCATCGCGATAACTCATCACACTCACCGCGCCGTGGCGTTTTGATAGGCGTGCACCATCATCTCCTAAAATCATTGGCAAATGTGCAAATACAGGAACTTCGGCACCCAGTGCTTTAAAAATATTAATTTGCCTAGGCGAATTATTTAAGTGGTCATCACCACGAATAACATGTGTCAGCCCCATATCGAGATCATCAACCACCACTGTTAAGTTATAGGTCGGCGTACCATCTGGTCGCGCAATGATTAAATCATCAAGCTCGCTATTCTGAAATTCAACATTACCTTTTACGGCATCTTGAACAATCACACTTCCTTCTATAGGATTTTTAAAGCGTATAACCGGTTGGATGCCTTCTCTGTCTTCTGCCGTATGGCGGCATTTTCCGTTGTAGCGAGGCTTCTCTTTATTAGCACGTTGCTGTTCGCGTAATGTATCCAATTCTTCTTTAGAACAATAACAATAGTATGCATCACCTTGTTCTAGTAGCTGTGCGATGATTTCTTTGTAGCGGTCGAAACGATGGGTCTGATAAAAAGGCCCTTCATCATATTCCAAACCAAGCCAAGTCATACCTTCTAAAATGGCATTCACTGATTCTGCGGTAGATCTTTCTATGTCTGTATCTTCAATTCGTAAGATAAATTGTCCGCCATGCTTACGCGCATAAAGCCATGAAAATAAGGCGGTGCGAGCCCCTCCAACATGTAAATAACCGGTTGGGCTAGGTGCAAATCGAGTACGAGTTGTCATATTTTAGCCTCTTAAAGCTGGATTTTGGATTCAAAGATAGGTTATTGTACCAGCAAGCGACCCATACCCGTGACATGTGAATTTGCCTTTCTCAGGGCTAAAATGGAAAGTTAGGGCAAGGCTCAATGTGCAGGCAATGACTAGTCCTTGTCAAACATTGCAACACAGCACTGGCTTTCTAGCTTTAGGTCTGAGAATTGTAAATTCACATGTTATGGGTATCTAATATATAAGGTATCAATATGCATAGAATTTTACTTTTTTTACCCGCCTTACTCTTACCCCTACTCATCACAAGCTGTGATAGTGGACATAAAGATGAAAACAATAATAACTACCCTATTAAAGAAGTAACCGAAGGTATTTATTACCACCAAGGCATCCATCAAGATGCCTCAGAGGAAAATATTGGTGCAATAGCCAATATCGGCTTTATTATTGGTGAACGCTGTGTTGCTGTTATTGATAGTGGCGGGAGCTACCTAGAAGGTACCTATTTACGCCAAGCAATTAAAGTAAAAACCGAATTACCTGTCTGCTACGTAATTAATACACATGTGCACCCAGATCATACTTTTGGTAATGCTGCTTTTAATGATGATAATCCTGAATTCGTAGGTCATGAAAAACTACCTGCGGCCATGGCTGCTCGGCAAAGTTTTTTTGCCAAGATATTTAAAGAAACATTGGGGGCAGCTTATGAAGGAACAGAATTTATCCCACCAACACTCACTGCTTCAATCGATGAACCTTTAACGCTTGATTTAGGTAATAGAGCACTAACTGTTACTGCATATTCAACCTCACACACCGATCATGACGTCACTGTATTAGACAATAAAACAAAAACATTATGGACGGGTGATTTATTATTCATGGGACGAATTCCTGTGCTAGATGGTAGCATTAATGGCTGGCTATCCACCATGGAACAACTCAAAGTACAAGATCTAAACTATGTTGTGCCAGGGCACGGTAATGCAAGTAGCGATCAATGGCAGCAAGGGCTAGAAAATCAAATTCGCTACTTCTCTACACTACGTGCTGAAATCCGCGTTATCATTGGTGAATTAGGAACAATTGATGAAGCATCCAAGCAAGTAGGAATAACCGAGCAAAATAGTTGGGAACTATTTGAGCAATATCATCGTCGTAATGTTACAGCCTCATTCGTGCAACTTGAATGGGAATAACAATAACTAAATTTAAAAAGTGGAGAGACACTATGTTCAATCGTATTTTAAGTCTATTAACAGCCAGTTTGGCTTTGGCATTTATCAGTGCACCTGTCAGCGCGGTGACACCTACTGAGCCCCTATGGCCAACATTAAAATTTGAATATTTTGGCGATAAAGCTGAGTCTATTCGCGAAGAGGCTAATGACTTGTTAGTTATTGAAGCGCCAAAACGTGCTGAAGATGCGGCAATTGTACCTATCTCGGTTAAATCATTAGTGCCTCAAACTGCCGATAAATACATTAAAAATCTCTACCTTATTATTGATAATAATCCTGAGCCTATGTCAGCTAAATTTCATTTATCACCTGATTTAGGCCTTATTGATATTTCAACGCGTATGCGTGTTGACCAATACACCTATGTTCGTGCTGTTGCTGAAATGAATGATGGTTCACTACATATGGTTTCTCGTTTTGTAAAAGCATCGGGTGGCTGTAGTGCTCCTGCAGGTAAAGATGCTGCGGCAGCATTAGCACGATTAGGTAAAATGCAAATTCGTATGCGTAAACCGACTATTGGTGAACCCGTAACAGCTCAAGTTATTGTTAGCCACCCTAACTATAACGGTTTACAATTTGACCAGGCATCACGTCGATATATTCGTGAACACCGCGTTACAAATATGGCTATCAGCTATAACGATAAAGAATTGATTTCTGTTGATACAGGTATCTCAGTGAGTGAAGATCCTAGTCTTCGTTTTACATTCACGCCGACTGAAGCGGGTGTCTTAAAAGCTGATGTGAAAGACAGCAAAGATCAAGCGTTCACACAACAAAAAGAAATTATGTAACACTTTCTTTTATACCGTTCAAGATCAAAAAAGGCCGTATCTAAATTATTTAGATACGGCCTTTTTATTGACTAAAATATTTCTAATTATCGTCTAATTTTACATGTCTGATATGCTTCTACATGTTTCTCTTGGAATAAACTAATACCAGAACGTACCTTTTTGTCATCCCTAAACTCTCCACCACGATCGCCCGGCATATTTTTCAACTGAAAACCCGTATTTGCTTCTTCAAATTCCATTTGCGTAAAATCTTCGGCTAATTTATCGATTACACATGAACACTTATAGGTTGATTCATAAAGGTTCATTTTTCCGCTATTCAATTCGATACACTGTTGCACATACTGCACAGTAGTAACCGTTAAAAAGTCATTTGCAGCTCCGACACTTGGTAGTGCCATCATGCCAGCAATTATTAGTGAAATACTGGTTTTTTTCATTCCTAACTCCTAAATTATTCTTAATTCAATACTAGATATCTAAAGACTGGTAATTCATGTAGATAGTTCCATGCTTGTTTGGCATAATACCTGAACTTTATTCATTCGTGTGTAGTTTAGCGCCCTTATTTCGTATCAATCTAACTTTTAACTGTGAAGTATTTACTTTCCTGACCGATATAAGTTCATGTAGAATCATTTTTTAGTACATTTAGTGTAAATAACAAACTTTTAAGAAAGAATTTTAGGAACTATTACCTTATGAAAAAACTATTACTCCACCTTGATACTGATCCTGTACCTAGTGCCTTTGACCAAGCGGTTGTCTATGATGCAGGTGTTGACAATATTCTTGCTTACGGCGGCATAACACGAGACAACGTCACCCCCCATGTCCATGGCATGATATTTACGCGTGGTGGTAAGAACTTAAAAAATAGTGCGATTTTTATTGGTGGCTCTAATGTAGCAGCTAGTGAGCTTGTAGGTAAGGCGGTAAAGAAAGCATTCTTTGGCCCTGTTAGTGTTTCCGTTATGCTTGATCCAAATGGTTCAAATACTACTGCAGCTTCAATCGTCCGAAAAGTGGTCACCGATTACAATATCAGCGGTAAAAAAGTTGTGATTATTGGTGGTGGCCCCGTTGGTCAGCGTAGTGCCTTATATTTTCTTAAAGAAGGTGCAGCGGAAGTTGTTATTACTTCTCGAAGCTTAGCACGAGCAAAAGCAATTACTGAACAAATGAAGAAAGACTATGATGTCAATATTACCCCAGGAGAAAGTCGTAGCGATGAAGCTGTCGCAAAACTATTAAAAGGTGCTCATGTTGCTATTGCTTGCGGCCCAGCCGGCGTGTGCATATTACCTAAATCAGCATGGCAAAACAATGAAACACTTGATATTATCGCAGATGTTAATGCCGTTCCTCCTATGGGTGTAGAAGGCCTAGAAGTTATGGATAATGGTACTGAAAAAGAAGGTGTTCGTTTCTACGGCGCGATTACTATTGGTAACTTCAAAATGAAAGTGCATCGCGGTGCAATTAGTGCTTTATTTGAAAGTAACAATCAATTCTTAGATGAAACTACAATCTATGATATAGCCTGTAAAATAAATATCTAAAATTAAAGGTAATTAATAATTAATTCGAGAGTTCGCGTCAGTGCGCCTGCACGATTACATTTAGGATTTTTAGACCTTAATGGTAATACCGGTAGAAAATTTGGCAGCATCGGGCTAGCCATTGATAGCCATCGTGTTGTTGTCGAAATGCAATTACAGCTTAAAACATCCATTATCGGCATTGATGTTTCTCCGGCATTGGTTCAACGAGCCAATGGCATCGTCGAATATTTTTATACTTCATTAGGGAAAAGTGTTCCTATTGAGCAGCAAGGCGTCCTTGTTGAATTAATAGAGTTAATTCCATCGCATGCTGGGCTGGGGTCGGGTACTCAACTTGCCATCGCAATGAGTACGGCCTTATGCAAGTTACATAATATATCGGCAAATACACGAGACATTGCTGAACAGTTAGGTAGAGGCGCTCGTTCAGGTATTGGCATTGCAACATTTGATCAGGGTGGCTTCATTATCGATGGTGGACTGGGTAAAAGCTCAACCACGCCACCCTTGTTAACACACTATGATTTCCCTCAGAATTGGCGAGTAGTTCTTATTATGGATAACAATAGTCAAGGCATTCATGGTGAACAGGAGCTACTGGCATTCGAAAATTTAGCCGCTTTTCCATTATCAGATTCTCAGGCCATTTGCCACCATGTTTTGATGAAATTACTACCTGCCATAATCGAGCAAGAAATCGATCTTTTTGGCCAGGCAATCACAGATATTCAATCTTTAATCGGTGATCATTTTGCTCCTGCTCAGGGTGGGCGCTATACTAGCCAACAAGTAGCCTCATTGCTAAATCATGCGCAAAAAGCTGGTCACACAGGCATTGCTCAAAGCTCTTGGGGGCCAACAGGCTGTATTTTTGTAGAAAGTGATGCGGCAGCAAATCAACTTGTATCTCAACTGTCGCACTATGCCAAGCAACAAACACCTGAGTATCGTGGACTTTCATTTATAATAACTCAAGCAAATGATCATGGTGCCGATATTGTTGTATGATGCTATAACGCTTATTATTACTCAGTGAACACAATTAAAAACAATTAAAGGAACTACCATGGCTAAACGCTCCATTATTCATATGCTCGATCCAAACTTTAGAAATAGTCCTTTTGATATCAACATGGCATTAGATGCTGGATTTGATGCCATTATTCCCTATCCAAATATTCAACTAGAAGAAGTAGCTGGCATGACACAAGATGCCATCTTCTCTCGAGGCCCTTCAGGTGTTAAGAAAACAGCATTATTCATTGGTGGCCGTGACATTGGCCTTGCTATGGATATGTTAGATGCCGCTAAAAAAGCAATGGTGCCTCCTTTTGAAATTTCTGTTTTTGCAGATCCAAGTGGTGCATTCACAACGGCTGCAGCTCTAGTTGCATGCGTTGAACGTGATTTAAAGAAAGTGTCTAATCAAGATCTTAAAGGCACTACTGCTATTGTTTTTGGTGGTACTGGTCCTGTTGGTTTGGCAACAGCCGTTATAGCCGCTCAACAAGGTGCTGAAACAACTATTGTTGATCACTTTTCGATTGATACGGCATTAGAGCTGGCGGCCGAAGCAAAAGAACGTTATGGCGTAGAATTGACTGCAACAGCAGCTGCTTCTGATGCCGATAAGGCGCGCTTAATCTCAAATGCTGATATCGTATTTTGTGCTGCTAAAGCGGGTATCGAAGTTTTAAATAAGTCTGTTCTCGCTGATGCAAAACAATTAAAAGTTGTCGGAGATGTAAATGCTGTGGCACCTCTAGGTGTTGCAGGCATTGGTATTATGGATGCTGGTGAACCACTTGTTCATGCTGTTAACTCTCCAGGCGCATTAGGTATCGGTGCTTTAGCTGTTGGTAATGTTAAATACCAATTACAGCAAGCATTATTAGAAGAAACACTAAATGGCGATAAACCCGTTTATTTAGACTTCCGCAATGCCTTTGATGGTGCACGCAAACTCGTTTAATTAGCACGATTTTACTGTGCAAAATCAGCACCTTCCTGTACTGATATTTGCACAAAGCGGGCGCTTCATAGCGCAATCAGCCACCCAAGCCGGTTACCGTGTTTGGGTGGCTGATTGCTTTGGCGATCAAGATACCTTAGATATTGCTGAACGTTGGCAGCAGCTTGCGCCAATGCAGCAGTTATCAGAAAAGCAAGTTCTAGCCGCTTTTTCAGATTTATCTCAAGGCGACAACTGTCTTTTAGTCTGTGGTAGTGGCATTGAGCAGCATTATCCACTCCTAAACAGCCTTCCTGCAAACATCACGCTTATCGGTAATAGTACAACCAGTATTCACGCCATTCAAACACCAACTCTATTTTTTAATCTTCTAAAACAGCTTGAAATTTCTCACCCTGACACCCTATTTAAGCAGCCTAATGATAATGTATGGCTATCAAAATCACCCTCGGGCTTAGGTGGAATGCATATCCAATATTTGAAGGCACATAAACAAACTGATAATGACTATTATCAGCAACATATAGCCGGTATAAGTGGCTCAGGTTTATTTATCGCAAATGGTAAACAAGCTCAACTACTAAGTATTAATCAACAATATCTACAGCCATGCGAGTCCTCACCCTTCCGGCTAGGTGGCATTACCTCATTATGGATAATCTCAGAAAAGCATAAACAGCTTTTAAAATTAGCTATTAATAGGCTAACTTCCGCAGTCGGTTTATGCGGCATCAACAGTATTGATTTTATAATTTCTCGGCAGGATGAATTATTGGTGCTGGAGGTTAATCCTAGAATAAGTGCCTCAGCTGAATTACTCAGTTGTAGAGAGCCTTTATTTCAACATCATATCAATGCCTGTAATGGTCTTCTTCCTGAAGAGCTCAGCATTGAAGCGTCATCACATTCAAGGCTTCATTATTATTATGCCGAACATGATATACGTATATTACCTGAGATAATATGGCCTCTCGCCTGCCATGATATTCCGGTAAACGGATCAACCATATTCAAAGATGAGCCTATATGTACGCTGACAATACAAGCAGCAACATTAGCAAAACTCCAACAATATTATTGTGAACTTGAAAAAGAGCTCACGGTACAATTGCTATTAAATTAAAGGTTTACTCATCATCATCAAAATTATAGTTTAAGTCTGCTGCAGGCTTTTGAATATAATACCCCATGGCATAATCAACACCTAATCGCCACAACAATGCCAAACTGCTTGCATCTGAAACAAATTCGGCAATACTTTTCTTACCCGCTTGCTTGGTCATTTCGATGATAGCTTTTACGGCAGCCTGATTTTCTTTATCTTTTGCCATATTTTCAACAAAAGAACCATTAATTTTCAAGTATTCAACATCAAGTACACTCAGTGTATGTGAAAAATCCAAGCCCGATCCAAAATGTTCTAGGCCAAATTCACACCCTACTTTTTTCAATTTAGCGATCACTGATTGAGTTTCTTCTAAATTATCTATAATGGCTGTTTCGCTAATCTCAAATACCAGAACACTGCCATTAAATCCATGTCCTTTTAACTGGGCAATTAACCAGTTTATAAAGGAAGAATCAAGTAATGTTTGTTTAGATAATTTCAAGAAAAATCGTGTCTTTGGGAAGGTAGATCGATGTTCGGCCAAACTATTTAATGCGTTTTCAATCACCCACTTATCAATATCAATAACCAGTTGTGGCTGTCGCGCATATTTCATAAACTCGCGTGCTCTAATCACCGTGCCATCAGGCTCTTTCATTCGAACAAGTACATCGTATAATTCTTGTGATGCACCATGCAAACTAACAATAGGTTGGTAATGCAAAGAAAAACCTTCATTCTTCAATGCATCTTGCATTCGGCCTACCCACAACACTTTATCCTGACTTTCAGCTTCTTTAGTAGAAAGCACTATCTGATGCCTAGATACGCGATTTCCTCCGGCATGCTGTGCTTCAGCACATGCTTTATCAGCATGATCCAATCCTTCTTCAGCCGATAATAAACTTTCTGTTATCCGACTGATACCAACGCTGCATTTCAAGTCAATTATCTTTCCATCAGCCTGAGAAACATATTCTTCAATAGCTTTTCGGTAATGCTCTGCTCGTTCATCAATATAAGTATCATCACCATTCTGAATAAGGATCGTAAAAACTTGATCTGAATAGCGTGCTAAGAATTCATCGTTTTGTAACTCTGCTTTTAGTAAGTCAGCTGCTGCTTTGACAATTGCTTCACTTGTAGTCAAGCCCACTTGCTCTTTTATTGATTGGAAATTATCCAATACAATGTATATTAATTGAGATATTCCAGCATTTTCACTCGCATCGAGGGTTACTTGACCTAGTTCATCCATAAACCGTGTACGACTATGAAGTCCTGTTAACGTATCAACATCCCGAACAGCTAAGACCTGCTCATCCGATACTAATTCCGCTTGCTCTTCCTTAACGGTTACTTGAATGCAATCTTCTCCCTCGACTGCCGCATGTCTAAACTCGATCTGAGCTTCAAATTGCTGCTCCCCTTCATTTACACACATGACTGAAACTGTCTTAGCATCTGTATCTGATTTTTCAGAAAAGGCCTTAAAAAAAGATTTGAATTTTTTATGCTCACTACTCACCAACATATCCATTATAGGTAAGCCATCAAGATCTTCAGCATCATCAAAGCCAAACAAGGTTACATATGCTTGGTTAGCATAAATATGCATACCTTCATGAATATACGCCACCGCCTCTCGTGATATTTCAAGTAATAACTGGCTACGTTTATCACTTTCACGCAAAGCACGTTCATTACGTCGACCTAATCGACGAACAAATAAGTTTTTCAGCTCCCTAGTAACAGCAAACTGTAGACGCTTTGTCTCATTAAAAGCAATGATATCTTGTGCACCAATATCAAATAAATCATCATCATTTTCAGAATCGGTTGTCAGAATAATACAGGGAATATCACGCCCTAAATTATGTAAATATTCTAAGAATTCTTTAGGTGAAACAGTGATTAATGTATCTCGACATATAATCAAATCCCACGACTTTTCATTTAAGGCTTCTTTTATATCAGCCATTTTATCGTGACGCGCTGCTCGTACCGTGTGGCCGGAACTTCTAAGCGTTGTTGTTATTACATCGGCTGTTGTTAATGAATCATCAATTAACAATAAGCGTAGAATCTCATCAGGTTTAGCCACGTTTTTTATCCTCTTTTACCAATGTTTTTCTTGTTGTTGGTTTGCTGCCTTCTAGCCGTGTCATTTGCTGCTCCATCCATTGATAAACTTGCTCGTTCAATTCTACTGCTTTTTTATTAGCGCTTGTTATTTTTTCACCAATAACTAATTTGATTGTGCCCGGATGCCGTATAAAACTATGTCTCGGCCAAGCCTTGCCTGCATCATGTGCAACGGGTACAACCGCACATCCTGCTTCAACTGCCAATCTTGCCGCTCCCATGCCAAACCGTCCCATTTCACCTCGTGGAATCCGAGTGCCTTCAGGAAAAACAACTACCCATGCACCCGAAGCTAAACGATCTTTCCCTTGCTCTAACACTTGGTTGAGCGCTTTTCTGCCCGCCCCTCTATCAATTGCTATTGGGTTTAATACTGCCAAACCCCAACCAAAAAAAGGTATCCATAATAATTCACGCTTTAACACCCAAACCTGCGGTGGAAAAACAGCTTGTAATACTAATGTCTCCCATGCCGATTGATGTTTACACATAATGACACAGGGCTCATCAGGTATGTTATCCAGCCCTTCTACCTGATATTTTACTCCACATATTTTTTCAACAAACCATAGATTTAAAACAGCCCATCGACTCATAATTTTGTAACGCCACTTAAAGGGTAGCGGCCATAAAAGGAATCCTATTAATGAAAATAAAATTGCAGTGACCATTTGGAAAAGCAAAAAAATTGCTGAGCGAATAAATAACATTATTTCGTAGGTTCCAACAATGCATGTACTACAGCTTCCAAATTATCATAAACCGCTACATTTTCAGGCATTCCACCTTCAGCCAATGTCTTCTCACCTTTACCTGTTTTAACTAAAATAGGTCTCGCACCTGCAGCTTGTGCCGCCTGTAGATCTCTCAGTGAATCTCCAATAGCGGGCACATCATCAAGTTTGACACGAAGTCGATTGGCAAGTTCTGTGAAACTTCCTTCTTTAGGTTTTCGGCATGAGCAATCATCATCTGGCCCATGCGGACAATATAATATCGCTTCAAGCTTGCCACCCACCTGAGTGAGCATACGCCGCATTTTATTGTGGATCCGACTCAAGGTGTCGACATCCAACAAGCCGCGAGAGATACCAGATTGATTAGTAATCACCACTACGCGATATCCGGCATGATTTAATCGAGCAATCGCCTCTAAACTGCCATCAATGGGCTCCCATTCCGCCGGCGACTTAATAAAGTCATCCGAGTCATGGTTAATCACGCCATCTCTATCCAGAATTATTAAAGGCATAAGATCGAGTTACTCCATTTATTCCTGCAACACAGAAATATCAGCCACACCCAAAAACAAGGCACGCGTCTGGTTCAATAAAGCCAAACGGTTATTACGAACAGCCTCATCATCAGCCATCACCATCACTTGGTCAAAGAAACCATCCACTGTTTCACGCATATCCGCTAGAGCACGTAACACACCTGCGTAATCAGCTTTTTCGACAAGCGGTTTAACCTGCTTGCTCACTTCAGCTAATTTATCAGCCAATGCTTTTTCTGCTGGTTCGCTTAATAGCTTACTATCAATTTTGGCGCCTTCACCTTCGGCATCATTTTTACGTAATATATTTCCAATACGCTTATTACCTGCCGCTAATGATTCTGCTGCATCTAATGCTCTAAATTCTGTTACCGCACTTAAACGTTGCATGAAATCAAGCGGTCTCGTTGGCTGAACGGCTAACACGGCTTCAAACACATCAGCTTTAATGCCTTGATCTAAGGCATAACCACGCAAACGATCAAAGAAATAACGTATCACTTGCTCCGTCACATCGTCTTGCGTCAGTTGCGTGTCAAAGCCTTGCTGCGCCTGCTGTACTAATGTCTGCAAATCTACATCAAGCTTATTTTCAATAACAATTCTAAGCACACCTAAAGCAGCCCGGCGTAAAGCAAACGGGTCTTTAACACCTGTAGGCGGCTGACCAATACCAAACAATCCGACTAAAGTGTCTAGCTTTTCAGCCAGACTCACCGCTTGGCCTGTTTTTGTTGAGGGTAACTTGTCACCCGAAAAACGCGGTAAATATTGCTCGTCTAATGCTTCAGCAACTTCATCATGTTCACCATCTAAGTGCGCATAATAACGACCCATAATGCCTTGCAAATCGGGGAACTCACCCACCATCTCGGTTACTAAATCACATTTGGCTAATAGTGCCGCACGCTCAGCTAATTTTGCATCGCCGTCTATTTCAGTCGCAATACTTGCAGCCAACTTGGCGACACGTGCCGATTTATCAAACACCGTACCCAATTTATTTTGAAAGACGATAGTTTTTAACTGTTCTTGTCTATCTGCTAATGGGCGTTTTCGATCTGTTTCCCAGAAGAATGCTGAATCGCTGAGTCGAGGTAAAATTACGCGTTCATTACCGGCAACCACTTGTGCTGGGTCGCGACTTTCTATATTACAAATCGTAATGAAATACGGTAATAACTCACCAGCTTTATCACGCACTGCAAAATATTTTTGATGTTCTTCCATTGAAGAAATCAATGCTTCAGAAGGCAGTTCAAGAAAACGTTTATCGTATGAGCCCGACAATGCCACTGGCCATTCGACCAAACCTGTCACTTCATCTAACAAGCCTTCATTTAATACCGCTTCACCGCCGAGTTTTGTGGCTAAATCCACAACTTGACCATGTATAGCTTCACGGCGTGCCGCCATATCAACCCGCACCTGAGCTTGTTCCAGCTGAGACACATAGCGCTTAGCAGATTGAATTTCAATTGCTTGCGGATGGTGAAAACGATGCCCATAACTGTCACGCCCAGACTTTACACCTAATAACTCTAGCGGAATAACATCATCACCAAACAATAAAACCAGCCAATGCACAGGACGCACAAACTCACCGGGCAAATCAGCCCAACGCATGCGTTTCGGAATAGGTAAATCCGCTAGGGCTTGTTGCAAAATATCGCCGATCAAATTGGCTGTTTCCGCACCTGCTTGTTGCTGCTTAAACACCAACCATGCACCTTTGTCCGTCTCCATTTTTTCAAGATCGTCAACCTCAATACCACATGATCGGGCAAAACCTTGTACAGCTTTAGTTGGATTGCCATCGTCATCAAACGCAGCAGTAACGGCAGGGCCACGGCGTTCAATCATGCGATCTTGTTGTCGTTCTTGCAGATCATTAACCACGACTGCCATTCGACGTGGTGCAGCATAAGAGTGAATGGCCGTGAAACTTAATTCCGCTTTTTCTAAGCTTTGTTTGATGCTAGCTTCAAACGCGTTGATTAATTTTTTCAGCGCTTTGGGTGGCAACTCTTCCGTACCCAGCTCAATCAATAAATCACGTGCGCTCATAATTGCGCCTCCGGCTTATTCACCATCGGGAAGCCAAGCGACTCGCGGCGCTCATAATAAGCCTGTGCCACAGCACGCGCTAAAGTACGAACACGCAAAATAAAACGTTGGCGTTCTGTTACAGAAATCGCCTTACGCGCATCTAATAAATTAAAGGTATGTGATGCTTTTAACACCAACTCATAAGCTGGCAAAGGCAAACCTGCCTCAATCATTTTTGCACTTTCACGCTCATAGGTATCAAAGTTGGTAAACAAACTCTCAACATCAGCATGATCAAAATTATATTCCGACATTTCCACTTCATTTTGGTGGAATACATCGCCATAAGTCACTGTGCCATTGGGGCCTTCAGACCACACCAAGTCATAGACACTGCTCACGCCTTGCAAATACATAGCAATACGCTCTAAACCATACGTAATCTCACCGGTTACTGGTCGGCATTCTAGGCCGCCGACCTGTTGGAAATAGGTAAACTGCGTCACCTCCATACCGTTTAACCAAATTTCCCAACCTAATCCCCACGCGCCTAATGTCGGTGATTCCCAGTTGTCTTCTACAAAACGAATATCGTGTATTGATGTATCCAAACCCAGCATCTTCAACGAATCTAAATACAATTCTTGAATGTTGATTGGCGAAGGTTTTAACACCACTTGAAATTGATAATAATGCTGTAATCGGTTTGGGTTTTCACCAAAACGACCATCAGTGGGGCGACGAGAAGGCTGCACATAAGCGGCACTCCACGGCTCAGGACCAATCGCTCTTAAAAATGTTGCTGGATGGAACGTACCGGCGCCCACTTCCATATCATAAGGTTGTAACAAGACACAGCCTTGCTCAGCCCAATATTGTTGTAGTCGCAGGATCAATTCCTGAAAGGTTTTTGGCGTATCCGCCACCGAAACCGGAGATGTACTCATTGGCAATAATCACAATCTATTAATAATAACCTTGCGATTATACTAATATATGGGGCCGGTGTCGCAGACTGTTCACTAATTATCCGAAATATTGGCTATTTGTAGATAATATCTAAGCGTGCTACATTCCTAGAATCACTTTAAATGTTGTAATTCAGCTCAGGTTCATTTTACCTTTGCTAAATTAACTCCGTCGTCTTTCAGCTACTGTTTTTAAGGAAAGAATATGAAAAATGAATTTCCTACCGCTCATGTTTCCCGCATAGCGTTAGCCTTTATACTTTTGGTGCTGTTGCCCTCACACGTCTCTGCCGATTTATTAGGTGATTTGAATCAGGCCCTTGATTTGGTAAAGAAAGTGGGGAATATATTACCCAGTGATGAAAAATCTTCTCCGGCAGCTACACCACAACCAAGCACACAAAATGCTGACACTACTTCATCACAAGATATATCTCTAATATTAAATCGACCTGAACACTACTACAAAAGACCACAATATTTTGATTCCCTAGGTTTTGAACTAGGTGAATACATTGTGGTATCCCCCTTAGATAAAGCCACCTTTAACAATCTATATGTGCCGTCATATAAAGGACTTCCTCGGCTAGCATTAACACCTCATTATCTACAGGTGAAAAAAGACATAAATATAAAAAATGCTGTCACCAACCGCTTTAAAAACGATATGTTGATTTACCATAATTTACGGCTACTAGACTTAATGGCCAAGCATGTCACAGCAGAAAATCTTAAAGTTGATACCAGTAATAAAGCCACTTTTAAAAGAAAATTTCACAAACAACTTTATAGCGT
>JBJPGE010000001.1:0-74080 GCA_048595465.1 Methylophagaceae bacterium | reverse complement strand
ATCTTTACGTTGCATGCGTTTTGCCGCAATTTCAGCACGTATATTTTCAGCTAAACTCTTAACGTTCTCAATGCTAGTGTTCAGTATTACAATAGCAAATTCTTCGCCACCGTATCGTGCAACAAGATCTCGGCCTTTTACAGCCCCTTTCAGCGTGTTAGCAACAACTCTTAATACTTGATCGCCCACTAAATGACCGTGCTTGTCATTTACTTTTTTAAACAAATCCAAGTCAGAGAAAATGATGCACAGTTCTACATTATTACTATCAGCATCTCTGGTTGCTTTTTCTAACAATTCATCCAGTGCTTTCCGATTTGCTAGCTTTGTTAATGTATCTATTTTTGCTTCACGTCGAGCAACATCAAGATCTTTCTTCAAATCTTGCATTTCAATCATCGTAGTATTTAAGCGTTCGGACAATAGCTCACTTGTAGAGACGGCCAAACGTGTTTCCGACAATACATCATCAACCATGCCTCGAACATCTTCTTGCTTCATATCAGGGTGAAACTTATCAATAATACCTGTCAGATTAGAGCTGGTTTTTTTGGATGATGTCACGCCAGAAGAAACGAAAGTAAGCACCTCTGCCAAAACACGTCTTAAATCCTGGCGCATTTCCAATAACGCAGTCTGATCCTTTTCGCGATCAAAGAATTTTTGATACAACTCGCCGCTTTGTTTTTCAGTCAAACGCTCGTTATCATCAACATGAGAGTCTACAGCATGCTTTAATGCCTCATTATTACCTGCAACATACTCATACCACACCGCATAGTTTGCAGGGGTCATAGCAATGCCATGTTTTTTCATTAGCGGGAGCACTAAACGCATATACTCCGCTGCTTGCTCTTGATATTCGTTATATTCCACTTTCTTTTATCCAACCTACATATTTAGTTTTATTTTTTTCGTCCTGCAATTTTGAGCCTTAATGCATTCAGTTTAATAAAGCCTTCAGCATCTTTTTGATTATACGCTCCATCATCATCTTCAAATGTTGCAATTGATTCATCAAACAAGCTATCCGTTTCAGATGCACGCCCAACAACAATCACGTTTCCTTTATAAAGCTTGATTCTAACCTTTCCGTTAACAGTTTGCTGTGATTTATCAATCATCACTTGTAACATTTCACGCTCAGGCGACCACCAATAGCCATTGTAAATTAAACTAGCATAACGTGGCATAAACTCATCTTTAAGGTGCGCCGCTTCACGGTCAACAGTAATTGACTCCATTGCACGATGTGCAGGAATCATAATTGTGCCCGCTGGCGTTTCATAACAACCACGTGCTTTCATGCCTACGTAACGGTTTTCAACCATATCTAAACGTCCGATACCATTTGCACCACCGACCTTATTCAAATACTCCATAACTGTCGCGGGTGACATGTCCTTACCATCTATAGCGACAATATCTCCTTTTTCATAAGTTAATTCTAAATAAGTAGCTTCATCAGGGGCTTTTTCAGGAGAAACACTCCAACGCCACATTGATGCTTCGGGCTCTGTCCAAGGGTCTTCTAATATGTCGCCTTCATAAGAAATATGAAGTAAGTTAGCATCCATTGAATAAGGTGATTTCTTACCCCGTTTCATTTCCACGGGAATACCATGCTCTTCAGCATAATCCAACAAACTTTGACGAGAATTTAAATCCCATTCACGCCAAGGTGCAATCACTTGAATTTCAGGGCTTAATGCATAAGCTCCCAATTCGAAACGCACTTGATCGTTTCCTTTTCCAGTAGCACCATGAGAAATAGCCTCTGCACCTACTTCAGCAGCAATCTCAACTAAACGCTTAGCAATCAATGGTCTAGCAATTGAAGTTCCTAATAAATATTCACCTTCATAAATAGTGTTGGCGCGGAACATTGGGAATACATAATCACGGGCAAACTCTTCTCGTAAGTCTTCAATATAAATTTCTTTGATTCCCATTGCTTGTGCTTTGGCACGCGCTGGCTCAACTTCTTCACCTTGACCGATATCAGCAGTAAACGTCACCACTTCACAATCATAAGTATCTTGTAACCATTTCAGAATAATTGAAGTATCGAGACCACCTGAATAGGCAAGAACGACTTTTTTGATCTTTGACATGTGAGATTTTCTTCCTGTAAAACGATGTGATTTATAACTAATTGAACATTATATCAAAAACCGCGCGTCGCTATCACCTCTTTAACAGCCTTTCTACCATTTGCTTTGCAGCTAATTCGACGCGGTGCATCAAGATATTTTAATTTAAAACCAAGCTCTTTATATAACTTGATGATTCGTTCCGTTGCTTGGTTTGATATGACAACGGGACCCTTATGTTCTGCTAACCATTCTGCAAGTCTAACTTGATCCTCCCAATCAAAACCTTGTTGTGAATATTGACGAAAAGGCACGTCGTAAGGAGGATCGGCATAAATAAAATCATTTTCATTCACATCTAATTCAGCAAAATCTTTATTACTAAATTCCCAGCGAGATAAGACTGTTTGATATGGCGTAAAATCAGTCTGATAATTGATTTTTTTATAGCGACCAAAGGGTACGTTATAACCACCTGATTTATTAAAACGGCAAAGACCGTTATAGCCAGTACGGTTTAGATAATAAAATAATTGAGCGGTGGTATTTTCAGATCCACCCTTCTGATTTAAACGATTAAATTCAGTTCTTTGGCGATAGTAAGCCGTTTCATCATTCTCAAGAGAAATATCTAGCTTTAAACCTTGCTGAATTTGCTGGTAAAAGTTAATAACGGCAAAATTAACATCATTTAATAATGCTTTTTCAGCTTTTAAGCCAAGAGCAACAGATAGACCACCGCAAAATGGTTCGACTAAACGTAAACCTGAATGTTTTTTCCAGATTTTTTCTAATTTCGGAATAAGCCAACGCTTGCCCCCCGCCCATTTCAGGGGAGGGCGTAATGGCGTTACCTGTTTGTCCATTTATTTAGAGTGTAGTGTTTTACGCGGCGGCATTAAGTCGGTGATACTGCCCTCTGCCATTTCAGCTGCAAACCCTAATGTTTCAGACAACGTTGGGTGAGGGTGAATGGTTAAACCAATATCTTCAGCATCAGCACCCATCTCAAGCGCTAAAACAGCTTCTGCAATAAGCTCCCCTGCATTGGTACCTACAATTCCTGCACCAATAATACGACCTGTTTCTTTGTCAAATAACGCTTTGGTTAAGCCTTCATTTCGGCCGATACTCAAGCTACGACCACTAGCAGCCCATGGAAAAGCGCCTTTCACGAAGTTTAATTTTTGTTCTTTTGCTTCAGCTTCAGTGATTCCCATCCAAGCAATCTCAGGATCCGTGTAGGCAACAGATGGAATAGTCATTGGATCGAAAGCTGATTTTATTCCTGAAATAACTTCAGCCGCTACTTTAGCTTCATGCACCGCTTTATGCGCTAACATCGGTTGACCAACAATGTCACCAATCGCATAGATATGTGGTACATTTGTTGTCATTTGAGCATCGACATTAATAAAGCCATAGTCATCAACAGCAACACCTGCCGCTTCAGCATTAATCAATTTACCATTTGGTGATCGCCCTACTGCCACCAATATTTTGTCATACACAACTGTTTCAGGTGCATCTTTACCTTCAAGTGTGACTTTTAAACCGTCATCTTGTGGTTCAATAGCGGCAACACGTGTATTTAAGTAAATTGCTTGGTATTCTTTTTGTACCTTTTTCAATAGTGGCTTAACAATATCTTTATCCGCACCTGGAATTAAACCACTTTGCATTTCTACTACGGTGATTTTTGAACCTAGAGCGTGATATACCGTTGCCATTTCTAGCCCGATAATTCCGCCACCAATGACTAATAATGATTTAGGTACATCGGCTAAATCTAAGGCATCTGTTGAATCCATCATACGAGGATCATCATTTGGAAATACAGGCACTTTAGTTACACGAGAACCCGCAGCAATAATGCATTTATCGAACGATATTGATTGCGTGCCATCTGGCGTTTCAACCGTCATTGTATTGGTGCCAGAAAACTGTGCTTCACCTTGAACAATGGTCACTTTACGCTGTTTGGCAAGTGCTTTCAGTCCACCTGTTAATCCATCTACAATACCATTTTTCCAGCTTTCAATTTTACGAATATCAACTTCAGGTTTTGCAAAGGTAACACCATGATCTTCCATGCTTGCTGCTTCATTAATCACTTGAGCAGTATGTAATAGTGCTTTTGATGGAATACAGCCTACATTCAAACATACGCCACCAATTTTAGCGTGTCGCTCGATCATTACTACTTGTCGACCTAAATCAGCAGCACGAAATGCTGCAGTATAACCACCAGGGCCTGAGCCTAAAACAAGTACTTCTGCATGTAAATCAGCATCACCTGCGGCCGTTGTTACAACAGCTGCCGTATCAACCTGTACTTCTGGTTTTGCTTCTTCTTTTGGAGCAGGTTCAGACTCAGTGTCTTCAGCAGTCTCAAGCGTTAAAATAACACTACCTTCTTTGACTTTATCACCCACCGTAACGCTCATAGCTGTAATCGTTCCAGCGGCCGTTGTTGGAATTTCCATTGCCGCTTTGTCTGACTCTAATGTGATAACGTCTTGGTTAGCTTCAACCACATCACCGACACTGACCAGCACTTCAATAATCTCTACTTCGTCAAAATCACCGATATCAGGTACTTTTATTTCAATGGTGCTCATAACAATACTTTCCTGATATCCGATAACATATGGTTTAAATGAGTAGTAAATCGAGCACCCATTGCACCATCGACAACCCTGTGATCGTAAGATACTGACAATGGCAACATTAAACGAGGTACAAAATCACTGCCATTCCAAACAGGTTGCATTTTATGACGGCCTACGCCCAAGATGGCTACTTCAGGTGCATTAACTATTGGAGTAAAGAAACTACCACCAATTCCACCTAAACTAGAAATGGAGAATGTACCACCTTGTAAATCTTTAGCTGTAAGCGCACCATCACGTGCTCTTGCACTGATTTCACCTAACTCGCCCGCTAATTCGATAAAGCCTTTTTTATCGACATTTTTAACCACAGGCACCATCAAACCATTTGGTGTATCTACCGCTATGCCGATGTTGTAGTATTTTTTGATAATTAAGTTTTCTTTATCTTCACTCAATGACGCATTAAGCTCAGGGAATTTTCGTAGGCTAGCAACAACCGCCTTCATAATGAAGACTAATGGCGTTAAGTTCACACCTTGCTTGGCAGCATTATCTTTATTATCTTTTCTGAACTTTTCTAATTCGGTAATATCAGCCTCATCAAACTGCGTTACATGAGGGATGTTCAACCAACACGCATGTAAATGTTTGCCTGAAATTTTCTTGATTCGAGATAATTCAGTACTTTCAATATCACCAAACTTTTCATAATTACCTACTGGCACAGGAGGAATAGCTGAACCACTTGTTGCAGTTGCGGCTGGTGCGTTCACTTTTTGTTTAACAAAATTTTGCACATCAGCTTTGGTGATACGTCCCTTTTCACCCGAACCTCGAACAAAGCTCAATGTTACCCCTAGTTCGCGTGCATATTGTCGAACCGATGGTGATGCATGAGCATGTTTTTCACCCGCTTTATTATCAGGAGCATAAGGAATATTTTCTACTAATTCAGTAGGCACCGGTGCTACTGCGGGAGCAGATGGTGCAGAAGCTGATTCTTCTTTAGGTGTTGATTCGGCTTTAGCTTCGGGCACACTAGCATCACTTGATTCGATCACGGCAATGATAGAACCTTCTTTTACTTTATCGCCTACATTAATTTTAAGCTCTTTAATCACGCCTGCATGAGAAGCAGGAATTTCCATCGCCGCTTTATCTGATTCTAAGGTAATAATATCTTGGTTTTCTTCTACTGTATCACCTACAGATACCAAAACTTCAATCACTTCTACTTCATCAAAGTCACCAATATCGGGAACTACTAAATCTATTAAATCTGCCATATCTTTATGTACCTAGCCTTGTTTTATACTTTAATTGGGTTCATTGCTTCAGTATCGATGTTGTATTGCTTAATCGCTTTTGCAACGACATCATGGCCAATTTGACCATCATCAGCCAATGTATTTAATGTAGCAACGACTACATGGTAACGATCAACTTCAAAGAAACTACGTAAACTTTCACGTGTATCACTACGACCAAAGCCATCAGTTCCTAACACGGTATACGCTGAGTCGATCCACGGACGAATTTGCTCAGCATATTGACGCATATAATCTGTTGAAGCAACAACAACGCCCTCTTCCGCATTCAAGCATTCTGCAACATAGCTTTGTTTCTTGTCTGTTTCAGGATGTAAACGGTTATATCGGTCAACAGCTTGTCCATCACGAGCCAATTCATTAATACTGGTCGCACTCCACACATTAGCAGAAACGTTCCACTCTTTTTCTAATAATTCAGCTGCCGCTTCAACTTCTCGCAAGATAGTTCCACCACCTAAAAGCTGTGCTTTAAGCTTATGTTTACCACCTGATTTTAATTTGTACAATCCCTTAAGAATACTAGCTTCAACACCTGTTGGCATTTCAGGATGTGTGTAATTTTCATTCATAGCCGTAATGTAGTAGAACACGCTTTCTTGTTCTTCATACATACGACGGAAACCATCATGAATAATCACTGCCATTTCATAGGCATACGTTGGATCATAACTTACACAATTAGGAATCGTACCAGCCAAAATAAGACTATGACCATCTTCATGTTGTAAGCCTTCACCATTCAGTGATGTTCGGCCCGCCGTGGCGCCAACCAAGAAGCCTTTTGCTTGAATATCACCTGCAAGCCATGCTAAATCACCAATACGTTGAAAACCAAACATAGAGTAATAAATATAGAATGGCACCATATTGACATTGTAATTTGAATACGCAGTAGATGCCGATATCCACTCAGACATGGCACCGGCTTCATTGATGCCTTCTTGTAAGATCTGGCCTTTAGTATCTTCGCGATACCACATTACTTTGCCTGAATCTTCTGGTTCATATAATTGACCCGATGATGAGTAAATACCAAATGAACGGAACAAACCTTCCATACCAAAGGTTCGCGCTTCATCTGGCACGATAGGCACGATGTTTTGACCCACTTCTTTATCACGAATTAATGCAGTAAGAATTCGCACAAATGCCATGGTAGTAGAAATTTCTCTATCACCTGTTGATTTTAGCAGTGCATTAAAAATGCTTAAGTCAGGCGTTTTTAGTGCTGGCGCACTATGGTTACGTTTAGGTAAGAAACCACCCAACTCTTCACGACGTGCTAATAGGTACTTTTTCTCATCACTATCATCATCTAGACTAATGTAAGGGATATCTTCTACTTGCTCATCAGATAATGGAATATTGAATCGGTCACGGAACACTTTCATTTGTTCCACACCTAAACTCTTCTGTGAATGTGTAGTATTTTGAGCTTCGCCCGCTTCACCCATACCGTAACCTTTTACTGTTTTAGCTAGTATTACTGTTGGCTGGCCTTTATGGTCGCTGGCTTTCTTATAAGCAGCATAAACTTTACGTGGGTCATGTCCACCACGGCTTAAACGCCAGATATCTTGGTCAGTCATATCCGACACCATTTCTAATAGTTCTGGATATTTCCCAAAGAAATTTTCCCGTACATAGGCGCCATCTTTAGCTTTATAGTTTTGGTACTCACCATCAACCACTTCTTCCATTCGCTTAAGTAATAAACCATTTTTATCTTTGGCTAATAATTGATCCCATTCTGAGCCCCAGATAACTTTAATCACATTCCAGCCGGCGCCACGGAATACAGCTTCTAATTCTTGAATTATCTTACCATTACCACGAACTGGGCCATCTAACCGTTGTAAATTACAGTTAATTACAAACGTTAAATTATCTAGTTTTTCACGGCCAGCTAAGGTAATTGCACCTAACGATTCGGGCTCATCCATTTCACCATCACCCAAGTAAGCCCAGACATTTCTGCCTGCAGTTTCTTTGATTTCCCGATGTTCCATATACTTCATGAATCGTGCTTGGTAGATAGCAAGGATAGGACCTAGGCCCATAGATACAGTCGGGAACTGCCAGTAGTCAGGCATTAACCAAGGATGGGGATAAGATGACAAGCCTTTACCGTCAGCTTCAAAACGGAAGTTATTTAATTGATCTTCTGTTAAACGACCTTCAAGGAATGAACGTGCATAAATACCCGGAGCAATATGGCCTTGGAAGAACACTAAGTCGGCGCCATTGCCGTGGTTATCACCTTTGAAGAAGTGATTAAAACCCACATCATACATAGTTGCTGACGATGCAAAACTAGCAATATGTCCGCCGACAGCACCAGGTTTAAGATTGGCTTTTGTCACCATCGCCATCGCATTCCAACGGATATATGATCGTATTTTTTGTTCCATATCCTGATCGCCAGGAATACGTTCTTGTTGGTCCACAGGAATGCTATTCACATACGCCGTATTAGAGCTGTATGGAAGGTTGACACCACTTCGGCGCGCCATATCAATCAATTTTTCTAAAAGATAATGTGCTTTTTCATCACCTTCAACTTCAATAATAGATTCTAAGGCATCCAACCATTCTTGGGTTTCTTGTGGATCGTTATCAACAAAATCAGTCATTAAGCACCTTCACACCTGAACATTTAAATAGTGAAGTATTGTAACAGTTTTGCTTACTTTCAGGCAGGCTTTAGCAATAAATAATGTCTATTTTTTAAGATTGCAAAGCACTCATTTTAGGGCGTAAATACGTTCGATATATGCGAGCACCTAATAATATCGCCAGCAAAGCCATATAAAATAATGGCTCTGTTTTATCTTGTTTTACCAGCATATAAAAATGAATTGAGCTGGCAATAGCAATAAAATAGGTTAACCGATGTAATTTCTTCCAGCGTTTTCCGCCCAATCGTTTAACCATAGCGTTATTGGAGGTTATCGCTAAAGGGATAAGTGATGTAAAAGTAAAAAAGCCAATAGTGATAAACGGCCGTTTAATAATGTCTTTGATTATGTCGTTAATATCAAAAAACTGATCTAACCATAAATAAAGCAGCATATGAAGCGTGGCATAAAAAAACACATACAGGCCCAGCATGCGCCTAAGTGTCACGATGACATTCCAGCCTGTTAACCAACGTAATGGCGTTATTAATAATGTTAACCATAAAAAGCGTAATGCCCATAAACCTGATTCACGCGTGATAGCTTCAATGGGGTTTGCACCCAACTGATTTGTTAACAAGGCATACGTGAGCCAGATTGCAGGTATCAAACTGGCAATAAATAAACAGATTTTAAGTTTCGACATGGATTTAAAAGTTTTTTGTTAAGTCCATACCCGTATATAAGCCAGCAACTTGCTCTTCATAGCCGTTAAACATTTCTGTTTTACGTTTCAAGAACTCGCCTAAACGTCGCTCTTTGCTTTGGCTCCATCGTGGATGATCGACATCAGGATTTACATTAGAATAAAAGCCATACTCTCTTGGACCAGCTTTCATCCAAGCCGAGTTGGGCATTTCTTCAACAAAACGAATATTGACGATTGATTTAATACTTTTAAAACCATACTTCCATGGCACAATTAAGCGAATAGGTGCACCATTTTGCCCCAGTAACTCATTGCCATACAGTCCAACTGATAATAGTGTAAGTGGATTCATTGCTTCATCTATTCGAAGACCTTCCGTATAAGGCCAGTCTAACACTTGCCGTCTTTGCCCTGGCATTTGTTCTGGATCATATAATGTTGTAAATTCAACAAACTTAGCTTTTGAATTGGGTTGAGCACGCTTGATAAGATCTGCTAAAGGAAAACCTACCCATGGGATAACCATAGACCAGCCTTCTACACAGCGAAAACGATAGATGCGTTCTTCTAATGTAAAGGGGCGAATTAAATCGTCGTAATCATATTCGCCGGGTTTATCACATTCTCCTTCAATTGTTACCCGCCAAGGCTTAGATTTATCAGGAAATTTTGTCGCCGTAATGGCGGGTGAAGATTTATCCGTACCAAATTCATAAAAATTATTATAGGTGGTAACCGATTCATAACTGGTTAATTCATCATCTGTTGAATATGAACTTTGTTTTAAATCCAAATAAGTCGCTTCTGGCACTCCGGACTTAGCATTAGCCATGGCTAATGGCAATAAGCTTGCCGTTGCAATAGCTGCGCTGCTATTTAAGAATTTTCTACGATCAAGATAAACTTGGTGATCGGTGATTTCACTTGCAGGTAACTCACCTAGTCTTTTTTTACGAATCAACATTTATAGTCTCCTAAAATAACCCATTAGCAGTTTGAGAATTTTTTAGCTATCCAATAATCAGCACTGACATACTTACCCGCGCCAATGAAGAATAAGGCCAACAGCATAATGAAATAAGTAGTAGCAAATTCAATACCATTGTTCAAAATAACAAAATTACCATTTTCGGTTAACCAATTATAATTACCATGCTCTTCTAATAAAGATCGCGCTGCACTTAGCTGTGCACTTGGCTCAGCTATTGCCAACCAGCCATTTTCAAGATGAACAGTAAGAGCGGCAACAATCATCGTTGCCATTAATGGGATAGATACCCAACGTACAGCCAAACCTAAAATCAAAGCAATCGCACCAAAATATTCGGCACCCCATGCTAAATGAGCCATAATTTCTGGAAAGGGTAAACCTAATCCCCAATCAGGATTACCAAACCAATCAATTGTGCCTTGCAAAGAACTCCCACTATCAAAAGGGTTCCATTTATTATTCGCCGCCATCCAAAACACTGGTGCCAGATATAATCTCAAGGCTAATGGCGCCAAAAAATCAACCGCGCGGGTTTTATTTAATAAACCTTGAAATGTATTAGCAACTTTACATATAAACATTGTTATCTCCTATTATTCGGACATCTGTCTTAATGGCATTTAACACATACAATTAAGACAAATTACCTTATAAAAAAGGGCTCCGTAGAGCCCCTTTCTTCACTATTAGATGTGAACTGCGGGTTTATTTATCAGCGCCACATTTAGCTTCACCACATTTGCCTTCAGCTTTTTTATCAGCGCCGCATTTAGCTTCACCACACTTGCCTTCAGCTTTTTTATCCGCACCACATTTAGCTTCACCACATTTGCCTTCAGCTTTTTTGTCAGCACCGCATTTAGCTTCAGCATCTTTGCCCATATCACTACCACACTTAGCTTCGGCATCTTTCATATCACCGCCACATTTTCCTTCAGCAAGCTGCATATAACCGCTAGATAGTTCAGCAGATGCAAATGGGTTTATTGTTTCAGCACTTGCTAAAGTCGGAGACAGTGCAACACCAGCAGTTAATGCAGCACCAGCTACTAGTGCAATTGTTTTTTTATTAGTAGTAATAGACATCATAAATTTCCTATAGTATTGTAAAAAATAATAACAACCGGTCATTCATGACTCAGCTTGCTAACATAGACACCCATAAAATGGATTTGTTACAAATCAAATGAAACTTTTTTCAAAATTAAAATCTCAAGATGAAAAACGCTTAATTAAACAATTAATCGGTGGTGATCAGCTTGCTTTTGAAAAAGTAGTTTCAGAATATCAGAACCTTATGATATCTGTGGCTAGAGCTATTGTCGGTGAAGCGTTTGCTGATGAGGTTGTGCAAGATGCCTGGATCTCAGCTATTAAAGCATTACCAAAATTTGAAGGGCGCTCTTCATTAAAAACATGGTTACTTCATATCGTCAGTAACGGTGCCAAAAGCCGTGTTCGTCGAGAGAATAGGCATAGCTCTTTAGATGAAGGTTGGCAATCTGTATCCTCTGACAAATTTGATAATATAGGCCATAGATATGATGATGTGTTTGCTTGGGAACAAGCCACCCCCGAGGCAATATTAGCCAATGATCAATTACAAGAAATTATAGAACAAAGCTTCCAACAATTACCCGCCCAGCAACGTGCCGCCTTAACGCTATACGATATGGAAGGCATCGAAATGAAAGAAATTTGTAACATTCTTGACGTGTCCGCGTCTAATGTACGGGTATTGCTACATAGGGCTCGAACAGCATTGCACCACACAATCGAAAAATATCAGGACACCAACTGAATGTATCAATGTAAAGACATTGCAGATGAAGTAAACAACTATATTGATGGCGATCTACCGCTAGGTAAACGCGTGGGTTTATTTTTTCACCTATTATTATGCAGTTGCTGCCGCAATTACCTGCAGCAAATTCGTTCTACCATTTCTGTGATTACCGTTTCCAAACCTAAAGAAGACGACACCACAGATACCCAGGCATTAGCTAAAAAACTACATGACTTGTGTGACAGTCACGATCATTAACGCTTGAGCCCTGTTTGATATTTACCTTTCCATTCATCATAAGGCATGCCATAAACATGCTCGCGTGCTTGATCATAATCAATCTTTACCTCCTTACCTTCTGCCGCCGCCAAATACCATTTAGCTAAACAATTACGGCAAAAGCCAGCAAGATCCATTAAATCAATATTTTGTACATCCGTACGTTCTTGTAAATGACTTGTTAAACGGCGAAATGCTGCAGCCTCAAGTTCTAACTGTGTTTGTTTATCCATTGTTTTCATTTTCCTCGTATAAAAAACATCGCACTTCATGAATCTTTGATAATGCAGTTTGTTGTGGGTATTTTTGCCTACATATAGGCATTACTTGTGGACATCGTTGATGAAAGTGACAACCCTCTGGTGGATTGGTGGCTGAGGGTAATTCACCTTCTAAGCGGATGACATTACGTTGCTTATTTTTATCTATTTCTGGAACAGCAGCCAATAAAGCCTGTGTATAGGGATGTTTTGGTGAGTTTAGCACTTTATCACGTTCACCTTGCTCGACAATACGTCCTAAATACATCACCGCTACACGATTTGCTAGATAATTTACTACGGCAATATTATGACTAATGAACAAATATGTTAAGCCATATTCATGCTGAATATCGCGTAATAAATTGAGTATTTGCGCCTGTACAGAAACATCCAATGCACTGGTCGGCTCATCACAAATAATCACTTTAGGATCTGCTGCTAATGCCCTTGCAATACATATCCGTTGGCGCTGCCCTCCCGAAAACTCATGAGGATAGCGGTGTTTTATATCTGATGGTAAACCAACACGTTCTAATAATTCACTGATTCTTTTTGATTTGGCTAAGGGATCTGTTTGATCTCGTTTTGCTAACATACCCTCTTCAATAATTTGAGTAATGGTCATTCTCGGGTTCATTGATGAAAATGGATCTTGAAATATCATTTGTATCGATGCGCGATATTGCTTTAATTGCCGCTCCGATAATCCATTCAGTTTATTACCAAGGTAATTAATACGGCCATCTGTTATCGGTATTAGTTGTAAAATCCCTTTCGCAAAACTTGTTTTACCACAGCCTGATTCCCCCACTAACGCAACCGTTTCAGCCTGATTTAATGTTAAGCTCACATCATCTACAGCCCGCACATTCCCAACTACTCTTTGTAATAAACCTTTTCGAATCGGGAAATATACCGATAGCGACGTCAGTTCTAATACTATTCTTTCAGTTGGTACTACTTCTGACAGTAGTGATAAATGTTCCGTATCTTTGGCCTGTGGAACCTTTTTCAAGCCTTCCTCACTAAATAAATGGCAGCGGACACCTTGTTTGTCATCTTCATACCAATTAGGAGGTTGTTCATGGCAACGTTGCTCAACACGCTCACAGCGAGCTGCAAATCGGCAGCCTTCGAATTCTTGGTCCAGCTTAGGCACTTGGCCTTTGATAACCGTTAGCCTCTGTTGCCGTTTTTGCTGGGTCGGTAATGCATCAAATAGCTTCTTTGAATACGGATGTTGTGGATTTTTGAAAAACTGTTCGCTCGATCCCGTTTCAACAATCTGTCCTGCATACATAACAGCCACATGATCGGCCATTTGAGCAACAACAGCTAAGTCGTGGCTGATCAGTAGTATTGCCATGCCTGTTCTGACTTGAATATCTTTTAACAAATCTAATATCTGTGCCTGAATAGTGACATCTAAGGCTGTGGTAGGTTCATCAGCAATCAATAGTTCAGGTTCACCGGCTAGCGCCATTGCAATCATCACGCGTTGCTTCATACCACCTGATAATTGATGAGGATAAGCATGCATGCGCTGCCTAGGATCAGAAATACCTACCGATTCTAATAAATCAATAACCTTTTCGCTTAGCTGTTGTTTAGAATAATTATGCCACTGTAAACATTCTGATATTTGCTCTGCTACAGATAAAACGGGGTTAAGCGAGCTTTGTGGCTCTTGGAAAATCATAGCAATACGCCGGCCTCGTATGCTTTGCATTTCCATCTCTGAGAGTGATAGCAGGTCGTGATTATTAAAATAAATCTGTCCGTCTTTAATTTCGCTAACAGGCTGAGGATTAAGACGAAGTAACGATAATGCGGCCATCGACTTACCACAACCTGACTCGCCTAAAAGCGCAAAGGTTTCGCCGCGGCCAATCGTAAAATCAACCCCATCTACCGCACGCAGTGGTCGCGCTTTATCGCCCAACCATGTTTTCAACCCGCTGACGCGTAACAGTGCTGTCGTCATCCTGCCGTCTGCGCTCTCGGATCAAAGGCATCGCGTACAACATCAGCAAATAAATTTGCCGCCAATACCAGCGTAAACATAGAAAAGAAAGCCGTCGACAGTGACCACCAGACAATAGGCTCACGTGCCATTTCTAATCGGGCACTGTTGATCATCTTACCCCAGCTGTCCATTGAAGGATCAACTCCTACTCCCACATATGTTAGAACAGCTTCAACCAATACTAATCCACTAAAATCTAGTACTATAGCTATCATTACTATATGCATTAAATTGGGCAGAATATGGCGATGCAAAATACTAAAACTGCCGACACCTAGAGAGCGTGCCGCCAAAACATAGTCCACTTCACGAAGTTTCAAGGTCTCACCGCGTAATATTCTGCACAGGCCTGTCCAGCTGGTCAGCCCCAAAATAAGACACAGAAACAATAACCGCATATCTGCCCGCTCAGCCACGGTAATAAAATTCTCTGCATGATTACTCATATACACTTGTAGCATTAAAACGGCAGCTGCAATCAACAATACGCTGGGGATAGAGTTTAACGTAGTGTAAATATACTGAATGACATCATCAATCCAACCTTTAAAATAGCCTGCTGCAATTCCCATAAATAATGCAAATGGCAACATAACCAACGTGGTAAGCGTGCCTATAACCAAGCCTGTTCGGACACTTTTCAATGTTTGATACAACACATCCTGCCCCACTTTATCTGTCCCCATCACATGATAATTAATACTCAATTCAGCAATATTACTTATAAGTAATATTAATAAAAAGAGCATAAAAAATGCTGTTTTAATTGGGTAGGGATAATGACCAGCTAAGATTCTAGAAACCCCCCTCTTAAAGCTTATATATTGATGTTTTGCAACAAGAAAAGAGAATGCTAAACAGACTGCTAACCAGATAGATAGTCCTTTAAAAGTACTATTCATTACTGTATTTATTATATCCAACCTTTTTTCGGATAAATCACTTAAATGGGAGCCAGAAAATTTTAACGCTGGGTATTTGTAGTCAGCTTTCCCATCAATTCTTGATTGTATTTCACGGACAAATAAATGCGTAGCAAACGGGGCAGAATATGTTTTTTCAACATGCTGACGTAAAGGCATTACAGCAAGATCTAACAAGGTGATTACTTCTGTTGAGTAATGCTGCGTTTCATCAACTGAAATTTTAGGCAACGCTTCTCGAAAATGCACTGAATCAAGCAATCCAACGGCAACATAACAGAGCAAAATCATGATTGAAATCACACCGCGCTTGCGTTGTAGTACTAATTTCCAGGGTGCAACTAAATGAGCTTGTTTGCGAATATAAAATACACTCGCAATAACAACGGTTAGAAGGAAATAGACAAGACCATCAGTCCAAAGAAATACCGGTAAAAAAGAAGTGTTTACCACAAGGCGTTATTGAGAAAGCCTAGAGATATCTATTTTTAACTCTTTTGGTAGTGAAAACTCTACCATTTCACGCTGTCCTTGATCTTCCTTCGCCTGTGTTACACCTAATTTTTTCAAGCGTTTAACCACTTGTTTAACTAAAATTTCGGGAGCAGATGCACCAGCAGTGACACCAATTATTTGCTTATCATTTAACCATTCGGGCTCAATATCATCGGCATCGTCAATCAAATATGCTGGCGTACCTAATTTATTAGATAGTTCTCGTAAGCGATTGGAATTAGAGCTATTTTTAGAACCGACCACAAACATTATGTCGCATTCGCTCGCTAGGTTTTTCACTGCATCTTGACGATTTTGTGTTGCATAGCAAATATCATCTTTGCGTGGACCACTTATCAATGGGAAATATTTTCGCAAAGCATCAATTACAATTGATGCATCATCCATTGATAAGGTAGTTTGAGTTACAAAGGCTAAATCATCTGGATTTTTAACTTTTAAGTGAGCCACATCTTCCGGTGTTTCAACTAAATACATCCCACCTTCTTCAGATGTATATTGTCCCATTGTCCCTTCTACTTCAGGATGCCCGGCATGGCCAATCAATACGCATTCACGCCCCTGTTTTTCGTATCTAGCGACTTCCATATGTACTTTTGTTACCAGTGGACAAGTAGCATCGAATACTTTTAGGCCTCGTAACTTACCCTCTGCCTGTACTTTTTTTGATACGCCATGAGCACTGAAAATTAAAGTGCTATTATCAGGAACATCTGATAATTCTTCTATAAAAACAGCCCCTTTCTCACGTAAGCCATCCACTACAAAGCGATTATGCACTACTTCATGTCGGACATAAATCGGTGCACCAAATAACTCTAGAGCACGTTCAACAATTTCAATGGCACGATCAACTCCCGCACAAAATCCTCGTGGATTAGCCAGAATAAGTTTCACTATAGAACAGCCTTTGGATATGATCCTAAAACGCGGCACATTGCTGATTCTTGTTCCAAAATAGCTAAAGCATCCGCTACAGATTTATCTTGGCTATGGCCTTCAATATCAATGAAAAATACGTATTCCCATACACCTTGTCGCGATGGCCGTGACTCAATGCGCGTCATACTGATACCTTGCTCAGCTAAAGGTTGCAGTATGGTTTGTAATGCACCCGGCTTATTTTTTGTGGAGACTAATAATGCTGTTTTATCTGCTCCAGAAGGTCCTACATCCTGCATGCCAATTACAATAAAGCGTGTTGTATTATCAGCTTCATCTTCGATATTACTTGCCAATATTGATAGATCATAAATTTCGGCTGCACGATCCGCTGCAATAGCCGCAGATTGATTATCATTCATAACCGTCTTAGCCGCTTCAGAATTACTGTTAACGGGAATAAGCTCGCAACCGGGCAAGTTTTCGCTTAGCCAATGACGGCATTGTGCTAGCGCTTGTGGATGAGCATAAACCTTTGAAATATCAGCTAAACGTGTAGATTTACTCAATAAGCAATGATGAATTCTAAGCGATACTTCACCATTAATTTTAAGTGATGAATCTAAAAAACGATCTAGTGTATGTGACACCATGCCTTCTGTTGAATTTTCAACGGGCACAACACCATAATTGGCATGTCCAGCTTCAACAGCGTGGAAAACATCTGCAATAGTCGCCATTGATTGTAATTCAATAGCACCACCAAATTGTTTTAATGCGGCGGCTTGAGTAAATGAGCCTTCTGGGCCCAAATAGGCAACTTGAAGTGGCTTTTCGGCAGCTAAACAAGCAGACATAACTTCACGAAATAAACGTGCCATTTCTTTTTCATCTAATGGCCCTTCATTACGCTCTATAACCTGGCGTAACACCATAGCTTCGCGATCAGGGCGATAAAAATCAGTTTGTTCACCATTGGCTATTTTTATCTTAGCCACTTCTTGCGCCATGGCGACACGCTTATTTAACAAAGCTTGAATTTGCAGATCAGTTTCATCAATTTTCTGCCGAATGCCCTGCAAGGCTTGTTGTTCATGCATGTCTTATACCCTTGTCCTTTCAAAATGCTGTTTTATAGTGCTCATAGTGGATGCGCTGGCAAGGAATCGTATTGATGTAATAGTTATTCTATTGCTCAATACTATGACGCAGCCAGAACATTCAATATGTGTGCTAAAAAATTGCATTTTGGATGGTCATGGGTATATTAGCCATAGTTATTCTTCAGTTGTAGTTTCGCCTTCTTCACCGTCAAAATCAGCGTCTTCATCGTCCTCTTCTTCTAACACACGTTCTAAACCAACTAACTTTTCTTTCTTAGTTAAATTAATCAGTTTCACACCTTGTGTATTACGGCCGACAATTGAAACATCTTTCACTGGTGTTCGTACTAATGTGCCACCATCGGTAATCAACATGATTTGGTGTTCAGCTTGTACTTGCACTGCGCCAACAACATTACCATTTCGTTCCGAAGTCTGAATGGAAATAATACCGCTACCACCACGACCTTGAACACGGTATTGCTCTAAATCAGTTCGTTTACCATAACCAAATTCAGTGGCTGTTAAAATTGCACCGTCTTCCACATTAGCAATAATAAGTGAAATTATTTCAGCATTTTCCGGCATACGCATTCCACGAACACCACGAGATACACGGCCCATAGAGCGTACATCTGTTTCAGAAAAGCGAATAACTTTACCGACAGAGTTGAACAACATAATGTCAGATTGACCATCCGTTAACGCCACACCGACTAATTGATCACCTTCTTTTAGATCTAATGCAATAATGCCGTTAGCACGTGGACGCGAGTAAGCTTCCAGTGGTGTTTTCTTAACTGTGCCTGATGCCGTCGCCATAAAGATATAGTTATCTGCATCAAATTCACGTACGGCTAAAATAGCATTTATTTTCTCGCCTTCTTCCAATGGCAATAAATTTACAATTGGCTTACCTCGTGCCGCACGACCACCTTGTGGCAATTCATATACTTTTTTCCAATAAACCTTACCGGCACTAGAGAAACATAATAAAGTGTCATGAGTGTTAGCAATAAATAGATGTTCGATGAAATCTTCATCTTTCATTGATGTTGCAGATTTACCTTTTCCACCACGACGTTGAGCACGATAGGTATCTAACTGCTGTGTTTTTGCATAACCTGCATGCGATAGCGTCACTACCATTTCTTCTTCAGTAATCAAATCTTCTAAAGTAAGATCTAAGTGAGCATCCAAAATTTCAGTGCGACGTTCATCACCAAATTCTTCTTTAACTTTTACTAATTCTTCACGAATAACCGCCATCAAATTATCTGGATCACTCAAAATGGCTAACAATGCCGCAATCTCTGCTAATACTTCACGATATTCATCCAGAATCTTATCTTGCTCAAGACCTGTAAGACGATGTAGTCGCATTTCAAGGATAGCTTGGGCTTGGGTTGTCGATAAGTGATAAACACCATCAATTAACCCCATCTCATCCGCTAAGTCTTCTGGACGTGACGCTTCAGCACCGGCGGCACCTAACATTTCAAGGATCATTTCTGATGCCCAACCACGTGCTAATAATGCTTCTTTAGCCTCTGCAGGGCTAGGTGATGATTTGATCAGCTCAATCACTTCATCGATATTGGCTAATGCAGTCGCTAAACCTTCTAAGATATGAGCGCGATCGCGTGCTTTACGCAATTCATATAATGAACGACGTGTCACCACTTCACGGCGATGACCAATAAAGGCAGCTAAAATATCTTGCAAGCCTAATAACTTAGGCTGACCATCAACAATCGCCACCATATTAACGCCAAACACAGTTTGCATTTGGGTTTGCTTATAGAGGTTGTTTAAGATTACTTCGGGCACTTCACCACGTTTTAGCACCACTACCATACGCATACCATCTTTATCAGACTCATCACGTAAGGCAGAAATACCTTCAATTTTTTTGTCTTTAACTAATTCTGCAATTTTCTCAATCAAACGTGCTTTATTCACCTGATAAGGCAATTCGATAACAACAATACTTTGTTGACCAGTACTATCATTTGTTTCAATAATTGCACGAGCACGCATATGAACACGGCCGCGGCCTGTGCGATAGGCTTCCATCATGCCTTGCGAGCCATTAATCATCGCAGCGGTTGGGAAATCAGGCCCCGGTACATGCGTCATTATTTCTGCAAGATCAATTTGTGGATTATCTATCGTCGCCAGTATGGCATTTAGAATTTCGGTTAAATTATGTGGCGGAATATTAGTCGCCATACCTACCGCTATTCCCGATGAACCATTTACTAAAAGTGCAGGTATTTTTGTTGGCAATACAGAAGGTTCGTGCTCTGATTCATCATAGTTGGCAATAAAATCGACTGTTTCTTTATCAAGATCAGCTAGCATTTCATGGGTGATTTTCGCCATGCGTACTTCGGTATAACGCATTGCTGCAGGTGAGTCACCATCAACTGAACCAAAGTTACCTTGTCCATCAACCAACATATAACGCATTGAGAATGGTTGCGCCATACGAACCATAGTATCATATACAGCTGTATCACCATGCGGATGATATTTACCGATAACATCACCGACAATACGTGCCGATTTTTTATAAGAGCCATTCCAATTATTATTCAGCTCGCGCATTGCATATAAAACACGACGATGAACAGGTTTTAGACCATCTCGAACATCAGGTAAAGCACGCCCCACAATTACGCTCATCGCATAATCGAGGTAAGATTGCTTCATCTCCTCTTCGATAGTAATCGGTTCAAGTTCTAAGGCAATTGCAGTCATTTATAATGTTATCCAAATCATCATTATGAAGACATAATTCTATCATTACAGCTCATTTCCTGCACGATTAGATCTGAGTGGTACTAGGGCTTACGTTTTGAAAAATAATCGCTTAAATCATCTTCTACGGTCGACAATAGCTGTTCAAGCCCCTGCTTCCAACCTTTTACAACATTTGTCGGAGTAGTTTCAGCTATATCAACCTCAACATTTAGGCCTGTTTGGAACAATGGCTGCGTTTTATTTTGATCTGCTTCTAATAAAAAGAACTGCATTTCTATCACAGCTTGCGGAGAAAATTGTTCTCGGTCATCACCGTATAGGGCAGTAACAGCTGTTTCCAAAATCATATCCGCAGCAATATCATCATTAACGACTACTTGACTGAAGAGACCTGTTTTTTGTAACCAACGCTTTAATTGTTCGGTAAACATGTCTTGTGGGCTAGAAAAGAATTGATTCGGCATCTGCTGTTGATATTCATTATCACCAATACGGAAGACAATGGTCTGACCGCGAAAATGCGAAGTGAGCTTAACAGGCTTTAAATAGAGCACCCTATTTTCAACAAAGCGTGAAGCGACCGCACCTCGGTCGACATCAATCACATAATAATGCGGTGTGTCATCACTCTCTTCTTTACTGCCTAATCCTAAACAACCATTCAGCATTATTACTATCGCAATAAAGCCAAATATACGACTTATTGTTATAAAACTCGACACGCTACACCTCAAATATTATCATCAAACCAAAGTTAACTTGATAAAAGCATTACTTTATACCAGAACACTCCGCTTAGAGTATTAACACTGCCTAAACTTATTATTTCAACTAATTCTAGGTATTACAAAAACAGGATTATAGTACTAAAGTATTACTTGGTCATCTTCGACCTGAAATATTAAGGAAAATATAATGATTAAATCACGTTATTTAGTATTAATGCTCACAGCATTATTTTTGCAGCCAGTCTCAGCGGATGAAGCACTCCAATCAGCACCTTTATACGGAGTGAACTATCAGTGCCTAATAAGCAATGCATCAAATAAAGATATAAACCTATACAGTTTCCAGTTTCTAAATATTCTCGGCATAGGAACCGATGCAGGACAACCAACCTCTCTTACAAATATTACCTGTAAAAAAAATAATAATGTTTTCACATTAAAAGCTGGAGAAGCTTGTCTAATTATCGCGAAAGCTCCTGGTTTTGAGGCTCCTTATTACTGTCGATTACAGCATAATGGAGCAGCAGGAGATATTATAGGAGTATTACAAACAAGTAACCCTAATAACGCCGATCACGCTACAACAGCATTAATGCCTGCGGTATTTCGCGCTATCTTACCTACAACAAATACAGGTGAAGCACCAACAAATGCAGGTAGCACACTAAATTAACTCGTTTAAATGACATTTAAAATGAATATATAAGCTTGCCTATTTTTTTGGGCAGGCTTATATCCATACTGGAACATAGGATTTTGACGCTTGTAGCTTCCTAAGCAATGAATCCACTAAAATACAAAGCTCATGATATTTGAGCACATTCCTTAAGAGCAGACAAGCTATATTAAAAGTATGTGAACAATGCAAATATTATAATCAGTCCTAACACTTGTTAATTACAGAAATTGATACTACCTACTTCATAAATTTATTAAATTTAAGCATTGCGTGCTACAGTCACGCACAATTAAGCCGAATAATTAAGGTGACTCGCTGTAGATTACTCAAATATGAATCAATTAAAATCTAAAATTCGTGATATTGCAGACTTTCCACAGCAAGGAATTCTATTTAAAGACATTACACCGTTGGTAAAAGATCCTGTCAGTTTGCACCTTGCTATCGCCGAGCTTGTTGCACCTTTTAAAAAAGGCGACATTACTGCCGTTGTCGGCATGGAAGCGCGCGGTTTTATTTTTGGAAGCCTTGTTGCGTGGGAATTAGATGTTGGTTTTATTCCTCTCAGAAAACCCGGTAAATTGCCCTATAATGTGCAGCGTGTAGATTATGACCTAGAATACGGAACAGCAAGCCTTGAGGCACATATTGACGCTATTGAACACGGTGATCGCATTCTAGTTGTCGATGATGTGCTCGCAACTGGTGGAACGGCAAAAGCAAGCTGTGAATTAATTGAGCAATTAAATGGCGAGATTGTTGCATGTGCTTTTGTTATTGAATTAACCGATCTAAAAGGTCGAGAAAAAATTAATAATTATCCGATTCACTCACTTATACAATACTAAATAGTAATGAAATATTTAATCGCAACACTATTATTGCTGACCGCTGCTGTTCAGGCTGAACAATTTCAAGCGCCCATAACAGACACGCAGTGGCTAGTCAGCGAATCTCCATTGGAATGTAGCTTAACTCAAGATATCGCTCGCTTTGGAAGTGCTCAATTTAGCCAATTACCGGCTCAGGAGTTTAGCCTAACTTTCACAACGGCATTATATCCTTCTAAACAAACTGATATTTATTTCGAAATTGCTCAAGCGCCATGGCAAAATAGTGAAGATCGCTTAATGCTCGTTGCCATTCCTGTTGAAAAGAACCAACAAACGTTTACCATAACGGGCAAGATGGCAAAACAAGCCTTTACTTATATCAAAGAAGGCATGTTTCCAACCATTCGCTATCAAAGCCAAAACTCGATAGAAGAAATTAGCGTGCTACTGTCTACTGTGCATTTTAGAGATTCACACCTTGCATTTACACAATGTGTCGAACAGCTTACCCCTTATACCTTTGAGCAGATGCGCCAACTTACCGTTTATTTCAATTCGGAAGAATCAACACTTCATTCAGAGGCTAAAAAAGCACTGACCAGATTATCCGACTACGTTAAAATTGATGATAGTATCAAACGTATCACTGTTTCTGGACACACCGATAACCATGGTAGGAAACGGCTTAACATACCATTATCACAGGCACGTGCGCTTGCTGTTAAAGCTTTTCTTATAAACGAATCCGAAATAGATGAAAGCATGATCGTAACCTCATTCCACCGTGAATTTGTAGCCGCTACAAGCAATAAAACAGGTTCAGGAAGGACACAAAACCGTCGTGCAGAAATTGAACTGATACGGTAGAATCAACCTTTCAATTTTATCTTCAAAGGTTAAATAAATGGAGCAACATGCTGTCATTGCACTTTCTGTTATCGGTGTGGTTGCCACACTTTGCCAATGGTTTGCATGGTGGATAAAACTACCGGCCATTGTATTTCTACTGCTTGCCGGCATTGTGCTTGGTCCTCTGACGGGCTGGTTAGATCCTGATGCCTTATTTGGTGATTTGTTATTTCCGGTTGTTTCGCTCTGTGTAGCCATTATTTTATTTGAAGGTAGCCTAACGCTGCGCTTTGATCAGATCCGCGATTTACAAACTGTTGTACGCAACCTACTGACATTCGGTGTATTAATTATTTGGGCAATTATTGCCGTTTCTACACATTATCTACTTAATTTCACTTGGGAATTATCGCTACTATTTGGTGCATTAATGGTGGTAACTGGGCCCACCGTAATTGTCCCTATGCTACGCACTGTAAGACCTAATACAAAAATATCGAATATTCTTCGCTGGGAAGGCATTGCCATTGATCCTATTGGTGCCATTCTCGCTGTATTGGTATTCGAATTCATTCTTTCTGGTCAAGGTGAAGGCGCTACATCATTAGGGCATACCTTCTTTACCTTTGGAAAAACATTAGCTGTAGGTACAGCTATTGGTGCAATTGCAGGTTATCTTCTCGGCTTAATATTACGTAAACATTTACTGCCTGAATATTTACATAACGTCGCTACTCTGACCCTTGTTTTTGCCGTGTTTGCTTTATCCAATCATATTTCTGAAGAATCCGGTTTACTCACGGTGACTGTTATGGGCATTTGGTTGGCTAATATGAAAGATGTATCTGTTGAAGATATTCTCGATTTCAAAGAAAGCCTTAGTATCTTATTAATATCAGGCTTATTTATATTATTAGCAGCACGGTTAGATTTTGCTCAATTTGAAGCGATTGGTTTTGCAGGCATTTTATTATTTTTAATTATTCAATTTATTGCCCGCCCCGTTAAAGTATTCTTCTGCACACTCGGTTCTGATTTAACCTGGCAAGAAAAAACATTGGTTAGCTGGATTGGCCCGCGTGGAATCGTTGCCGCAGCAGTGAGTGCATTATTTGCCATTCGCCTGCAAGATTTAGGTATTCCACAAGCTGATTTATTAGTGCCTTTAGCGTTCACTATTATTATAGGTACCGTATTCTTACAAGGTGCAACGGCGAAATTACTAGCGAATAAATTAGGTGTTGCAGAACCTGATGATAGGGGCTTTTTGATTATCGGTGCCAATTTAGTTGCTCGAGCCATTGCCACAGCACTTAATGACAATGGCTATCGTACTCGTCTCGCGGATACCAGCTGGACTAATGTTACGGCGGCTAGAATGGCCGGCTTTGATACCTATTATGGTAATGCTGTTTCAGAGCACGCTGATCGTCACCTCGATTTAATTGGTTTAGGGCAAGTATTAACCTTAACCCCACAAAAAGAATTAAATGCGCTTGCAGGCCTCCGTTATCGTTCAGAATTTGGCAGCAATCATGTTTTCTCTTTGTCGACCGATAAAGAGGATAAGGAACACGTTTCGCGAACAAATATTAATCATAAAGCGAAAGTGCTCTTTGGGGATGATGTGACCTATGCAAAACTAGCTAGTTTAATCAGTAAAGGCGCATCACCTAAAAAAACAAATTTAAGTGATAGCTTTAGCTACCAAGATTATCAAGAACAGTATGGAAAGCTAGCTATTCCTCTATTCGCTTTTGATGTAAAAGATCAGCTTCATTTGTTTACTCATGGTGATGAGCTTACTCCTGAAGCGGATTGGACCATTATCTCGCTTATTCAGGAAAGCGGTGAAGAAGAATAGCAACGCCAGATACTAGAGGTGCTCCATGGCAGATGATGTAGAAGTAAATGCAGATGAAGGTGGTGTTGATAAAGCCGAAGATTCAGAAGAAACGGAAGGTTTAGAAGAAAAAACAGGCTTTTTTAAATCAAAGTTATTTTTAATTATTGCTGGAGTCATTACCTTACTTCTTCTAGCGGGTGGCGGTTATTATTTCTTTGCTCCCTCTGAGGAGCTAGAAATTGAAAGCGAAGAATTAACTGCTGAAATATTAGAAGAAACTGGTATCAAAACAAATGAAGAGCATTCTGAGTCAATAATGTCTGAACAAATGGGATTTGGGAAAAACATTTTAGAGCCAGAAGGCCCTGTTGATACCAACAATGATGATATAGCTACAGAAATAATATCTGAAGAATCAGCCACTGAGCTTATTGAAATGCAAAAACAAATAAACGATTTAGAAGCTAAAATAAATCAACAAGAAAAGATAATTCAAGATCAATATAATATTGAAAGTACTAATGGAATCGCTCCAATACGTAATTCAAATAGTGTAGACTATCAGCAAGATCTCTTTGATGACGCGTCAATGCGCGAACCTAATCGCACGCCACCACCGAAGCCTAATTGGGGTGAGTTTGACCGCATTAATAAGAAATAATTAAACTTGTCCTAGACCCAATTTTACTAGTTATGCTTTATGAAGAAAAAAGTTTCTCGTAATGACCAATCTGATATTAACCTTTTTCGAGAAGAAATTGGAATTATCGAAAAGATTGAACAAGATAAAATTCACCCCATTACAGCGTCGCCAAAACCTATAGCCAAATTTCGGCAACAACGTATAGAACAAGCATTAAACAGTACTTTTTCCGATCAATATGAACCGCATACTATTGGTAGTGAAGAAACCCTATCTTTCCGCCGAAGTGGTATTCAACATCGTTTGTTTTCACGACTGCGTAATGGTCACCTACAAATAGAAGCTGAACTTGACCTGCATGGTATGACGGTCTCCATTGCCCATCAGGCATTAGCAAAATTTCTTCAAGACTGTCAAATTGATGCGCTACGGTGTGTGCGAATAGTTCACGGAAAAGGATGGAGCTCTAAAAACCAAAAACCTGTTCTAAAAACCAAACTTAATAGTTGGTTACAACAAGAGGATAATGTTTTAGCTTTTTGTTCTGCCCCAGTTGAAGATGGTGGAACGGGTGCCGCATATGTTTTGTTGCGTAGGGCAAAAACATAAGGCATAAAAAAGGGCTATTAAATAGCCCTTTTTCTTTAGCAATATAGTTAGTAGTAAATTATTCTCTACCCGCCACTAAGAAGTCTTGATACTTCTCAAGTTCATCCCAGTTTTCATCGACAATCAATTCTGCTTGTGGAGACCATGATTTCGGATTATGCATCGTATACCTTGGCCCCGCCGCATCAATTATTTTTTGCAATACACCAAGATCAGCTGTTGCTAACTGTCTCATCGTTAAAACGCCACCAGCATGTAATAAACCTTCAATTTTAGGGCCGATACCTTCAACGCGTTGCAAGCTTTCCGGCGCAGTAGATACTGGCGGTACAATAGTTGCTGCAGCTTGTGGCGCATAGCTATCATTTGACTCTGATTTACAGCCAAATAAGTGACGTAAAATGAATCCTAAAAGAAATGCAACTAGCAACATGATGATAATTTCCCATGTCGCATCAGACATATCATATCCAGTGGTAACGTTGTTAAACATATCGTAATCCTTTTTTGTTAAACTTAAAATATTATTTAGTGGTAACTAACTCAACACGGCGATTTGTACCTCGACCGAGCTCTGTATCATTGCTTTGCAATGGTTGTGATTCACCTTTACTATCAATAGAAATACTATCTGCTGATGCACCACGTTCAATTAATAATTCTTTGATCATTTCAGCTCGTTCTAATGCTAATTGCAGATTAATTTCTTCACTACCAACATCATCGGTGTGGCCGGTTAACGTCACACTGCTTCCCGCTTTCAACTGAATAACTAAATTTGTAAAATATTTCTCTGTTTCAGTTGAAAGTATTGGCGACGCTGAATCATTAAATGGAAAATGAACTCGAGCCCGTTGATCTTGCTCAATTACAATTTCCACTTGCTTGGGTGCAACATAAGCAACGGCTTCGGGTGGTGTGTAAACATAAGCTTCAAGGGCATCTATGACACCATTACCATTAAGATCGGTAGCTTTATTGTAATCAGTTCCTACTTCTTCCCCATCAGGTATGCCATCACCATCCGTATCTGGATTATCCGGATTAGTTCCTAGCATGGCTTCAAGCTCATTGCTTAGGCCATCGTTGTCGCGATCCGTGTCAGTATCTGCATCAAGATAATCTACAATACCGTCTTTATCTGTATCAATAGCATCAGACGGATTACCATCTGAATTAGGATCAGCTTGTTCAGATACTGTTGGAGTACCATCATCATCATCATCATAGTCAACAGCATTAATAAGACCGTCATTATCTGAATCTATAGGATATTGATAATCGCTACCTACTTCATAAGTATCTGACAAGCCATCATTATCACTATCAGCTGTATATGCACTGGTTGCCAACAATGCTTCAATTTTTGTTAACAGACCATCATTATCATCGTCATCATCTAAGGCATCAATAGTGCCATCGCCATCGGTATCGTTTGCAGCAAAAACACTTCTTACTTCTTTACCATCAGAAAAACCATCACCATCTGAATCAGAGTTTCTAGGATCTGTACCTAAGCGTTTTTCTTCTTTATCGGTAAGGCCATCACCGTCTGAATCAATATCAATGTTCGCAGCAAGCATTGTTGGAACAGCTGCAGCTGGTGTAACCACGTCGGTGCTTCTTTCTGCGCCACAAAACCCTTTGATATTACAGGTATACCATTTCCAACTACAAATACCCCAAATTAACGCAAGTATTAATACAATAATAACTTTTAATCTCATCTTTGCTCCTTAAAAATCAGAATTCACTCAAAATTAGGCAATGCAAGCTAATATAATGTAGTTAAAGAAATATGTCTACTTGTTCACGAACAATCTAAGCTACCCATTTCCGAGCATTGTGAAAGAGTCTTAACCAAGGTCCATCTTTACTCCAGTTATCCGGATGCCATGAGTGCTGAACTGTTCGTGTCACCCGTTCTGGGTGAGGCATCATAATAGTGACACGGCCATCGGTTGTTGTTAATGCAGTGATACCCTCAGGCGATCCATTTGGATTTTGTGGATAATGCTCTGTTGCTTGACCATAATTATCGACATAACGCATGGCAATCAATGAATCGTTCATTGAACCTGTTTCACTAAAATCTGCCCGCCCTTCACCATGTGCTACTGCAATAGGCATAATTGAACCAGCCATACCTTTCAACAATATTGACGGTGATTCGACTATTTCAACTAATGATAATCGTGCTTCAAATTGTTCTGACATGTTTCGCTCAAAACTAGGCCAATGATCACTGCCTGGAATCAGTTCTTTTAATTGCGATAACATCTGACAACCATTACAAATACCGAGTGCAAAACTGTCATCACGCTTAAAGAAATCACTAAATTGTTTTCTTGCCGTTTCATTATGCAAAATGGTACTTGCCCAACCTCGACCTGCACCTAATACATCACCATAAGAGAAACCACCACACGCGACTAAGCCTTTAAAGTCAGCCAAGTTAACACGACCCTCAATAATATCACTCATATGAACATCAATCGCCGTAAAGCCAGCATGATCAAATGCTGCAGCCATTTCTATCTGCCCATTAATGCCCTGCTCCCTTAAGATCGCCATTTTCGGACGTTCACCACTCACAATAAGTGCTGCTGCAATATGTTCTGTCGGATCAAACGTCAACTGTGCATTTAAACCAGGATCATGTTCATCCAGTAACGCATCAAATTCTTCTATTGCACATTTAGGATTATCTCGTAAAGCTTGCATTTGATAGCTTGTTTCAGCCCAAAAACGCTGTAGCTCGATGCGTGATTGATTAATTTCCTGCTGACCATTAACCCTTATAGAGATTTGCTTTCCATCCGTAACAGAGCCAATGACATGACTATGATGTGATAAATCTTGCTCACGAAGTACGGCTAGCACATCTTCAACATCACAGTGGCGCACTTGAATCACCGCACCCAATTCTTCATTGAATAACAGTGCTAATGGGCCACCCAAGCCAGCTAAACTGACATCAATACCACAATGACCTGCAAATGCCATTTCACACAGCGTCGTAATCAAACCACCATCACTACGATCGTGATAGGCCAACAATAAATCATCTTGCTGTAATTGTTGAATCGCATAAAAGAATTTCTTCAACAATTTTGGATCATCTAAATCAGGACCATGATGACCTACTTGATTATAAACCTGTGCAATTGCAGAGGCGGCAAGTCGGTTACAACCTTTACCCAAATCAATATAGATTAAATCGCTATCACCTTGATTTGTGCGTAATTGTGGTGTCGCTGTTTTTGATGCATCTGTTACAGGTGCAAAAGCCGTAACAATCAATGACAGTGGTGAGGTAACTGATTTATTTTCACCGTCATCTTGCCACACTGTTTTCATTGATAATGAATCTTTACCTACAGGAATAGCAATGCCTAATTGAGGGCATAGTTCCATACCTACAGCTTCAACTGTTTCATAAAGAATCGCATCTTCGCCAGCATGACCACACGCCGCCATCCAATTTGCCGATAATTTAATATCACTCATATCAGCGATGCATGCTGCCGCAATATTAGTAATAGCTTCACCCACAGCCATTCGCCCTGATGCTGGTGCGTCAATTAATGCTAAAGGTGCTCGCTCGCCCATTGACATCGCTTCACCAATAAATCCGTGATGATCAGCCAAAGTTACGGCACAATCTGCAACGGGAACTTGCCACGGACCCACCATTTGGTCACGTGCAACTAATCCTGTAACACTACGATCGCCAATGGTAATTAAAAAGTTTTTGCTAGCCACTGCTGGGAGCCTTAATACGCGCTCTAAGGCTTCACTAACAGTGACACCATCTAGCGTTAGTTCTGGTTTTTCAAAAGTCTGATGCTTAACATCACGTAACATTTTAGGCGGCTTGCCCAGCAATAGTGACATCGGCATATCAACTGGATTATTATCATTATCAGCATCACCCACTAACAAATGCTGCTGCGCTGTTACTTCACCTACGATCGCCCATGGGCAACGTTCTCGTTCACAAATGGCTTGGAATATTTCCACTTGCTCTGGCGAAACACCCATCACATAGCGTTCTTGCGATTCGTTACACCAGATTTCCATCGGTGACATACTCGATTCATCATTCGGCACTAAACGCAGTTCAAATCGACCACCTCGACCACTATCATCAACTAGCTCAGGGAATGCGTTAGAAAGGCCGCCCGCTCCCACATCATGGATAGCAATAATAGGATTATTTTCATCTAATGCCACACAGCGGTCTATCACTTCTTGGCAACGGCGTTCCATTTCAGGATTACCACGTTGCACTGAAGCGAAGTCTAAACCTTCATCACTGGCACCCGATGCTACAGATGAAGCAGCACTGCCGCCCAAACCAATTAACATGGCTGGGCCACCTAAAACGATTAACTGAACACCTGGCTCAAAAATATTCTTTTTAACGTGTTGAGGACGAATGGTGCCCATACCACCGGCAACCATAATGGGTTTATGATAACCACGTACTTCAAAGCCATTCACACTGGGTACTAAGGCTTCATAAGTACGGAAATAACCGCATAAGTTGGGTCGACCAAACTCATTATTAAATGCCGCGCCACCAATGGGCCCTTCAAGCATAATATCTTGTGCTGATGCCATACGTGATGGCTTTCCATAAACGGTTTCCCACGGTTGTTCAAAACCTTCAATATTCAAATTTGAAACAGAAAAGCCGGTTAAGCCTGCTTTGGGTTTAGAACCTCGTCCTGTCGCACCTTCATCACGAATCTCACCTCCAGCGCCTGTAGCCGCCCCTGGAAACGGCGAAATAGCCGTAGGGTGATTATGCGTTTCCACTTTCATCAAAATATGTTGAACTTCACCTTGATAGCTATAGTGGTTATTCGCCATATCAACATGGAAACGGTGTGTGTTTGCACCTTCAATAACGGAAGAGTTATCACTGTATGCCGTTATCACACCTTCTGGGTGCAAAGCATGGGTATTACGGATCATATTAAACAGCGTATGAGGTTGTTCTTTACCATCAATAATCCAATCTGCACTGAATATTTTATGTCGGCAATGTTCTGAGTTTGCTTGAGCAAACATCATCAACTCAATGTCGTTGGGGTTACGTCCTAACAAAGTGAAATTATCAACCAAATAATCAATTTCATCTTCAGCTAAAGCCAAGCCCATTGTTTTATTCGCTAAAACTAATGCTTCTCGCCCACCATTTAAAATATCGACGGCAGCTAAAGGCCTTGATGAATTGTGAATAAATAAACGCTCAACTTCATCGACAGAATCAAATACTACCTCAATCATTCGATCGTGTAATTGTGTAGCAATTTGTTGACGCTGACTTGCTGATAAGGAACCAGCTGTTTTTATATAAAATGCTATGCCTCGTTCCATACGCAAAATAGCTGCCAATCCACTATTATGCGCAATATCGGTTGCCTTGCTTGACCAAGGCGATATCGTTCCTGGGCGAGGAGTAACGAGGAAAAAGTTTTCGTTACTTATCTCAGCATTGCTTTCATTAGTTGCTTCAAGCAAAGTTTCCAATACTGCTTCTTCCGCTGCAGAAAGCTTTGTTTCATCTTCAATTTCAATGAAATAGCGATATTCACCACGAACCGAAATCACACCATCAACATCGCCTTGTAACGAAGCTAATAACTTGTCTAAGCGAAATGCCGAAAATGCTGAACGACCTGTCAATTGCAACATGCTAAACCCTATTCATATAACTTAATGTAATAATGATACTTTATACCCAACTATATTTGTATTTTTATGACCGAACATTCAAACACAGTACGTCGACCCAGTTTATTTAGAATGCTCGCTGTTATGTTTTATGATGCTATGGTTTTGCTATCAATCTTATTTCTTGCATCACTCATTGCCGTCATTATTAATGATGGCAAGGCTATCAGCCAAGGCAACCTATTTTTTATTGCCTATTTATTTGCTGTAAGTTGGTTATTTTATGTTTGGTTCTGGACCCACGGTGGTCAAACTATCGGGATGCGCGCATGGAAAGTATATTTATTGAGTGAAGAACAAAACACTATTAGCTGGCGACAATCGACACTTCGCTTTGTTGCCGCATTTCTGTCATGGATCCCTCTTGGAGTAGGTTTTTGGTGGCAATATTTAGGGGATAATAACAAAAGCTGGGCAGATAAGTTATCCGCCACCTATCTCCATTACGATAAAGATTCTAGGTGATTTCCGGCATCACTATTATCATTAAATTATGGTATGGTACGTACGATAGTACAATAGACTAATTTGTAGATTAAGGCTATAAGTGTCCATATTGTTATTTCTAATAAATCGTTTTAATTTGGTACGCCTTAAATAATACATGGGTCTATTTAATCAATTTTTCTTAAGTGTGAAGTGGAAAGCTGCGTTCTTTTTTGGCGTCCTATTGCTCCTGTTTAATGCCGGTTTCCTCCTTTTAACTTATTGGAATTCACTCCAAGACCTCAATTTCTCTCGTGATCAAATTCAGCAGCAATTCAAACAAGATCTAAGCAATGAAATAACGAGTTCTAGCAACCAATTACAGCAATTAGCAGAACTCATGCTTCTTCCTGATAACAATTTATCTGTTAGAAAATATCTAGTAACAACAACGCATCTATTAAATAGTAACCGCACATCTCTTGAAGTCGATTGGCAACTCTCCCATGCCCAATATTTAGATGCTTCCGGTAATCAGTTGGCAGGATGGGGAAATGAACTGCCCAAGAACATTAAACAACTTATCCCTTCTGTCATTGAGAATGGCTCGGCACAAAGTTATATTCATTGTGGACAAGAATGTATTCAGTTTAACCTGATCCCTATACTTATTAAAAAGCGTGTCAGCTCAATGTTAGTTGTTGCATCTGGGATGAGTGATACATTATTAAAATTTACTCAAAAAACAGGAGCCGACGTTGCCATCCTTGGTAAACGGCAAAACAACTTAATCCTGCAAGCCAATCGATTTATTCCTGAATGGGATATGAACGTTCATGCAATAACGTCACTTGATGAAAGTAAGTTTCATTTAGATAAACTGGCAAAAAGCTACACCTCTTATGATATCAAGACAAATCAAATAATAAGGGACAGTAATTCTCCCCTTCAGCTTTTAAAAGCGGATCTATCTCCAGTTGAATTTCACCTTATTAATTCAAAACAAGATAAAAACCTTTTGTTCATTATCATCGATAATATTTCTTCACATTATCAAGAAATTATTGATACAACTTATCGTAACTTCCTATTTTCACTTCTCAGCATGCTGATAATGGCTGTTGGCCTGTTCTTTTTTATCTCAAGACCCTTGTCTCGACTGGCTTTAATATCAGAAGCATTACCTCTTATTGCCCAGCAAAAGTATGACGAAGCTAAGTTATTAATCCCTCAGAAAACCAGTTTTTTAGGTTTTAATGATGAGCTTACTCAATTAGAGAAATCAACGTTTGAATTAACATCTCAACAAGAAAGTTTGTACGATTCAATAAATGACCACACAATCACGCTAAGTAAGCGTAGTGAAGAGCTTCAACAAGAAAGAGACTTTGTCCAAAGTTTAATAAATACTGCCCAAATGGTTATTATAACGCTGGACAAACAATGCCTAATAACCTCTTTTAATCATTTTTCAGAAGAAATAACAGGCTATGCATCAACTGAAATAGTTAACTCATCTTTTGAACGTTTTTTCCCTACAGAACAATGGTCAGAAACCAAAAATATCCTTACTCGCTTACAAACTACTGATCAAACCATTAGCCAGCAAGAGTCTGAGCTTATTAATCGCAGCACAGGCACTGTTCACATTATTTCTTGGCTCCTTTCCAGTCTAAACCATCCGACGGATGACTCTGTTATCTTAGCTGTCGGACTGGATATTACCGAGAAAAAACGTAGCGATGAGCATATTATCTGGTTAGCTGAGCATGATGTATTAACCGAGCTTTATAACCGTCGAAAATTCAACTCTACTTTTGAACAGTTGCTTAATAATGCTAAACGTTTTGATCATCAAGGAGCCTTACTGTTTCTTGACCTTGATCAGTTTAAAGACATCAACGATCGTTACGGTCATAAAGCAGGGGATCAAGTACTTAAACAAGTTGCTGAAACATTATTAACACTCTCCCGCACAACAGACAGTGTTGCACGTCTAGGCGGCGATGAATTTGCCATTATCTTGCCGCAAACAGATGAAGATGGTGCCATTAACTTTGCTCAAAAAATCATCGAACAGTTGGCACAAATTAACATTAGTTTTAACAGCTTAAAATATAAAGTAACAACAAGCATCGGTATCGTCCAATTTCCTTTGGAAGAGCAAACTATTGAAGAGTTAATAAGCAATGCTGACATCGCCATGTATCAAGCGAAAGCTAAAGGAAAAAACACATGGCATCAGTTCAATGTTGATGATACAACACGCGATCAATTAGAGTCTCGTGTATTTTGGAAAGAACAAATAGAAAATGCTTTAGAAAACAACCGTTTCATTCTTCATTATCAACCTGTCATGAATATTCAATCAGAAGCAATTGATCATTATGAAGTGTTAATTCGGATGCTTGATGATAACAATACGATCCATCCGCCTTCAGCATTCATTCCTATAGCCGAACAGACTGGCCTTATACATGACATTGATCACTTTGTTATAAAAAACAGCATTAAATTACAGGCAGAATTAAAACAAGTGAATGCCGATGTTTCACTTTCAGTTAACTTATCTTCTGCCGCCATCAATGATTCTATTCTAGTGCCACTCTTAAAACGTCTGCTTAGAGATAATAATACAAATGCGGATGGCTTAATGTTTGAATTATCTGAAACGGCAGCATCGCCAGATGTTATTCAAGCAAGAGACTTTATAGAGTTATTAAATTCTTTAGGTTACCGCTTTTCTATAGATGATTTTGGTAAAGATGCTTCTTCATTCCACTCATTGCGTGAACTTCCTGTAGACTTTATTAAAATTGATGGTTCATTTATCGTTAATTTAATCAACAATGATAATGACCGTGTCTTCGTTAAAGCATTGGTTGACCTTGCAAAAGGTATGGGTAAAAAAACGGTTGCTGAATTTGTTCAGGATGCTGAAACACTTGCTTTGCTAAAAACAATGGGGGTCGATTTTGCCCAAGGGTTTTATATCGGCAAGCCTAAACCTTATTTTCTAGATGGCAATCCATTAGGAAAACCTAAATTACGGCTAGATACGATTTAATCCGATCAATTTATTCTCTTTATCAAACTGGATACTAAACTGTCCTTGAATACCATTTTGATCTATAAAAGACCTAATATGTTCAGCTGGAAATTGTATTTTCTGGCCTGTAGCAGCAGTTACAACAACTGTTTTTGCCGTACCTTGATAATAGCGTAAAGCCTGCTCTCGGCTCACATTTAGGCTAAAGTGTAATTCCATTATTACCTTATAACAAATCAGAAAATAATTGTGTAAATTGCTGACACACAGCATCTCGCTCAGCTTTATCATACTGAACGGCTGCCCCCTTTCCCCAAACAGGTGCAGGCCACGTTTCATCACCAATGAATCTAGCAACATGATGTATATGAAGCTGCGATACGACATTTCCTAATGCAGCTACATTCATTTTGTCAGCTTGCACTAATGTTTTCATTTTTTCCGCTATAAAATTTGACTCGTTCATCAGTTGAGCTTGTTGTTTAACATTTAGCTGAAAAACCTCTGTGACGCCTGTAGCTCTTGGCACTAAGATTACCCATGGATAACGTGCATCATTCATCAATAATACTGTGCTCAGAGAAGACTCCCCGATTAAGATTGTGTCTTGTTCTAATCGTGGGTCAAGTTTAAACATCAGCTAGATACTTGGTGACGACTTCATACACGTCAGGAGACAAACCATCATGGTTCGCAATCTCCGATAATGCTTGCTTCATTAACCCTTGCCGCACTTCATCATATTGCCGCCAAGAATTAAAAGCACCTAGCATTCGTGAAGCAACTTGAGGATTAAGTTTATTAAGTACTAATATTTGTTCAGCTAAGAAGCAATACCCAGAACCATCTTTTGCATGAAAATTAATGGGGTTATTTCGGCAGAATTGTCCTATAAGTGCACGTACATTATTAGGGTTTTTAATGCTAAAAGCTGGATGCTTCATTAAAGCTTTGACACGTAATAATGTATTTGGCAAGTTTGATTGAGCCTGCACTGTCAACCATTTATCCACTACCAAACGATCATGCTGCCATTGCTCATAAAATGCGCGTAATGCATGCTCACCTTCTGGTCCCGCTTGATTCGACAATAAAACCAGTCCAGTAATAGTATCTGTCATATTGTCTGACTGTTTCATTTGTTTAAGACAACGTTGTGTCTGCATTGGGTCATCGGTTGACATTAAGTAACTTAAACAACTATTTTTAAGCGTTCTGCGCGCCATATCCAGCGCATTGAATTGATATTTATCTCGTGAGTTATATTGTTGATATATCGCTATAAATTCTTCTTTCAAACCATTAGCTAAGCTCTTCTTTAGAAAGAGTCGAGCACGATGTATGGCGTCAACATCAGCATTTTTCATTTGTGCTGCCAAATAATTCTCTGTCGGTAATGACAGCATTTTGGCAATTAAAGCAGGATCAAGCTTTTTATCCATCAGAATAAATTTAAACTGTTGGATCAAGTCACTTGGGATGCTGAGTGAGTTTTGTTGTTGTATATCCTTCGCGAGTTTTAACAGCACACTAATCAACAACGTTTGCCCAGCATCCCAGCGATTAAAACTATCGCTATCATATGCCATCAAAAATGCTAGTTCAGCATTTGAATATTTGGCTTTAATAATGACAGGTGCCGAAAAACCACGTAATACCGAAAGAGTAGGCTTAAATTGCACATTATTGAATATAAATGTCTGCGTTGATTCGGTAATAGATAAAATTCGTGTATCGCCATCAAAATTAGCTTCATCACCTTCAAGTCGTAATGAAAGTGCATCACCATTTTGATCTAATAAGCCCATAGCTAAAGGAATATGGAACGCTTCTTTATCTACTTGATCAGGTGTTGCAGGGCATGATTGAGAAACGGTTAAACTATAGACGTTATTAAAGTCATCATACTGCCCATCAATAACAACTTCAGGTGTGCCTGCTTGTGAATACCAACGTTTGAACTGGCTTAAGTCTACAGCGTTAGCATCTTCAATGGCTTGAACAAAATCATCAGTAGTAACAGCTTGACCATCATGGCGGTCAAAGTAAAAATCGGTTCCTTTTCTAAAACCTTCATCACCTACTATCGTTTTAATCATGCCCACAACTTCAGCACCCTTTTCATAGATTGTAACCGTATAAAAATTACTGATCTCGATAAACGAAGCAGGACGTACAGGGTGTGCCATTGGACCAGCGTCTTCTGCAAACTGCATCGTACGGAGCTGGTTTACATCATCAATGCGTTGAACCGCCTCAGAATTAAGGGCAGCACTAAATTGCTGATCACGTAACACCGTAAACCCTTCTTTCAAACTAAGTTGAAACCAATCTCGGCAAGTCACTCGATTACCTGACCAGTTATGAAAATATTCATGACCAACAATACTTTGAATTCGATAGTAATCAGCATCCGTTGCTGTTTCAGGACTAGCTAACACACACGAAGCATTAAATATGTTTAAGCCCTTATTTTCCATCGCTCCCATATTAAAATCATTGACCGCCACAATCATAAATACACCTAAATCATATTCACGACCATAGGTTTCTTCATCCCACTTCATGGCTTGTTTCAAAGACATCAGTGCGTGGTCACATTTATGGCTATTTTCATGATCCACATAAATTTGTAGACTTACTTCTCGCCCCGACTGTGTAGTAAAGCTATCTTGCTGGCGGTACAAATCACCGGCCACTAGAGCAAAAAGGTAACTTGGTTTAGGATGTGGATCATGCCAACGCGTCCAATGCCGGCCATCATCAAATTGCCCTTGTTCTTCGAGATTCCCATTAGATAGCATGATTGGCCATGCCTCTTTATCAGCTACCAAAGAAACCGTAAATACGGCCATCACATCAGGGCGATCTAGATAGTACGTAATACGTCTAAAACCTTCCGCTTCACATTGTGTACAAAGTAATGAGCCAGAGTGGTATAAGCCCTCTAATGCCGTATTTTGTTCGGGTTCAATAAGTGTTTCAATCTCTAATTCACAGCAATCAGGAAGCGAAGATAAATGTAAGCTCTTTTCCGTTCGCTGGTATTCATTTCCCTGTAATTGTCGACCATCAATCTTAATTGATATCAACTCAAGCTGCTCGCCATCAAGCACGCAATCACCACCATTACCTTGCGGGTTTTTACGCATACTTAGCACACTACGTACATGTGTTTTTGATGCCTCTAATTCAAAATGTAGATGCACCGTATCAATCAAATAGTTAGGAACTTGGTAATCAGCTAAATAGGTTTCTTTAGGAGTGGTCATGAAATAACTCAGTTTGTTAAAAATCGTTCAGTGTTTTAATTGACTGAATTTCATAGGCAGGAGTTTCATAAGGATGACTATTAATTAATGCTAGCAACACAGCTCGAATATGTTCTTCAGAACACATCATTTCTACCCGATATTCTGCCACAGTTTCAGTTTCGTTTTGTTGCCCAATGAAAGGCTGACTACCTGATAATGGTCTAAATTGACCTTTCCCCAGTATTTCCCACGAGCAACAGTCATATCCTTCGTAGCGGCCAGCACCCTGCTCAAAAACAGCATCTTTTACGGATTCTTTATGGCTTTCAGGCACAAAGAAAACTAATTTAAGCATGTAGATGCCTTTATTTTATTTTCCACTTCTGACCAATGCCATTACCTGATTCACTATAAACAGATTTTCCATCTTGAGAAAAGGCTACTGCTTGCAAAACAACGCCTGGTCGCAATGCTTTTTTTCTTGCCACTTGCCAGCAATCAATCTTGTCACCTGTTGCTACTTTCCATAAACAGATTTTTTGTGAGGGGTGGCCTGTTACCAATGTTTTATTATCCGGTGAAAAATCAAATGCTGAAGTTGTACTTTTGAACGATGGAAAATTGGGAAGCGCCATGTCTTTAGGCCAAAGAGCGTCACGCAAAATATATTTCTCTTCACCTGTTTTCATATTCCAAAAGTGAGTCTGGCCATTACCTGCACCAGTCAGAATATAGCCACCTTTAGGATAGAATGCCACTATATTGACTTTGTTTTCATGCTTCCAGCTACGTAACTGCTCACCTGTTTCTAATCGCCATAATCGTGCTGTTTGGTCATCGCCACCCGTTAAAGCATATTTACCACTCGGTGAAATAGCTACCGCATTAATTAATTGATTAATTGGGGAGTTAACCGCTTTCCCATCATGCTCTAAGATCTGTAAAACCCGGTTTTCGATTACATCAAAATAAACCACGGTGCGATCATACAAAGCCAGCAGTAAATAATCACCATGCTGAGACAAAGCAATAGCCTTGATTCTAACAGGGAAGGTCAAACGAAGCATTGGCTCGCCTGTCGCCACCTCCCACAGTACAATCACATCCTGTTCTACAATATCGACTTCGTTCCTAAAAGATGCTTTTACATCCGATATAGCCCCGCCCTGCTCAACCGTTGCAGCCACTTTGCTGTCAGCAGAAAAGCCAACTACAGTCGTTGTGCCAATTTCTTCATTGTTTTGCCACGTGTAAACAACTTTGTTTCCCTCAATATCCCATAATCTGGCTGGCGCATCGGTGTCACCCACCAACACATATTTTCCATCAGGGGAAAACGCAGCTGCATAACTGCTTAAGTCACTGTGAGGCCATTGCTCATCTGACTCACGTTCATTACTACAGGCTACCAACAATAAAGTTAGTATGCTTAATTGGAGAAAATAATAAAGTTTTTTCATTAGCTAGATGGTTACACTCAGTTTCCTAGTTTGTCCGAAACTAAATTTACTATATCTCGGACGGTAAAAGTCTGCTCTGCTTCAAAGTCTTCTATCTTAATATTAAATTTCTCTTCTAAAGCAATAATAATTTCAACATCTGCCAGAGAATCTAGTTCCCAGAAAAAATTTAAATTTTTTGAAAAATCATCCTCTGCTGACAACCTTGATAAATCGGCCGCTAACTGTTCTTCTAAAACTTGTTTTACGCCATTAACCACCTGTTTAGAAATACCGGTTTCTTTAAAGTAGATTGTATAGAACGTTTCATTCGAAAGACTTTCTCTACCAATAAAGGCATCGTTAATCTTTCTTTTCACATTCCATTCACTATATAGCCATAATACAAAAAATAGCAATGCAACGCCTAAAAGCAAAATATAACCCATTTTAGCGCTATGACTTAGGTAACGTTACACCTTCTTGACCTTGATACTTACCACCACGATCAGCATATGATGTTTCACAGACTTCATCTGATTCAAAAAACAGCATTTGAGCGATACCTTCATTGGCATAAATTTTTGCAGGTAATGTTGTTGTATTTGAAAACTCTAAGGTCACATAACCTTCCCACTCTGGCTCTAAAGGTGTGACATTAACGATAATACCGCAGCGAGCGTAGGTTGATTTACCAAGGCAAATCGTCAATACGTTACGAGGTATTTTAAACTTCTCAACGGTTCGTGCTAAAGCAAATGAGTTTGGAGGGATAATACAAACATCAGAATTAACATCAACAAAACTGCCTTCATCAAAGTTTTTAGGATCCACTATCGCAGAGTTAATATTGGTGAACACTTTAAATTCACTTGAACAACGCACATCATAGCCATAACTCGATGTGCCGTATGAGATCATTCGTCCATTTTCACCTTCACGCACTTGACCCGGTTCAAAAGGTGAAATCATATCGTGCTCTTCCGCCATGCGACGGATCCATTTATCTGATTTTATACTCATTTTTAGTCGCTTTTTCTAAATTCAAACTCAATAATAACGTGATTATGATTGTCAGCAAATAGCTAACTAGTCATTTTTCACAACGATATTTGGAAACGCCGTAGAAAACGCTTTTGCTTGCTGTGCCAATCTAGCCGCCACAGCTTGTGCAATAGTGCGATAGGCAAAGCTAATTGCGCTTTCAGGAGCAGCAATAACTGTTGGCTTACCTTGATCGGCATCTTCGCGTATTTTAATATCTAGCGGCAAACTGCCCAACAAATCAAGATCATATTCTTTAGCCATTTTATCACCACCACCGGCACCAAAGATATGCTCTTCATGGCCACACTGACTGCACACATGTGTGCTCATATTTTCAATTATACCGAATACGGGTACATTTACCTTTTCAAACATTTTTAAGGCTTTGCGCGCATCAAGTAACGAAATATCTTGCGGTGTTGTCACAATAACTGCACCACTCACGGGTACTTTCTGCGACAGGCTTAATTGAATATCACCTGTACCCGGCGGGAGATCAATAACTAAATAGTCTATATCCGACCAATTTGTATCATTCAACATTTGGTCTAAAGCTTGTGTCAACATTGGGCCTCGCCAAATCATTGGCTGCTCAGCATCAATTAAAAAGCCAATCGACATGCTTTGTAAACCATGTTTTTTGATGGGCTCAATTGTCTTACCATCCGGAGATTCAGGTCGTTCACTTGTACCCAGCATCTGTGGCTGACTTGGGCCATAAATATCTGCATCTAGAATACCTACATTCGCACCTGATGCGGACAATGCTAAAGCCAAATTGACGGATGTGGTTGATTTACCCACACCACCTTTTCCAGAAGCAACAGCAATGATATTTTTAACATTTTTGATGCCTTGAATGCCCGGCTGTACTTTATGCTTAATGATTTTCCAATCAACAATGACGGTTATATCCGTTGCTGCCATTTCTGTCTCTAATAAAGCTGTAAGTTCTGTCTGCAGCGTCTCAACAAACCCTTTTGCAGGATAGCCTAATGTCACAGTAACGGTTAAGGCTTCACCTTCAAAATTAGCATTGATTTTTGCTTTACTTTCGCCCAAGGTCATTTGGGCAGCAGCGTCATTATAATCTTGAATGATCTGCTTAATTTGAGACACGCTTAACATGGATTCTCCATTGGTTCGTAGAATAACCGACTATTTTACACTGACTTTTTACTTAAGAACGACCTGATTAAGTCTAATTATTTCATACTGAAAATAATCGACTAATAAATGAGCGGTTCTGGCGAGTTAGTTCTTGGAGTGATCGAGGAAGATTTATATTAAATTGAACCTCTTGCTGCTCAACTGTGACTTTAATCTTTTTAAGGTATGCCTGCGTCACCATTTGCTTCATAGCGAGTCCAATCACATTGCCCTTGTTTTCTACAGGCAGAATCATTGTTCTACCATCAAAACTTTGGTTGATTCTTGTCATTGATTGATTGAATAAATGACGATCACTGCCCCATAAATTAATGCTCATCACTCCTTGTGGGGACAATAATCCTGCACATGCATCAAAAAAGGCCTGAACACCGACACTTGCCGCCATACCAACATGGTCATAAGCATCGACAAGCAATAAATCATACTGCGCATCATCTTGAAAATAACGTTGTTGAGCAAATAAATAGCCATCGCCATGGTGGATGGTTAGACGAGGATCATTTTTTGGGATATTAAAATAGCTTTGAGCCGCATCAATTACATCTTGTCGATATTCGATAACATCAATCTGACATTCAGGAAAATGATATAGCAAAAACTTAACTAATGATCCGCCACCCAAACCCACCACTAGAATCTTTTTTGGTTCAGGGTTAATAATCAAACACGCCATCATGGCTTGGGTATAGGTTAATTCTAAAGTGTGGGGAGTACTTAAAGACATGCTACTTTGCCTAGGCAATGTTCCAAAATGCATGGAACGTGTATCACCCAAATCAACGACCTCAATTATACCTTCATCAGATTGAGTCTGATGTACGACTGTTCCACCATAATAAAGTCGCATTAATTGTTCTTTTTTTCATCAATAAATGTCACTTTTAACCAACCGCGTAAGCTGTTAACCAATGTAGATTGCAAGCCTGTGAACAAATGATCAGCACCAGCAACTTCACGCGCAACATACTGACTATTACCTGTTCGTTTCATAATTACTTTTCTTTGTCGTACAGCTTCAGCAACACCCTCTAAATCATTATCACCGTATAAATCCAAAACAGGGTGTTTAAATGTTTTAAATACTTCATTCATTTTTAATGTCGGCGTTCCTACTAAAATTAATGCTTGTATGGGTGTTGTTTCTGTATCTAATAGCTCTACGGCCAAATCTCCACCTGCACCATGGCCCACATAAATAATGCGATCAATCTCTTTTGTCTGCAAAAAAGCAATGGCAGCATCCAATCGTTGTATATTGGAAACAGGCGGTAAAGGTGCTTTTTCTTGTTTATCATCATCACCTTCTTTTTCTTCTGCAGCGGGTTCTGCTGACCCTGCTTCTGATACATTTTCTACTGTAGTTGATAATAAAATAGCAGGCTCAAAAGGATAATCTAAAGCAACGGTCAATGTTGACCAGCCGTATTGAGGCATTTTATGTCTGAGAGGGGTTACAACTCCTTGATCTTCCAATTCCTCAGCCCTGTCATGTAAAAATATAATCGCCCCATGACGCTCGCCTAAACTCTCTTCTATATAAGTAGCCTCAATTTCCTGCCCTGCTACGGTTAAAGGGTGATAACCTTCAATAGGACTACTCTGACTAACTATGCCACTGTTTTCATCCTGCTTTTCAATTTGTGTCTCTGCCATTCCAGGTTCGGCCGTTGAGCTTTCATCTGCGGCATAAACATTCAAAGACATAATAAACAACGTTAGCAATCCAAAAACAAAAATTTTAATGCTTTTCACAATGAGGGATAACTTCTAAAAATAATAAGCACTTATCTTATCAATATTAGTCCTTACATCAAAATAGTTTCATCCTAAAAGCTGAAAAAAACTGTGATATGCGGTAGTATATATGGTCTTATTCACCAATAATTTTAAGGGTTTTACAATGGCTAAGTTTCAAATTGCTCCATCTATTCTCTCTGCAGACTTTGCTCGCTTAGGCGAAGAAGTTGATAATGCTTTGGCATCTGGCGCAGACGTTGTTCACTTTGATGTAATGGATAACCACTATGTACCAAACTTGACCATAGGTCCATTGGTATGTGATGCATTACGTAAACATGGTGTAACGCATGAAATTGATGTGCATTTGATGGTCAAACCTGTTGACCGTATTATTCCTGATTTTGCCGCTGCTGGCGCAACATTTATTACTTTCCACCCTGAAGCATCTGAGCATATTGACCGCAGTTTGCAGTTAATCAAAAACGAAGGCTGTAAGGCTGGTTTAGTATTTAACCCTGCTACACCATTGTCTTTAGCTGAACATGTGTTAGATAAAGTTGACCGTATCTTACTGATGTCTGTTAACCCTGGTTTTGGTGGTCAGTCTTTCATCCCTCATACTTTAGATAAGCTACAAGAAGCGCGTAAATTGATTGATGCAAGTGGTTTTGACATTGATCTTGAAATTGATGGCGGTGTTAAACCTAGCAATATTCGTGAAATCGCTGAAGCTGGTGCACGTACTTTTGTTGCTGGTTCTGCTTTATTTGGTGCAAAGAATGCCAATGATGCAAATATTTATGACACCGTAATGGCTGAATTCCGCTCTGAACTAGCAAAAGCGAACGTTTAATTACATGTCCGTTGTTTTAAAAAAACCAGAAATGGTGTTGATAGATCTTGATGGCACGCTAGTCGATAGCGTGCCTGATTTGGCTTGGTGTGTTGATGAAACGATGAAAGCACTTGAACTACCCGTTCGCGGTGAAGAAAAAGTGCGTAATTGGGTTGGTAATGGTGTGCCTCGACTTATCGAGCGTGCGCTTGTTGATCAACTTGATGGTACGCCGAGTGATGCTTTATATGCCAAAGCGGCACCTATTTTTATGGCTTTATATGCTGATAATGCCAGTAAACGCAGTCAACTGTACCCTTCTATAATAGAAGGCTTACAGTGGTTAAAAAAACAAGGGATTCGTGTTGGTTGCGTGACCAATAAAGATGAACAGTTTACCTTAAAAATTCTAAAAGACTTAGGTCTATTTGATTTCTTTGAAATTGTGATTAGTGGTGATACTTTACCTTTGAAAAAGCCCGATCCTGCCCCCTTATTACACGGCGCAAAGTTCTTCGGTGTTAAACCAGAAAATGCCATGATGATTGGTGACTCTGTAAGTGATGTTAAAGCATCACGTGCTGCTGGCTTTTCTATTATTTGTATGAGCTACGGCTATAATCATGGTGTTGATATTGCCACCGCAAATCCTGATATCATCATTGATACTTTTGCGGAACTTAAGACCTCTATACAAATCTGATGAACCAATCTGAATTCGACCAATTAGCCGAACAAGGCTATAACCGTATACCTGTCGCTCGTGAAATATTGGCCGATTTAGACACGCCGCTTAGTACCTATCTAAAACTGGCCGATGCACCTTACTCTTACTTACTTGAATCTGTTCAAGGCGGTGACAAATGGGGTCGTTATTCTATTATTGGTTTACCAAGTGAAACCGTTGTTCGCATTACCGGTCAGGATATTGAAGTCAAACATCTTGGTGAAGTAATTGAAAAAACCACGTCAAGTGATCCTTTGTCGTGGATTGAAACATTTAAACAACAATACCGAGTACCTGATTTAGATGGCTTGCCGCGTTTTAATGGCGGTTTGGTCGGCTATTTTGGTTATGATACGGTGCGTTATGTTGAACCACGGCTAGGTGATTGTCCAAACCCCGATCCGCTTGGCTGCCCTGATATCTTATTAATGGTATCGAACGATGTTATTGTCTTTGATAACCTGAGCAACCGTTTATTCTTAATTGTGCACGCAGATCCTAGCATCGATAACGCTTATAATTTGGCACAGAAAAGTTTAGACACATTATGTACTCATCTACGCACATCGACACCTAAATATAATTCATCTAGTACAGGCAAAACGGTAAGCGAAGATGATTTTGTTTCTGGCTTTACCCATGACGGTTTTATTGATGCCGTAGAAAAAGCGCGTCAATACATTATTGATGGCGATATTATGCAAGTGGTATTGTCGCAACGTTTATCTATTCCTTTCTCAGCTCAGCCAATGGATCTATATCGTGCCTTACGCACGCTCAATCCATCGCCGTATATGTATTACCTGAATTTAGAAGATTTCCATATTGTAGGATCCTCTCCTGAAATTCTAGTACGTATGGAAGATGATGAAATCACCGTTCGTCCTATTGCTGGCACCCGTCCGCGCGGTAAAACGGAAAAAGAAGACAAAGCCTTAGAGGAAGATTTATTAGCGGATCCTAAAGAGTTGGCTGAACACTTAATGCTAATTGACTTAGGTCGTAATGATGCTGGTCGCGTTAGCCAAATCGGCACCGTCAAGCTGACGGCGAAGATGATTGTTGAACGTTATTCTCATGTTATGCACATTGTATCTAACGTAACGGGCAAAGTTGTCCCTAATATGACCTGTATTGATGCTTTACGAGCAACATTCCCTGCAGGCACAGTAAGTGGTGCAGCTAAAGTGCGCGCTATGGAAATCATTGATGAACTAGAGCCTATTAAGCGCGGCGTATATGCCGGTGCAGTTGGTTATTTATCATGGTCTGGTAATATGGATACGGCAATTGCTATTCGTACCGCTGTAATCAAAGATGATACCCTGCATATTCAAGCAGGTGCAGGCATTGTTTATGATTCGGTGCCCGAAATGGAATGGCAAGAAACAATGAATAAAGCACGAGCTGTTTTTCGGGCTGTAGCCATGGCTGAATCGGGTTTAGATACCACGACTCAATCACAACATAAATAATCTGGGTATATGAAATGCTCTTAATGTTAGACAACTACGATTCTTTTACTTATAACTTAGTGCAATATTTCGGTGAGTTAGGGGCAGATGTGCATGTGCATCGAAATGACAAAATTACTATTGATGAAATTGAAGCGTTAAATCCTGAAAAAATTGTTATTTCTCCTGGTCCATGCACACCTAATGAAGCTGGTATATCACTTGAAGTAATTAAACATTTTGCAGGCAAGAAACCCATTTTAGGCGTATGTCTAGGTCATCAATCTATCGGCCAAGCCTTCGGTGGAAAGATAGTGCATGCCAGTAAAATAATGCATGGTAAAACGTCACCTATATACCACAATAATTCTAGTGTATTCAATGAGTTAAGCAATCCAGTTGAAGCAACACGTTATCATTCACTTGTTATCGAAAAAGCAAGCCTGCCCGATTGTTTTGAGATCACTGCTTGGACTCAAAATGAAGATGGCAGTATGGATGAAATAATGGGCATTAGTCATAAAACATTGCCTATAGAAGGTGTGCAGTTTCATCCAGAATCCATACTGACCGAACAAGGCCACGCCTTATTAAAAAACTTTCTTGAACGCTAGCGAGCCTCTGAATAAGTCATGATTGTTTTACGCAGGTTGAAATGGTACCAAATTTCTTCGAAAATCGCCGCAAGAGAACAACTATTACAGCTCATTTCGAAGAAATTTGGTACCATTTCATCTCAGCCTAAATTCAACCAAACTTAATCATAGGCTCCCCAGAGATTTATAATGAACTTACCTAATGCTATTAAAGCTGTTATTGCAAAGCAAGATTTATCTACTGACGATATGACTGCAGTTATGCAACAGATCATGACCGGCGAAGCAACGCCTGCCCAAATCGGCGGTTTTTTGGTTGGTTTGCAAATGAAAGGTGAAACCGTCACAGAAATTGCTGCCGCTGCCAGTGTTATGCGCAGCCTTGCCAGCCCGGTGAATATTTCAGGTAGCCACATTGTTGATACATGCGGAACAGGCGGCAGTGGCGAGGCAAAAACATTTAATGTCTCTACTGCCAGCGCATTTGTCGTTGCTGCTGCAGGTGCTACTGTCGCTAAACACGGTAATCGCTCCATTAGCAGCAACTCAGGTAGCGCAGATGTCTTGGAAGCTGCTGGTGTCAATTTAGAGATCACGCCAGAACAAGTCCAACGCTGTATTGAAACAATCGGCATTGGCTTTATGTTTGCCCAAAAACATCATGGCGCAATGAAGTACGCTATTGGCCCACGGCGTGAAATGGCTGTACGTACAATATTCAACCTATTAGGCCCATTAACTAACCCTGCAAGAGCGCAGCGGCAAGTATTAGGCGTATTTGCTCAACAATGGGTTGAACCCATGGCACATGTACTAAAGGCGCTTGGCAGCAAACACGTACTTATTGTTCATGCCGAAGACGGTTTAGATGAAATCAGCATAGGTTCAGCAACATCGGTGGCAGAATTAAAAAATGGTGAAATTACAACGTATTCCATTCAGCCCGAAGACTTTAATCTAACACGAAGTAATATTGATCAATTTAGTGTTGAGAATGCTCAAGAAAGCTTAAAAATTATCAAAGCTGTATTTGCAGGTGAATCCGGTGCAGCGCGCGATATTGTCGTGCTCAATGCTGGTGCAGCTATTTATGCTGCTGATCTTGCTGATACATTATCAGATGGCGTTAAACTCGCCCAAACACATCTCGACAATGGTGATGCTCAGAAAAAACTAGATGCCTTAATTGCTGCTAGTAATTCAAAACAAACTACTTAAAAAGAAATAAACATGTCTGATACTCCTGATATCTTAAAGAAAATACTCAAACGTAAATCTGAAGAAATAGCAGAACGCAGTGCAAGAATATCCATTCACCAAATGACTGAGTTAGCTGAGATTGCTGATGCGCCTCGCGGTTTTGTTACCGCGATTGAAACTAAAATTAATGCCGGGCTACCGGCGGTCATTGCTGAAATTAAAAAAGCATCTCCCAGCAAAGGTCTTCTACGAGAAAACTTTATCCCTGCTGATATCGCTAAAGATTATGCGCAACATGGCGCAGCATGTTTATCAGTTCTGACCGATAAAGACTTCTTTCAAGGTGATGAAGAATACCTAAAACAAGCACGTGCAGCTTGCTCAATACCCGTTATTCGTAAAGACTTCATCATTGACCCCTATCAAGTGTTTGAAGCACGGGCTATCGCGGCAGATTGCATTCTATTAATTGTTTCCGCACTAAGTGATGATCAACTTAGTGAGCTTACAGATGTTGCCATGCAGTTGGATATGGATGTGTTGGTTGAAGTACATGATGGTGAAGAACTTGAGCGGGCACTATTACTTAACTTACCGTTGATTGGCATCAATAATCGAAACTTAAGTACATTTGAAACCAGCCTTGATACAACCCTCGACCTACTCGCTCGCATTCCTGAAAATCATACCGTGATTACAGAAAGCGGCATTCACACAACCGAGCATGTTGCATTAATGCGTGACCACCATGTGAATGGTTTTCTAATTGGTGAAGCCTTTATGCGAGCAAAAAGCCCAGGGGAACAGCTAAGTCAAATTTTTTCTTAACCATTTGACATTGAGTTATACGTTAAATCACACTCGGTTTACGATGTTCTTCATCATAAATAATCATTGTTTTACCACGTGCCCAAACTAAGCCGCGATCTTGTAAAACACGCAGAACTCGGCCAGACATTTCTCGAGAACAACCCACCATTCGGCTAATTTCTTGACGCGTTGCTTTAATTTGAATGCCTTCAGGATGCGTCATTGCTTCAGGCTGTGTAGCCAATTCTCGCATTGCAGACTCAACACGACCTGTAACATCAAGAAAAGCAAGATCGCTTGCTTTACGTGTCACTGATAATAAACGTTTAGCCATATGCTCAGCCAAAAGCTCTAATAATTTAGGGTAGCATTTTGCAAGATCAGTACTCGATAAGGATTTTATTTGCTGATAGGTAATTTCTTCAGTCTTACACGCTGATCTTGCTTTAATCGTTACTGCACGATCGGCTATATCTGAAAACAGACCTATTTCACCTAAAAAGTCACCTTGATTCATATAAGCAATAATGAGCTCGTCTCCATCTTCGTTTTCCATGCTAATAGAAACCGAACCTTCGCGAATATAATAAAGTGTATCAGCCTCATCGCCTGGTCGAACGATAATTGATTTTGCTGGATACTGCTTGCTGTGGCAATGGTGAAAAAAATCAGCTAAATCTTCTTCAATCGCTTTATGTTTCAAGTAGTCCATCATGAATCCTTTATATCTTAATAGTCAGGTTGTTTCAGTTATAATACATAAATTGACAAATTTGTTCACATTTTTTTAATTTAGGGTATGTTACGTATGAAGGCAAGAGTGAAGTGGGTCGAAGATTTACTGTTTTTAGGTGAGTCTGGTTCAGGACATACTGTGGTTATGGATGGGCCAAAAGAACTGGGCGGACACGACACAGGCATTAGGCCTATGGAGCTATTGTTACTTGGCATGGGCGGCTGTACTTCGTTCGATATGATACAAATGCTGACTAAAGCACGCCAAGACATTCGTGATTGTGTCGTTGAAATAGACAGTGACCGAAGTGATGAAATCCCTAAAGTATTTACTAAAATCCGCGTTCACTACAAAATAACAGGCAAGAATATAAAAGAGTCTCAAGTAAAGCGTGCTATTGAACTTTCAACAGAAAAATATTGTTCTGCCTCACTTATGTTGGGTGAAACAGCCGAAATCACTCACGATTATGAGATCATAAATGTTGACTAATGAGTTAAATACAGCGCAACAATCATTTGATCGAATTGAACACAGCTACTTAAACACATGGTGCCGATTTAATCCTGAGGCCGCATTGGAAGCAGGCATTGATGATTATGCCGATAAGTTAAAGCCTTTTGAAGACGAAACAATTGGCATTCAAATTGTGCTTAATGAAAAGTGCCTCGCTGCCTTAGATGAGCTTAAATTATCACAACTCGATCCAGTACGTAAAATTCGATACCAAATTTTACAGGGCCGAGTAGAAATTGATCATCATTCATTGATGGAACATGATTGGCGACATCGTGATCCCACTCAGTTTTTACCCATTAATGCGCTACATCAACTTACCATTAGACCTGTAAACCACTTTAAAAAGGTACTAAAAGCACGCTTAGCGGCTATTCCAAATCACCTGCGTGAAGCAAAAAATTATTTAACTGCCGTACCTGAAGTGATCCCAAAAGTGTGGCTAGATATGGCGCTTGCAGAAACGGAGGCCGGTATAGATTATTGTCATCATTTACACCAGCACCCAATGGTAGATGATGCCTTTCAACAAAATGATCGTATCGAGCAAGCAACGGCAGATGCTACTAAATCATTAGAACGCTTTGCCCAAACACTGCGACGACTTGCACCACACTGTGAAGGTGACTTTGCCAGCGGCCGTGAACATTTTGAACGCTTACTGCACCAACAGCATTTCTTACCTATTAACACACACAGCTTGTCAGCGTTTGGCCAACAATTGTTTAATGACACCCAACAGCAACTAAACGCGGCATTAGCTGAAAGTGATTTGTCATTAAATGATATTCAGCAGCAACACCCTACTTCTGAATCATTATTACAACACTATCAACAAGAAATGCAGGCTGCAGAACTATTTTTAAAAGAACATGATTTAGTTACTCTGCCAAAGCAACAAACACTTCATGTTGTTACCACGCCTAAATTTTTACAACATCAAATTCCTTTTGCTGCCTATCTAGATCCAAGCATTGCTGACTTAAGCCAAACGGGCTATTACTATGTCACGCCAACCTCAAGTGATGACGAGTTGAACGAGCACAATAATGCGGCAATAAGTCAAACCAGTGTGCATGAAGCGTGGCCGGGGCATCATCTACAATTCGTAACAGCAAATCAATCAGCTGAAGGCAGCAGCCTACTCCATCGCTTAAACCCCAGTGCAACACTCTATGAAGGTTGGGCCTTATATTGCGAACAGATGATGCTTGAGCAAGGTTTCAATCGCTATCCCGGACAACACATCATCATGTTGCGTGATCGCTTATGGCGTGCATTACGCATCATTATTGATGTTGAAATTCATACCCAAGCTCTCAGCCTAGAGGATGCTGCACAAAAAATGGTCGACGCCCTAGGCTTTAGTAAAGAACAAGCACTGGGTGAATTGAATTGGTACAGCCAATCACCTACTATTCCCATGAGCTATGCCGTCGGTTGGGCGCTGATTAATGCATTACGCGATATTGTTAATCCAGCAAACAAGGCAGAATTAAAACAGTTTCATGATCGTTTATTAGCTTCTGGTTCAATTGCACTACCCTTGGTTATACAACGCCAATTCGGTGAAGAGTTATGGCAAAAATGTTGCTTTCATGTGTTTGGTGACCACCATGGGTAATTTATCCTCCCCCTATTTTTTAGGATTTTATTTCACATGATTGCATACATCTACAAAAGTCGTCGTAAAGACGAGCTCTACCTCTATATTGCCACAAAAGATGATTTTTCGAGCGTACCACAAGCACTTTATGACTCAATGGGAAATGAGCCTGTTTTTGTCATGGAAGTAGAACTTAGCTTGGAGCGAAAACTAGCCCGTGAAAATGTAGAAACTGTAATGAAAAACCTAAAAGAACAAGGGTTCCACGTGCAAATCCCACCGCCGATGTTAAATGTTACTAATTTTAAAGAACCCGCTAACTACGTTAGTTAACGTTCATAAACGAACATCTATCAAACTCAGAAAACAAATGGTAATCAATAAAAACAACATAGCCAATATTGTAAATAGCACCGATCATCCGGCAGGAAAGCTATTTACATATACCATCCAGTTTTTAATTGTTATTTCACTCATCACCTTTTCGATAGACACCCTGCCCGACTTATCTGCAAAGACTAGACGTATTCTGCATAGTATTGAAGTCGTTACCATAGCCATCTTTACGCTTGAATATAGTTTGCGGTTAGTGATTGTAGAAAAGAAATCGTCATTTATATTTAGCTTTTATGGTTTGGTCGATTTAGCCGCAATTCTGCCTTTTTATATTGCATCAGGACTTGATTTACGTGCCGTTCGAATATTCCGACTTCTCCGTTTGGTCCGCATATTAAAATTATTTAAATATAGCCAAGCAATAAAACGGTTTCAACGCGCTTTCGTCATCGCGAAGGAAGAATTGATCCTGTTCAGTTTTGTAGCACTCATCATGATTTTTCTTGCTGCAGTGGGTATTTATTATTTTGAGAATGCTGCCCAACCTGAACAGTTTAAATCTGTTTTCCACAGTCTTTGGTGGGCAGTAACAACGCTTACTACAGTGGGTTATGGCGATATGTATCCCATTACAACCGGCGGCAAAATATTTACCTTTTTTATATTAACAATAGGCTTGGCGATTGTTGCTATTCCTACAGGCTTGCTAGCCTCCGCTTTATCTCAAGCACGAAAAGAAGAACTACGATAATATGTGCTAAAACATCCCCGTGCAGCAAGCCATTTATATGGAGTATTCATAATGGAAAATAACAAAATGAGTCTAACCGTCAAAGTCCTTTTCGGCATGGCGTTAGGTATTATCGTTGGTTTAATAATTAACCTTGGCGGCTTGAATGCTCCCGGTTCCTTTATAAACGATAATATTGTTAATGGACTTTTTCATGTTGTCGGAAAAATGTTCATCAACGCCTTAAAAATGCTGGTTGTGCCTTTAGTGTTTTTCTCCCTTATTTGTGGTGTGTGCGGTATTGGCGATATAAAAATGTTGGGGCGTGTCGGTGGTAAATCCTTCGCTCTATATATGATGACTACGGCAATAGCGATTGCAACCGCTATTCTAATTGCTGCGTCATTTGGCATTGGTAAAGGTATGGAGCAAACTTCAGATGTAGTCTTTGCAGGTAAAGATTCACCGCCACTTACTCAAGTCCTTATTGATATTATTCCGAAGAATCCATTCCACGCAATGGCCAATGGCGATATGTTACCCCTGATTTTCTTCTCTATTTTGCTTGGTATCAGCATGCTGTTAGTAGGCAGAAAAGCCAAAGGCTTTGTCGAAGGTGCTGAAGTAGCCAATGAAATCATGATGAAGATGGTCACCATTGTTATGTCAGTTGCACCTTATGCTGTATTTGCTTTGATCGCTAAGTCAATTGCTACTCTTGGACTTGATTTATTAGTATCGCTAGCAGGTTATGTCCTAGTACTGGTCGGTAGTTTAATGATCCACTTATTCATCACCTTAATGATTGTGTTGAAGATTTTCTCTGGCTTAAGTCCAGCAATGTTCCTCAAAAAAATTAGAAATGCTCAAGTATTTGCATTTAGTACGGCGAGCTCCAATGCAACCATCCCTGTCACCATGAGAACGGTGACGGAGCGTATGGGTGTAAATAACTCAGTCGCTTCTTTCTCCGTGCCTTTTGGCGCCACTATCAATATGGATGGTACGGCGATCATGCAAGGTGTCGCCACCGTATTTATTGCCAATGTTTATGGTGTAGATTTAGGGGTAACAGGCTATTTAACCGTTATCCTTATGTCCGTATTAGCTTCGATTGGGACAGCTGGCGTACCGGGTGTGGGTTTAATAATGCTATCCATGGTATTCACTCAAGTAGGCTTACCCGTTGAAGGCATTGGGCTCATTTTAGGTGTTGACCGTTTGATGGATATGATTAGAACAGCGGTAAATGTATCAGGTGATGCCGTGGTTTCTAGTATCGTCGCTAAAAGCGAAGGAAAAATGGATTTGACTGTTTACAATAATCCTGATGCTGGTGCAGTCAGCACAGATGGGTTTCATATTGATGAAGCGGTTGAAAAAGAGTTGGCTGATACTATTCAGCAAACGCATGACCACGCTTAATTAAAAGATCACACTAATGAAATACGCGCTATTACCTGCCCTTATTTTTGCTGCAGCAACTGTAAATGCGGCCGATCAAACAAATTACAATTTGTCCGAAGCGTTACAAAATGGTGACTTCTCATTAAATCTATCTGTCGGCTATTTTGACCGTGGCTTTGATGATCCAGACAAAAAAAATGCTGAAGCTTTCACCGCCGGCGGTATTGCTAAATATGAGTCGGCTAGCTTTAATAATTTTAAAATAGGCTTAGCCTACTTTGGTAGTCACAGCTTGGGAATCATTGACCGAGATAAAGGTAAAGGCACATCTTACCTACAATCAGATGGCGATGATATTGCCTTTCTAGGCGAGGCTTATATTGATTTTGACAATGGCACTCACCAAGTGAAGTTAGGACGACAACGTTTATCAACGCCATTAATGGGTGACCATAATATTCGCTTATTGCCTTCAACCTATGGCGCAGCAGTTTATCGTAATAGAACGCTAGCCAACACCGTGTTCGAGCTGGGTTATGTCGAACGGTATTCTGGTTTCACCTCCAAGCTAAGTGATTTTGAAGTACCTGATGCTAAATGGGGAGATGATGGCTTAGCTTATATCTACATCACTACAAGATTAGGCAATGTCTCACTGCGCGGTCAATTTGTCGACACTTTAGATGATTCGGGATCACGCAAAAACTTTCGTTATCTTGATGCCGCAATGCCGCTGTCTTTCGGTGAAAAGTCCTATATAAAAGCTCAGTATGGTGGTACAGCTTACCAAGTCGGTGACACATCCAAAATGTTTGGTCTAAAAACAGGTACAAGCTTCGGAAGTGTTGATGTTGCCCTCTCCTATAACGCCATCAGAGATGGCAATTTCCAAGCGGTTGAATCAGGCCCCATGTATACCGATTGGCAACAAGGTTACGGACCTTATGAGCCTAGTGATGCCTATGGTGTGCAGGTTATCTTTCATCCCCATGCAAAATCAAGTATTAAACTGGGTTATGTCGATGTCGATGGCAAAGACGGTTCACGTGTTGATGAATACGGTGAATTTAACCTTGATGCAAAATACAATTTTACCGATGTTTCCAGTGTTCGCCTGCGCTATTCAATGAAAAACCAAGAACACGAAGATGCTACTGGCCGATATGATCGTGATGATTTAAGGCTTTATTACTACCATACGTTTTGAACGTAACTAGAATTCTTTACCAAAGTATTTCTCATGTAACTCACGGTAAACTCCTTCTTCCCTAAGCTGTAATAAGGCGGTGTCTACTCTTTCTAAATAAGGTGACTCTTCAGGAAATATAATGCCATAATTCTCAATGTTAAATGTATCTCCTGCAACCAACATCCAACTCGCGCCATCATGCGTGGCGTAGTGAGAAAGAATAGGTAAGTCAGCAACGATTGCATTAATCTTTTCGCCTCTCAAATCAGCATATAATGCTTCAAGTGACGGGTAGGCAACCGTTCTTATCCCTACATCCTGTAGAAATTTCTGATGCGAAGATCCCTCAGTTACCCCCACCTTCTTACCTAATAGATCTTTATAACTTACTATCCCTGTCCTTAACTCAGCAACAGTCAAAGCAGTAGTAATTTTTGCCGTCAACGTTGATATAAAAAACAAACTGACAATTATCCAAAAAATCGCCAGCATTCTATTTATAAGTTTTTGCGGTACTTCATTTTCAAAGCCGCCCATTGTCATGATAATAAAGGCCCACCAAAAAGCATCCCACACACCACCAACATAGTCATCACGAAAATAGTCATGCCGTGGGTTATCTATATTTCGTTCAAAAAACCAAACTACATGAGCAATTAACAGCAAAAGTAGAAATGCCCCACCCAGAAATAGGACAATTCCTGATTCCCATATCAAGGTGAAATAAGATGCACTAGCACCTCTTTTAACGGCTATTGCCATCCCAGATTCAAATATTGAGTGTGAAAAATCCGCTTGTTGTTCTCGACTTGCAGTAATTGAAATATTGGCGACAGCTAAATCTGTTTTATTAGATACGGTATCACTAATTAATGTAGAAAAGCTTTGCTGTTGCTGCCATACAAAATCAATATCGATCCTGTCTGCAATTTTTTGCCATAACTCCACGGTAAATCCGGTCAGATTGCCGCGCTCATCGTGAAAAGCAAATGGTGGACGTTCAATTGTACCTACGGTAATTTCATCTTGGGCTAAAGCAATTGAAGAATAAAAAGATATAATAAGCAGATATAAAAAATACAAGTATTTCCTCAATATTTTCTCCTTAAAACTAAAGTTTATACTTTAAGCTATTTATAGAGTTAGCTTAGATATCATGCTGATTTTTTAGTAATTTATGTTAATGTCCATCATCAACATGAGTAAGATAAAGCGTCACGCCAATTAATGTGATTCCTGCTGCAAGCGCTAATAAATCTAATGGACTATGGAATTCCATGCCGATTGCTTGTTCAAAAAAGTTTACGATTAAAATCATCAAAATAACACGACCTAAACGTGATTTAAGATCATCAAGGCTGTGAATGGCAAGTACAGAGGGTGTTTCTGAAGACTCCGCTTGCTCTATTTTACTGACAAATAGTTCATATAAACCTAATGCAAACATCAGTAATACAGTTGCTAATAAATAACCATCGATGACTTCAACTACATGCGTTACCGTATTGGCTCGAAATACTTTTCGAGCTTCACCTACTAAGTCAGCAGAAAGGTATTCGCCAAGATGTGATACTAAAAAATAAGCATCGACCGTCGCCATATAAAACATAGCAAATGCCGTTATTAAGCTGGCAAGCACAGCAATAATTACAACAAAGCGGCTGTTCCACAATACACTTTCAAATATTTTCTCTATTGGATTCATCATTTAGGCTGCTTGAACTGGGATCGCATGACGTGTATTAACTATGCCATTCTTTTCATCTAAATAAACCAGTGTTGGTTTGAATTTAGCGACTTCTTTTTCATCTAGTGTTGTATAGGCGCAGATGATAATACGATCGCCCGGTGAAGCTTTATGTGCTGCCGCACCATTAACAGAAATAATGTTAGAGTTTGCTTCGGCGCGAATTGCATACGTTGTAAAGCGTTCACCATTGGTGACATTGTATATGTGGATCTGTTCATATTCATGAATACCAGCAGCATCCAATAAATTACTATCAATCGCACAAGAACCTTCGTATTCAAGTTCTGAATGCGTAACGCAGGCGCGGTGTAATTTTGTTTTAAGCAATGTCAGTTGCATATTCCAACTATTTCCTAGTTAATTTAGGGAGTATTATCGCATTTTTAGCTCAAATCAATCAAATTCAAAATGAACTATTAATCTAGATTGCAGGCAATATTATCGATCAATCGGGCTTTTCCTAATCGAGCGGCTAAGAGAACTCTAAGCTCTTTATCTGACTGTTTTGCAGGCTCTAAGTTCCCAGAATGCCTAATATCGACATAGTCTGGTTCAAAATCTAATTGCGTTAATTCATCCTTTGCTTGTTGCTCTAATTTAACAAAGTCGGTCTCACCCTTCAGAATTTTTGTCTTAATCTCACTCAATATTCGATAAATTGAAGCCGCTTGTTCTCGCTGTTGTTCTGTTAAATATTGATTGCGAGAACTCATAGCTAAGCCACTTGCTTCACGGTGCGTAGGTAAACCTATTATTTCAAGCGGTAGGTTTAAGTCTGCAACCATTTTTTTGATTAACAATAACTGCTGATAGTCTTTTTCACCAAATATGGCCACATCTGGTTGCACCATATTAAATAGTTTAGCGACAACGGTAGCCACACCATCAAAATGCCCCGGCCGGGCTTGACCACATAATTTATCATCCATTCCAGGAACGGTGATAATTGTTTGCTCATCCATTCCGTAGGGATACATTGTTTGCGCCGTAGGTGTAAATACAGCGTCACATTCGACAGCTACAAGTTGCTCAATATCAGCTTCTAAAGTACGCGGGTAAGCCGACAAATCAGTCTTATCATCAAACTGTAAAGGGTTTACAAATATACTGACAATCACTTTATTCGCCAGTTTTTTTGCTTTTTTTACCAACGATAAATGCCCCTGGTGTAAATTACCCATGGTCGGCACCAATACAATTCGTTGGCCCGCTTGCTTCCACTCTGTAATTTGCTGTCGAAGTTCTGCGACAGTTTTAACTGTTTTCATTCGTACTCATGCTGTGGCTGAGGAAAATCGCCACTTTTCACATCCCGCACGTATTTCTTAATTGCACCGAGAACATTACCCTCATCTGCTAAAAAATCATGATTAAAAGCTTGTGTTTTCCCTGCGGAAATACCAAGCATATCGTATAAAATAAGTACTTGCCCATCGCATGATCTACCGGCCCCAAAGCCAATCACTGGAATAGTCAGTTCAGCTGTTATCTGGGCGCCTACCGTAGCGGGAACACATGCAAGCACCACCATTTCAGCACCTGCTTGTTGCAAACCTTTAGCGTCTTTAAGTAGTTTTTGTACGGTCTGCTCACTCCATTTTTGAGATTGATAGCCACTCAATCTATGTTCCGATTGGGGTAATAATCCTAGATGCCCACAAACAGGAATGCCCCGCTCAGTCAGCTCACGAACCGTTTCTTCAATAACTGCCCCACCACCTTCTAATTTGACCATGTGTGCACCACCACTGGTCATCAAACGAGCAGCATTTTGAGCTGCTTGCTGCGGTGTTGCATAGCTCATAAAAGGCATATCAATAACAACAAATGCGCGTTGGCTACCACGCAATACATGACGACAATGGTAGATCATATCGTCAACAGTCACAGGGACTGTACTTTCATGCCCTTGTACCACTGTGCCAAGCGAATCACCCACCAAAATCATATCGACACCTGACGCATCCATTATTCGGCTAAAACTAGCATCATACGAAGTCAGCATTGTGATTTTATTTTGCTGCGCTTTCATTTCTTGCAAATCTGTTAAGTTCAATCGCGTCATACTCTAACCTTCTACTTTCTCACTGGAAGCGGATTGTAATAATGTCGGCCGCTGGTCAATGTGCTAATTTGCTCTAATAAATTTTGGTAATCTTGCTCACTATTAACCAAGTCAATTTGTTCAGCATTCACTATCAATAACGGTGATGCATCATAATAATGAAAAAAGTCAGCATAACTGTCCGCTAGCCTTTGAAGATAACCATCTTCAATACGTTGTTCATAGCCTATACCGCGTTGGTTTACCCGCGCTTTCAACACCGTCATCGGTGCTTGTAAATAAATCACTAAATCAGGAATGCGATGCTGCATGGTCAGATTATCATAGACCATATTATAGAGAGCAAGTTCGTCATCATCTAAGGTGATTTGTGCAAAAATACGATCTTTTTCAACCATAAAATCCGTTACTTTTAGGCTAGAAAATAGATCATCTTGCTGCAGCTCTTTACTTAAACGTACTCGTTGCATTAAAAAACTTAATTGTGTTGGTAATGCTGATTGTTTTGGGTGAATGTAAAACTTTTCTAAAAAAGGATTATTCTCCGGCTGCTCCAGCACCGTTGTGCCTGAAAAGCTCTCAGCCAGTCGTTTGACCAAGTGGGTTTTACCCACTCCAATAGGGCCTTCAACAGCAATATAACGATGTGGTGTTTCTAATGTACTCATATTAAATCTAAATTTATTTTGTTTAAACCAGCTCGAGAACAATTTTGAACTAAATTGGCTATATTTCCAAATTGCGGAATAATTAGGTCGGAAGCAATTTCTGCTAGTGGATAAAGTACAAACGCCCGCTCTTTGATACCAGAATGCGGAACAGTTAAGCGCTCATCATCAATCTTCTGCTCGCTATACACCAGTATATCTAAATCAAGCGTACGTTCTCCCCAATGTCTTAAACGTACCCGACCCTGCTGTTGCTCAATAGTTTGCAGTTGATCTAATAATTTATGTGCCGATAATTCACTGTTTAATTCCACAACGGCATTGACATAATCGGGTTGATCTTGCGGCCCCATTGGCGGACTGGCATAAAGCGATGATTTTTTAACTACGCGTGTTTCAGGAATTTTTTTTAATGCTTCCATTGCCATTAATACCTGTTGGATAGGATCAGATAAATTACTGCCCAATCCGATAAATATGTTATTCACTAGCTACACTCTTAGCAGCAGGTTTTTTACGTCTTCGTTTACGACGTTTGCGTGGAGCGCCCGCCTGTGTCGCTGACAAACTATTAACCATTTTCTGTTGCTGCGATTCTTCAGCCTCTTGAAACTCCGTCCACCAATCCGCTAATTCAGATAAAGGCTCACCGGCTTGCACGCGTAGCAATAAAAAGTCATAGCCCGCCCTAAACTTTGGATGGGTTAATGTTCTATATGCTTTTTTACCGAATCGTTGCTCTAAACGGATTTGCAATGTCCAAATATCGCGTGTCATCAACGTAAAACGCTTAGGCACGGCAACACGACGAACTTGCTCTGAAATAACTTCAGTTGCCGCACGTTGCAACGCTGGAATGGGCGGTATTTTACGATCTTTATGTTCTTGCCAGCGTTGTCTCACCGGCTCCCACATTAACGCCGCAAACAGAAATGCCGGCGTGACAGGTTTGCCATCATCAATACGAATATCGGTATTTTCTAACGCCTTAGTAATTAAGGTACGTGGATAATTATCTTGCTCGGTATGGAGCAATGCCGCCGTTTGTGGAAACAACACCTCAAAAACCTCATAATGACATAATAGTTCATGCGTCACCGCTGCATTACCTGTTAAATATAACTTTAGTGATTCATCAAATAAACGTGCGGCTGGAATATCAGCTAACAAGTTAGCAAGTTGCGGAATAAAACGTTCTGTTTCACCATCTAGGCGCAAACCTAATTTCCCCACAAAACGTAAGGCGCGCAACATGCGCACAGGATCTTCACGATAACGTGTTTCCACATCACCAATTAATCTAATTTTCCCCGCCTCTAAATCAGCAATGCCGCCTGTATAATCGATTATCGAAAAATCGCGAATATCGTAATACAAAGCATTAATGGTGAAGTCACGACGCCATGCATCCTGCTCTAATGTGCCAAACACATTATCGCGCATAATACGTCCATCAACGTGCTGATCAGCTTCTGGCGGCGCCCTAAAGGTAGCCACTTCAATTACATTGCGGCCAAAGCCAACATGTACTAATTTGAATCGTCGACCAATTAAACGACTTTTCTTAAATAATTTATGAACTTCTTCAGGAGATGCATTGGTAGTAACATCAAAATCTTTAGGTTCATGTCCTAATAATAAATCGCGCACACAACCGCCAACAAGATAGGCGTCAAAGCCAGCATCTTTCAGACGGTAGAGGATTTTTAAGGCATGGGGATCAATCTGTTTCCGAGAAATGCTGTGTTCTGATCGAGGTATTACAATCGGATCGCTTTTCTGAGCACCATCTGTTGCTGGAATATTCTTCTTTTTCCTCACTACAGAAAAGATTTTTTTCAGTGATATCATATGCTGTATATGATACCACGCTTGTTTGTATTCAACGTATTAACTCAGCTAAATACGTCCAATCAAAATGTGGCCCTGGATCGGTTTTTCGGTCCGGCGCGATCTCTTGGTGACCTTTTATTCGGTCCGCTGATAAGGAAGGATAATATTCACAAAGCAACAGAATGACTTGGGCTAATTGCTGATATTGTATTTGTTCAAAATCCTGATCATCAGAACCTTCTATTTCAATACCAACGGTAAAATCATTACAGCAATCACGTTCATCCCACTTTGAAACACCTGCATGCCATGCGCGTTGATAAAAAGGCACATATTGAATCACTTCACCATCACGTCTTATCAATAAATGAGCTGAAACACGCATGTCAGCTATTTGTTCAAAATAAGGATGCACAGTTGGATCAAGCTTATTGAGAAACAAATCATCGATCCAACCACCACCAAATTCACCGGGAGGCAGACTGATATTATGAATAACTATTCCTGTAATATCAGCCGCATCAATACGTTCATCCTTGTTAGGCGATGAGCGGTAACGAACGCCAGCTAATAAGCCGTCGGGCTTGATATTCATCTTACTTTCTAATGCCTTGCACAACCATTCTAGTCAAACTTACCACTCCCACCAACTTGCCATTCTCCATCACAGGTGCGCGTGACAATTTGAAACGTTCAAATAGACGGGCACAATATCTAATATCCATTGAGGCATCAACGGTAATAGCTGGTTTAATCATGATTTCATAGACATTAACACGATCGGGTGATTTGTCTTGAGCCAAAACATGATATGCAATGTCAGACATTCGCACTACGCCATATTCGTCGTCATCATGGCGCTTATCAACAATCAACATTTTATTTTTCAGGTTTTTCATTTCATTTAATGCGTCTGTAATGGTAGTCATTCCATCAACAATATCAATTTCAGGTCGCATCACATCACGAACGCGGACAATCTCTTTTGGTTTCATAGTTCTTCCTCTACAATATTATGTAATGTTTGTATTTGATGTGAGACACCGACAGCATCTTCAACATCAATTTGAATGGCAATACCTGTTCCCGGCTTCTCATCAAACTGGCCTGCTTTTTCTATTGTTTCTAGAATATGGCGACTTAAATGTTGTTCCACTAAAAATAAAATCACATCACGTTGCGTTTCAAGACTCATCCCAAAAAAGGTTTTGCTTTTATTCAAGCCTTCACCACGTGCATTATTTATGATGGTTGAACCTGTAGCACCCGCCTCTCTAGCAGCCTCAAGCACTTCATCGGTATGCCCGTCTTCTACAAAACATATAATTAATTTAAAATGCATTATTGTTTCTCCTTATTACTCTGTTGTTTACGCTTGGCTTTTTTTGCCTGCCACTCTGTTAATTGTGCATAGGCCATTACGCTCATAATTGGAAATAAACTGGCAAAGGCAATCAAACCAAAGCCATCTAATAAAGTACTTCGCCCCGGCACAGTTGAAGCAAGGCCAATTCCTAATGCCGCAACTAAGGGTACAGTCACTGTTGAAGTCGTTACGCCGCCCGAATCATAAGCAAGGGCGATAATCAATTTTGGGGCATAAAATGTCTGAATAATCACAATTACGTAACCCGCCATAATGTAATACTGCAAAGGTGTTCCGGTGATGATTCTAAACGTACCTAACGAGACTCCTGCCGCCACACCAATCGCAACGGCTATACGTAAACCCCATACAGAAATAGCACCACCTGATACCTCTTGTGCTTTTATCGCGACAGCAATCAATGACGGTTCGGCAATAGTCGTTGCAAACCCAATTGCTGCAGCAAAGATATAGACCCACATATAATCACGCCAATGAATAACATCGGGAATTGAAGCCAACTCGCCAAAAATAAAAGTGGGATCCGTTAGCTGGCTCGCCATCAATTTACCTAGAGGGAATAAAGCAAGATCCAAACCTTCTAAAAAGAACACTAATCCAATGAGTACATAAAAAAAACCAATCAATACTTTTTTCAAATTCGGGATAGGTTTACGTATAACAAATAGCTGGAAGCCAAAAATAATAATAGCAATCGGCACAATATCTTTCACAGTCTGAACGAAGACTCCAGCTAGGGAATGTAATAATTCTATAAACATTATGAGATTATCATTCCGTAGGCCATCACAAAAATCATGGGAGTTAGTGAGGCAAAGGCAATTAAACCAAACCCATCCACCATTGGGTTTCGGCCTTTAATACTCGATGCTAAGCCGACACCTAATGCCGTCACTAATGGCACAGTAATGGTCGAGGTGGTTACACCGCCAGAATCATAAGCAATACCAATAATTTCAGCCGGAGCAAACATCGTCATCACCACAATGCCTACATAGCCACCAATAATTAAATAATGAATTGGCCAGCCTTTTAATATGCGTAACACACCAATTAAAATCGCTAGTCCAACAGACAAAGCCACGGTATAACGTAAGCCGGTGGCATATATAGACATCGCTTTCTCGTTATTTTCAATCATGCCACCAGATGCAGCGACAATCGCCGCTTCTTTTGCCACCGCAATCAATGCTGGTTCGGCCACCGTTGTGCCAAAGCCTAGTGAAAATGCGAAGATCAATAACCAAATAACACTACCCTTTTGAGCAAAAGCATAAGCCATGCTTTCACCAATGGGGAATAAACCCATTTCTAAACCGCGAATAAAGAACGTCAATCCCAACATCACTAAAATGACGCCTGTTAGAATCTGACCGATATTAGGGATGGGTTGTTGTAAAACCACTAATTGGAAAAATACAATCACAGCTACGATCGCAGCCAGATCGCGCGCACTGTTTAAAAAATAACGAAAAAATATGAAGAACTGTTCTTTCAAGCTTAACCTTGTGATTGATTGGGCTGCTTTGTATATAATACCTTGAACATACCTATATTGAGTAGAATAAAAGCATGAAAATTGATATTAATCACGAAACTATTGTTGCAGATGTGAATCGAGCATTAGAAGAAGATGTTGCCACAGGCGATCTTACTGCCAGTCTCATTCCAGAAGACATTGTTACCGCCACAATTATCAGTCGTGAACAAGCCACACTAAGCGGTGTTTTATGGGTTGATGAAGTGTTTGCTCAAGTAAGTAAAGCTATCAAAGTCGAATGGCTATTCAATGATGGTGACCGAGTCAAAGAAAATGATGTGTTGTGCAAATTAACTGGCCCTGCCCGTCAATTACTTATCGGTGAACGTGCTGCACTTAACTTTATGCAAACCTTGTCTGGCACAGCAACATTAGCTCAAAAATATGCCGATGCGGTCAAAGGCATTGATGTCAAAATACTTGATACTCGCAAAACCCTACCCGGCTTACGCATCGCTCAAAAATATGCCGTTGTTTGTGGTGGTTGCCATAACCACCGCTTTGGTCTTTATGATGGTATTTTAATTAAAGAAAACCATATACTAGCAGCAGGTTCCATTAAAGCAGCTATCGATGCAGCGAAGAAAATTGCTAACGGTATTGCCATAGAAGTTGAAGTGGAAACCTTTGACGAACTTGATCAAGCTTTAGCTACCCAAGCCGATATTATTCTATTGGATAACTTTGATATTCCTGCCTTAGAAAAAGCAGTAGCTATAACGCAAGGCAAAGCACTGCTTGAAGCTTCCGGCGGCATTACAATAGAAAACCTTCGCAGTATTGCTGAAACAGGTGTTGATCGTATTTCCATTGGAGCACTGACTAAAGATTTACAGTCCATTGATCTTTCTATGCGGTTTAGTTAGAAATAGACCTACTCTGGTAACAGAGCCAATTGCACCGGCTTAAACGAACGACGATGTATCTTTGTCACGCCTAATTCCATCAAAGCCTCTTGATGTTGTTTAGTTGGATAACCTTTATGTTTAGCTAGCCCATAGCCCGGATAAAGTTTATCCATTTCAACCATTTCTCTATCTCTAGCTACTTTTGCCAGAATTGATGCCGCTGCTATACATTGCTCTTTTTGGTCACCTTTGATGATGGTGGTGACAGGGCAAGCTAAGTCGGGCGCTTTATTGCCATCGACCAGTGCATGCGTCGGTGTGATATACAAACCTTCAACTGCTCGTTTCATGGCTAACAATGTCGCTTGTAGAATATTAATTTCATCAATTTCTGTTGGTTCACAGCGACCTAATGACCACGCTAAGGCGTTGGCTTTGATAATCGGCTCTAATTGTTCACGACGTTTTTCGCTGAGTTTTTTTGAGTCATTTAATCCTTCTATAGGCTTGTTCGGATCAAGAATCACTGCACCGGTGACGACTGGGCCAGCTAAAGGGCCACGCCCTACTTCATCTACGCCTACTATGTATTCTTGTTTGGTCAAAATGTAAAACTCCGTTCGTCCTGAGCCTGTCGAAGGATGGTTTACGATCATGGTTCGACAAGCTCACCACGAACGGCTGAAGGTAATCCTCCAATAAAGATGCTACGTCATTCCGGTAGCTTGTAGCCGGAATCTTAGGATAGTTATATTGGCTCCTAGATTCCGGCTACAAGCTACCGGAATGACGGTATTTTATTATTTTCTGCATATGCGAGGATAACAGCCTAAATTACCCTAACAATGAAACAACTAACTCAGCCGCATTCTTTGCTCCGCCCGAAGGCCCTAAAGCTGATAACACTTGTTGACGAATAACTTCTGCTTGCTGCACACTATCTTCATCGTTGAGTAAAGACAGTAGTTCTTTTTCAAACCGTTCAGCTGTGACATCGTTTTGCAGTAATTCTAAAATCACATTTTCACCCGTCACAATATTACATAAACCCACATAAGGAATTTTAACAAATCGACTTAAAATTGCATATGAAAGTGGTGAAACACGATAGCTAATAAAGTGCGGAATGCCAAGTAAAGCTATTTCTAGCGTTACCGTACCCGATGCTGCAACAACCGCATCGCAGGCTGATGTCAGTTCATAAAAATCATAATCAATCAGCTTTATCTCTAATGCTGATTTTGCCAAAATAGGCTCAACGATTTTACGATCTAATCCAGTAGCTAACGGCACGACTACATTTAGATTTTTTACTTTTTTATTAATCCGCTCCGCTGCTTCAATCATAATCGGCAGTAACACTTCAACTTCACTACGACGACTGCCGGGAAATAATCCTAATACTTGCTGCTCAATATTAATCGCTAATTTTGCTTTCGCTTGTTCAGTCGTGAGTTCTTTTTTTACTGCATCAACTAAAGGATGACCTACACAGGTAACAGGCACGCCTGCACCTTGATAAATCGGTACTTCAAATGGGAATAAAACAGCCATATGATCGACGTATTGTTTGATGGTTTTAACTCGGCCTGCTCTCCATGCCCATACTTTTGGGCTGATGTAATATAAAACCTTAATACCTAATGCATTCGCTTCTTTTGCCAGCTTTAAATTAAAGCCGGGATAATCAACTAAGATTAATAAATCAGGTCTTTCTGATTTTAATAAATCAACGGTACGATTAAATGTTTTTTTCAGTGAGCGATAACGTTTGATAACTTCAATCAAACCCATAACTGCAAGTTCTGAAAAATCAACAAAGGTTTCAGCACCAGCAGCGCGCATTTTGTCGCCGCCAATACCTTTTACATTATAGTTTGGTGCTAATAGTTTTAGCTCCGTGAGCATTCGGGCAGCATGTGCATCGCCTGATGCTTCACCGGCAATAATAACAATGTTTTTCTGACTATTCGTCGGCATATCCGACCAGTTCAAGACCAAAACCAGATAAGCCAGTAAGTTTTGTTGGTGTGCCTAATACGCGCATTTTCTTAACACCTAAATCAGCTAAAATTTGTGCACCTACACCAAAGGTTCTTAAGTCCCAACTATTTGGCATTGAGACAGTAGTTTCACCTCTATCTTCTTGCTGATAACGCGCCACCTTTGTCGCTATTTGTTTATTTTGATGTGGTTGGCGTAACACGACTAACACACCTTTCCCTGCCTCTTGAAGTTGCTGCTTGGCCCTGTAGAGAGGATGTTGACTGGCTTCGCGTGTTGTTCCTAATAAATCAGTTAAAGGATCGGCCATATGCACACGGACCAAGGTTTCTTCATCTGCTTGAATATCACCTACGACCAAGGCTAAATGTACTTGATTATTGACCGTATCTTCAAAACTATATAATTCAAAATCACCTTGATTGGTTGGCAAATGACACTGTGATAAACGCTGTACTGTCATCTCATTTTCTAAGCGATAACTGATTAAGTCTGCAATGGTGCCAATCTTTAAATTGTGTTCTTTTGCAAATATTTCTAAATCAGGCCGGCGAGCCATGCTGCCATCTTCATTGAGAATCTCAACAATCACTGCAGAAGGGTCTTTGCCTGCTAGTTGAGCTAAATCACAGCCTGCCTCGGTATGACCTGCTCGTGTCAGTACACCACCTAGTTGTGCTTTAACTGGGAAAATATGGCCTGGCTGAACGATATCTTCTGGTTTTGCATCTGCTTTGACGGCGGCTTTAATTGTTTTAGAACGATCAGAAGCTGAAATACCCGTTGTTACGCCACGTGCCGCTTCAATCGAAACGGTAAAATTGGTTTCATAACTTGCTTGATTATCTAACACCATCAACGGCAGACGTAGTTGTCGACAGCGATCTTCTGTTAATGTTAAACAAATTAAACCACGTGCATAGCGCGCCATAAAATTTATGGCTTGTGCCGTTGTACAGTCAGCAGCCATTACTAAATCGCCTTCATTTTCACGATCTTCATCATCCATAATAATGACCATTTTGCCTTGTTTTAGGTCAGCTATAATTTCAGCTGTGCTGTTTAAATTCATTTTAAAAATCCGTGTTTAAGCAGTGTTTCTTTGGTGATTGCAGAAGTAGAATCTTGTTGCAGTAATAATCGTTCTAAATAACGAGCAATCAAATCCACTTCAAGATTTACTTTAGTGCCCACTTTATAATTACTCATAACCGTTGCTTGCATAGTATGAGGAATTATATTCACTTCAAACCAATTATCAGCAACATTGTTCACTGTTAAGCTGATGCCATCAATACAGATAGAACCTTTCTCAGCGATATAACGTTCAAGGCCAGCTGGCACCTCAAATCGAAAGACAACTGAGCGAGCAGATTCCTGCCGTGACATAACCGAACCTAAACCATCAACATGGCCACTAACAAAATGTCCTCCCAAACGGTCACCTACGGCTAAGGCCTTCTCAAGATTCACTTCTGAGCCTGTTGATAAACTGCCAAGGCTTGTTCGGTTTAGACTTTCACGCGACACATCAAAACCAAGTTTTGTATTGTCTATTGACACTACTGTTAGGCAGACGCCGTTATTCGATATGCTGTCACCCAATTTCACATCAGTTAAATCTAAATCCTGCGTCGCAACAATTAAACGTACATCACCACCTTGTGCCTGCAGTGACTCCACCTTGCCAATCGCAGCAATAATACCGGTAAACATGTTATCCAACCTTCTTGTAATTAGGAACAGCAGTAATACGCCAATCATCGCCTACAGCGCGAATATCTGTAATATTCAAGTCTATATTCTGGGCCATTTCGTGTAATTCAGGCAAATGAAATAAACCTTTTGCCGAATCGCCCATAAGCTTTGGTGCCATATAAATAATCAGCTCATCAATCAACCCTGCATCTAATAATGCACCATTAAGCACTGAGCCAGCTTCAACCATTATGTCATTAATATCACGTTTCGCGAGTTCAAACATCATAGCGGATAGATCTACCTGTCCCTTTTTTCCATCAACGGTCAGCACATCGACAAAGCGCCCTGCTTCTACATGTTTCGTTGTTACAGCTAGAATGTCGTAAGGGTCATCAAATAAATGTGCATATTCAGGAATATCGTGATCACCGACGACTATTCTTAACGGTTGCCTCAGCTCTTGTCCATCAGGGTACCAACCACCTTCCGGGCGAACTGTTAAAGCAGGATCATCAGCCAATAATGTACCGATTCCCGTCATAATAGCCGAACTTTGCGCTCGTAATTTTTGCACATCTTGTCGCGCTGCAGCACCCGTAATCCATTTGCTTTCACCTGAAGCCATAGCTGTTCGGCCATCCAAGCTCATTGCTATTTTACTGCGAACATAGGGGCGTTTCATCCGCATACGCATGCAGAAACCTTTGTTTAATCGTTCTGCTTCATTTTCTAAAATACCGACCATTACTTCAATGCCAGCAGCTTTTAACTTAGCTATACCCTTACCTGCCACTTGAGGATTGGGATCTTGCATAGCAATATAAACACGTTTCACGCCAGATTTTATAAGTGCATCAGCACAAGGTGGCGTTCGCCCAAAATGACTACAAGGTTCTAATGTGACATAACAATCGGCATCTTGAGCTTGCGCACCGGCAGCATTCAATGCATTAATTTCAGCATGCGGCTCACCAGCACGCTGATGCCAGCCTTCTCCAACAATTTGATTGTCTTTTACAAGGACACATCCCACTTGAGGATTAGGAGCAGTTGTCAAACGGCCTCGCTTCGCTAATTGTAAGGCACGTGCCATATAGGTTTGATTTAACAAAATGGGCAACTACTCGCTGTGACGATCCTGACATCGTGGGCAGATGTGTCGACCATCACTATGTAACCACCCACCATTTAATGCTTCTTCCAATGAACTTTCAGACCATGCTCTATCGTCTGTTATGCGCCGACCACCTCTGTCGCCCCGCTGTACGCTTCGATTTTGTTCGATATAACGAACACCTTGAGGGTTACAAATATCACAAAAAATAATTACTCGAAGCATAATCTAGTCCTCACTCTTATCTTTAGTCCGGTTTTCCATGCCTTCAATGACTTCTCTAAATGCATTTACATCCTGAAAACTTCGATAAACAGAAGCAAAACGAACATAAGCCACTTCATCTAAGTCACGCAAAGCGTCCATCACCCAGTTACCAACTAAGCGACTTTCAACTTCACGCTCACCCGTGGCAATTAACTGTCTAACAATACCTTTAACGGCCGTATCAATGGCATCTATACTCACTGGACGTTTTTCTAAGGCTTTTAAAAAACCAGATCGTAATTTATTTTCATCGAATACCGCACGAGACTTATCACTCTTAATCAAACGTGGCAGTGATAATTCTGCGGTTTCATAGGTGGTAAAGCGTTCTTTGCATTCCACACAGCTACGACGACGACGAATAGCATCACCCTCTGTCGAAAGACGAGAGTCGATTACTTTAGAATCATCAGCACCGCAGAAGGGACAACGCATTTTAAACCTAGCTTATGAATAAACAGGTAATGATTTACAAACAGCTAGTGCTTTCGCTTTAACTTCTGCGATAACTTTTTCATTACCACGGCTATCAATCACGTCACACATCCATGTTGCCAAGTCTTCACACTCTTGCTCTTTAAAACCACGAGTCGTTACAGCTGGCGTACCCACACGAATACCTGATGTTACAAAGGGTGATTGAGGGTCATTAGGCACTGAGTTTTTATTGATTGTGATATTTGAATCACCTAACCACGCATCCACTTCTTTACCTGTTAAACCTGCTTCAATAAAGCTCACCAAGAACAAATGGTCATCGGTGCCTTTTGACACAACATCATAACCGCGTTCCATAAATACCTCAGCCATAACACGCGCATTTTTCACTACTTGCTGTTGATATGTTTTAAATTCAGGCACCATCGCTTCTTTAAAGGCAATTGCTTTAGCAGCAATCACATGCATTAAAGGGCCACCTTGGAAACCCGGGAAAACAGCTGAGTTTAATTTCTTCTCAATCTCAGCATTCGCTTTTGCCAAAATCAAACCACCACGAGGGCCACGTAATGTTTTATGTGTTGTAGTCGTTGTCACATCAGCAATTTGTACAGGGTTAGGATATTCACCCACTGCAACCAAACCAGCTACATGCGCCATATCAACTAACAAATATGCACCAATCGAATCCGCAATATCACGGAAACGCTGCCAGTCAACGATACGCGAATAAGCAGAGAAACCCGCTACAACCATTTTAGGTTTATGCTCTTGTGCTAAACGATCAACTTCATCGTAATCAATTTCACCTGTTTCAGGGTTTAAACCATATGAAACCGAGTTATAAATTTTACCTGATGCACTTACTTTTGAGCCATGCGTTAAATGACCACCATGCGCCAAGCTCATGCCCAAAATAGTATCACCCGGCTGTAACAAGGCTAAATAAACAGCGGCATTCGCTTGTGAACCAGAATGCGGTTGCACATTCGCATAGTCAGCACCAAATAATTCTTTAGCACGATCCATAGCCAATTGCTCAGCTTGATCAACATATTCACAACCACCATAATAACGTTTGCCAGGGTAACCTTCCGCATACTTGTTTGTTAATGAAGAGCCTTGAGCCTCCATCACACGTGGGCTACAGTAGTTTTCAGACGCAATTAATTCAATATGATCTTCTTGACGCACATTTTCAGCTTCAATCGCTTGAAATATTTCGTCATCAAACCCAGCAATGCTCATGTTTTTCTTGTACACGGTTACCCCCTGTTCCTGCATTAATATTTAGACCATTCTACAGCACCCTTCGAGTAAGAGCATACTTATAAAAAGTCGTCATTCCCGTGAAAACGGGAA